>JACOMV010000031.1 GCA_014324065.1 Hormoscilla sp. SP12CHS1 | reverse complement strand
AGGGATTATCTCAGTCTAACATCATCTCGTCAGTTCATAAACTAAGCAAAAATACTCATTACAAAACTGGGATGCACCCAATGTGCTTCTGCTGCCGCCCGATCGCCGTTGGATACGCACGCTCATACTATACTACAATCTCTGGTGGAATGCAAATTTCTATATTAGCTGCTATCTAGCCTAGTATTTGACGGATGATAAAATTGATATATAATGAGTAAAGTTACATCTAAAATAGAAAAGCATGGCCAGAATATCCCCGGAGATTCAGGCGATAATTTGGGAATTGACGCAAAGATTGTTAGAGATTGTAGACGAAGCCAAGGCAGCAGAGTACAATTTATTGGAGCGTTTTGGAGAAACGGATAGGACGATCGTAGCTTTGGAGCAACTCACCGAGATTACAGCGCAAGCGACAGCGCGTTTTTCTCAACTATCTACTCTGCTGATTAGGGTTGCCGAATCTCAGCCGGTCGCTAATCAGGATCTGTTAAGATTGTTGGATGAGAGGATTGATACTATTGCTAACCGGATACCGGCCTTGGCACGGAGTATCGAAGAAATTAAAATTGATTGGAATTTACTATGAGCGAAATACAACAAATGCCTGACCCAGAAAAGGTGAAACAGACGATCGCTAAGGCCCATCGCGCTTGTCTGGAAATGGAGTTGGCAGGTTTGGAGTTGCAAGAGATTATCGACCAGTTGGAACGAAATATTCGCGAACAGCGTTTGCAACGTTTGCGACGTTTAAAACAGGTATCCTAGAAGATGCTGCGATCGCATTTTTACGAGGCGATCGCTCCTTGTCGGATAAGCGCAATCGCCCCCCGAACGGTTTTAGATCGCAAAGGGCGATCGCCGAAAACCCTGATGCTTTACTCAATGCTAACACCACGAAACTTCTGAGGACGCTGCCGACTAGCTAAAGGTGCTTCTGCTGCCGCCCGATCGCGAACAAGATGCTCTTGAAAATAAGTCTGCCACATACCCGGGGCATCCAAAGTCTCGCCGCCATGACGAGTGAGACGTTGGCGCACCCGACATAAGACAGGAGTGTTAACGCAAGCACCGGAAATAATCACTTGACCCTTAGTCAGGGAAGGTAATTCTTTCAGCAAGTCCCGTCCCGCAGCTTCCACTCCATGCTTGAGACTTTCCTGATCGACAGGGTTAACTATGCGCATCAGGAACTGACTCATGCATTGAGAAAGGACATCAGAATCTAATTTACCAGGACGTTGAGTAATCAGACCAACCCCCAAGCCAAATTTGCGACCTTCGCTGAGAATAGTCCGCAGCACAGCTTTACAACGGGAAGGGTCGTGGGCGGGGGCAAATCTATGTGCTTCTTCCAGGAGAATAAAGACCGGAAAGGGCAGATAATTCTCTGATTCGGGGGTAATTTTTTCTTTCTGAGTATTCATCCGCGCTTGATACCCCTGACGCAAAATCGCCGCACAAATTACCTGCTGTTCTTCCTGAGAGATTTCATTCATTTGCAAGACCGTGATTTGTCCCGGTTGAAACAAGTCTTTGGGGGCCAGGTGTTCGTAGGCATGGAAATGGGACGATCGCTCCAACTTTTCCAACTTCCACTCCAATGCCGGTGCGGAAGAGCCCATTTTTTCATTACCTTCGTCATCAAATTGCCGATCGGCCTCATGGACAGCAGCAATCAAATCTTGGATGTCCCAGCGGTATTCGGATTTCTTGTGTAGATTCAGGATACCATAGGCTTTGTGCAGGATCGATTGCTGGCGATCGCTCATAGTGGGCAACAGAGTCAAAATATCATAATAATCCAGGGAAGACATGCGGATGCGCACGTCATCCGGTATCAGAACTTGCACCCTCGGTGCATAACCATCGCACCCCACAAACCCTGGATGACCGCGCATTTCTTCGAGAGTACCGTACTCCCCGTGAGGGTCAAAAATCAGCACCGCCGCCCGGTTGCGCGGGGACATTAATTCCTCCATCAATACCCCCGCCGTGTAAGATTTCCCAGAACCCGTACCTGCTAGAATTGCCAGATGGGTACTGACCAATTCCTTCACATCCAGCACCACGGGGACCGCATCTCCTTCCCGTAGCAATACGGAACCAATATGAGCGCTACCGATCGCGCCCAAGCTTTTCCGGTTGAGAACTTGCCGCAGATTTTCATCACTAGCAAGGGTTACCTTAGCACCCGGATCCGGCGTTTGTCGCGGGTTGACAAAGCCCAAAGCTTCGTGAAAATAGCCAATGACATCAACCGTAACTTCATAAAGTTCCGGGTTCTCGTGGGTGAAACCTACTAGAGATGCGATCGCCTCTGGACTAATTTGCGGGTCGGCAAAAATCCGGTCTGGCAGGTGGTCTATCAGACGCAATGCCGATATTTTACCCATAATTTGCCGTTCCTGCTGTAATATAAACACCGAGTAATACACGAACTCGCCAATTTTAACTTGACGATTATTCGTAGTGATGAAAACATATTGATTGCCATTCTCCCCAGGTCCTTTTACCGTGCCAATCACTTTTGTCATTTCTATTCCTTTCCTTTTATTTTTTACATTGAAAATCTTAACAGAAAACTGCTGCACTGGAACGGGAGATCTTCCCGACTTGACTCAGCACAGGGTTCCGGAAAAATCGGTCAAATGCCAAGATTGGAGTTGGTGAGTTTGCTAAATCAAATTTTTTCTCAGTTTAACCAGTTGACTGAAAAGCACGGTTTGGAGAAGATTAAAACTATTGGCGATGCTTATATGGTAACAGCAGGACTGCCTGTTCCCAGAACAGACCATGCTGAGGCTATCGCCCAAATGGCTCTGGATATGCAAGACTGTATCGATCGCTATTTCCAAACAGATAGGGGCGATCGTTTCAAATTAGAATTGGCATCAACACTGGTCCGCTGGTAGCTGGGGTGATTGCCACCAAAAAGTTTATCTATGATTTGTGGGGGGATACTGTTAATGTCGCCTCGCGCGTCCCAGGGTAACCCGGATAAAATACAAGTAACTCGGGCTACTTATGAGATTTTGCAGCCTAATTTTTTGCTTGTAGAACGAGGGGCGAAAACCCTTGCCCATTGTTAATTGTTAATTGTTAATTGCTAATGGCTAAGTGAGATGCACCCCTTGCCATCTTCCGCCCATTCCCCATACAGTCTGAATTATGATTCGATCCAGTTTTCCAGTTTTAATTCTCCTATCCGTTCGTAATGACGAGTATTATTGGTAACTAAAATCATGTTGTTTGTAACCGCAACACTGGCAATCAGTAAATCAAGATTGGCAATTGGTCGTTCTATTCTGCGCAGTTGCGATTTTAGTTCTCCAAACCGTCTCAGGGTATTATTATCTAAAGGGAAAACCGATAACTGCCGCATAAACTGTTCTGCTCGTTCTATATTTGAAGCAACTCTATTTGAGTTATATGCACCAAAGTATAGTTCTGCTACAGTTATAACACAGATTCCTACTTCTGCCCATCCTACTGCTAGCAGTCTATTTCTGACTGAGTCGCGACCGTTTAGCCAATAAATGCAAGTATCGGTATCGAGTAAATATTTCACGGGTTGTTTTCACCACTGCTAATAGTACGACTGGCATATATTTCCGCAATTATCTCTTCGGGAGTGCGCGTGTCTTCCCAACTTCCAAAAGTTGATAACAATGCTGATGGTGGCTCTTCTGTTGCGCTTCCGCTTTCCCTGTTGCTTCTTTCCTCTTGGATAGTTTTCCTGACGATTTCGACAATTATTGCTTCTAACTCAGCTACTGTCAGATTACTAATGGACTGATTAGAATTTGACTCGATGATATCTATTCCTGTAGTCATAATACCTGCGGTAATTTGTAGTACATGTGCAGATTATCGGTTCGGGAGGTGGACATAGCCCCATACCCCCTATCTCTAGTATAGTCGGGTAAGCAAGTTTTGGGCCCAGATAATGGTCTCCGACTCCGGTCCCCGCCTGTAACCATAGTATAGCACCCACCGAACCATTCACCAGGGCGATCGCGGTTAAGGGCGAAATGACTACTTATTGGCTGACAGGCAGAAAACCCTTGCCCATTGTTAATTGTTAATTGCTAATTGCTAATTGCGCAAGGAATTTTTTGACTGTGCGTATAGCTCGTGCCTGCTCCCCTTCTAAGGCAAATTGCGGATCCCTGGCATCGATACAGATGTCCTTTTCAGCTATGTCATCATAGAGAACTAGTGCAACAAAGTTTTCTGACTTTGATAGTTTTGCTACCACCAGAGGGAGAATTTACTTTCCCATTCGTCGAAGTTGTTCGTACTCGGGAAAAAACTTGTTACTGCGGGTATCATTGCTAAACTGGGCGGCTCCGGTAAACCACTTGTCCTTCCAGGCATTAAAGCTGTCTTCAAAGGTACGCTGAATTTCAGCGTCCACTCCTAAAGAGAGCTTTTTAATAACATCCCGATCGGAGGATGTTAGAGTAAGGTCATGTTCTAATTCGTTCATTGGCTTTCCTCGTTCAGCGAGCAGTGTTTAGTTGTAAGAGACAAGTATTTGACCATAGGTTGCTCCATTAAGACCTTGCCGATTATGGGTAATGCAAAGATATGGACCAAGCTTGGAGGACCACCTATCGCTATCCTTTCGGCTAGCGTGAGTCAGGTCATTGTCTGAATGACCGAAGCCATCGCAAGTCGCGTGGGGATTCAGTGCTGCTAGCTCCTGAGTGTAGCCTCGCGGCGAACCACTCAGAAAGCAATTGTTAAAATTAGCGATCGGGTTTGGGGGGTTAATCCACCGATCGGTATAGCCAAGAGCCCATGCAATACAGTTATAGGTAAGGGTTGCTCCATCCGTCACCATGACAGAGTTCCTCGTCAGATGGGGAAATTCTCGGCTCATGGTGTTCTTGGATAAGCCATATTGGCTCCTTCCTCCATTATATTTAGCTTAAGTGTAACACCCACCGAACCATTCATCAGGCCGATCGCAGTCAAGGGCAAGGATGAAATGACCACCTATTGGCTGACAGGCATAAAACCCTTGTAGTAGTCATCCCGCCGGGGGTTGGGTTCAAACCCCTTCACTTCGCTGTCAGCCCGCTTCTGGTTCAAACCCCCGCGTTCCCAGGCGGGAGCCAGGTTTCGAGGCGCTAAGTCGGTTAAAACCGACTAATGATTTGTAAATTTTGTCGCATTTATTGGGGGATTTAAATTTGGCGATCTGGCAATAATATGAGATATTTGCAAATATAAAATGCTCTTATTACTCGTTCCCTGCCAGAGTCAGGGAACGTAATTTAGAGGCTCTGCCTCGGCTGTATATCACTTTTTTTATGCCTGGGAACGGGTTCGGGCGGGGAGATATCCTACCAACGGGTTTTGACCACACCCACGTTCTATAATATGTGCCGATCGCTCTTCTGTTAATATTACCTGGCGACCCAGATAATCTGTTAATATTTTCATTGCTTTCATTCGTTACCGTAAGGGAGATCGCCATCCAGCTTATTCACGATCCTCCTTGACTCTTAAGGGATACTGCGATCGCAGTTTTCTTTGCCAACGCTCGTCAACCTAGCTGCTTACAAATATTATACATCACCTCGGATGCTGCACGACGCCGGAACACAATAAGCGTTTGTTGGCTTACATTACCATATTCCCGGCTTACATTACTCTATTCCTAGCTTACATTACCATATTCCTGGCTTACATTACTCTATTCCTGGCTTACATTACTCTACTACTAGCTTACATAGGTTTATTGTAAGCTACAATAAGCCTATGTAAGCTTACAATAAGCCTATGTAAACGATGGTGTAGGATCAGTTGTGTACTCCGAGCCCCCCAAAACTCTCCGTGGCGGGCGATTGGCGAGGCAATTGGGTGCGGTCACAAGTAGTTGATAACCTGGAGCGTGCTCGAAACAGGGTAGGGGGTCTGAACACGCTCGGGGGGCGATCGCACTCTTGTTGAGAAACCGGGTTTCTTTGACTATCTCGGTGGGAACCGGGGGCGATCGCATGGGAGTTATCCTTTGGCGCAGTTCGGTGACTGTTCGGAGTATATTTGGGCAATTATCTATTCTGGACTGCGCGTGTCTTCCCAACTGTAGCACCCACCGAACCCCGATTGCCCCCCGATCGCAAAAAATAATTTGTGGGATATGAGAAACCCGGCTTCTCTAAGAAACAGAGTTTCTGGCATCTTTCGAGTAATGGTCAATTTGTTGCTTATCGCCTGCCTATTAGAACCCGATATCGAAGGATTGCAGGTGGCAGCAGCAGTGGTACGGGTGGCATCTGGACCAAGTGCTTCATCAATTACAGCGTTGCCTCTAAAGCCAAACAGATAACGCATCATCATTATGCCGTCTGTCAGCGCGTCGGCCATCCCATTGCCATCTACATCTAGCATTGTCTCCCGCGCCATATCTAAGTAATTGGTAATCTCCAAGGCAGTAGTACTGGTTGCTCCTACACCAATTACACTGTCAATTAAAACGTCGCCCCGAAACGGAACGCAATCGTAAAGTATCTCCAACTTCTACTTCACTATCAGAAAAAGAGGCGAAGCTAGTGTCAAACCAATCGTTGTAGTCTACCAAATCTGGTCGATCGGTGGGTGGGCGAATGTCATCGTCTTCCGAGATCCAATTTTGCAGGTCGGAGAAGCGTGTGCTCGTGATACGTGTAAACTCGTTATATGCTGGAACATCACTCAAAGAGGTTGAATTTGAAACAACGCCATAGATAATCCGTTCCTCTGTACTGGGACGATAGATCCAAAGAGGACCGCCACTATTTCCACTTCCGATGTCAAGTTCCGTACTACGCAAGGTCAAGGTCTGGGTACTCGTGATATCTCCTGACTGCAGTACCATGTCATAGTTGTCCCACCGATTGTCGCCGTCTGAGTCAAACCGATCGCTAGGATAGCCAGCTACATTGACGAGAGTCCCACTGCTGAGGTTATTGTCGTATCCGTACTGGAACCAACTCGTGTAGTTGCCGATGTTGCGATCGAGGGTGACTAGCCCCATGTCATAGTCAAAATTTTCATCCTCAGTCCATCCAGAATAGGAGCGCAGATTAACTGAGTTAGCTTCGCCATAATATTCGTAGTCAGCCCGACGAGGGGAACTGCCGCTAATAATATCCCCTGTAGACCCTAGCATCACTTCGATGCGGTCTGCCCATCCACCCTTTTCCTCGCTATACACGCAATGTCCTGCTGTTAGAACGTGGTACGGACTAATGATGGCACCAGAGCAAGTGCTGGAAGTGCCATCTGGCCAATAACTAACCATCCGACCTACTGCACTAAACGGGTAAGACGTTGTGCTGCCCACTCGCTCTCGATCGTCTGGTCCAAAGACAAACGCTGGCGATACCTCTAATGATGTGTTGCTGATGTCACCTGTCATGCTTGAAGCTGGTAGCAGTTCTCCAATCCCATCAAATCCTGAACTGATTGCATCCTGTTCGGGAACATCTTCAGGACCGGTTGTTGAGCTTCCGAAAGAATGTCTTGTGTCTTGTTTTGTCTTCATTTGCCTAACCAATGAAGAGGTCTTGCGAAACCATCGATTTATATACATCCACTAGCCTATAAATTTTCTGCTTCGCCTGGGCAGGAAAGTCATAATAGTAGATTTTTGTTTACATAATTTCACAATTTTTGTTTACATAACTTCACGATCGCACCAACTTCACGATCGCACCAGTGGAAGTAGAAAACTGGGCAAACGCGATCGAGTGTCGGGAAGACCTCGCCTGGGAGAAAGAATTTTCAGCAAGGGTATCGGCCCTCATCCAAGAACTCCCCAACCCTCTCCTAACCCGTCCCCGATCGGAAGATACCGCCCGAGAGTGGCGACAACTACTAACAACAGATAGGGACACGCTACGCTGCAAATTTTACTCCTTTGTTGTCAAAATTTTCGTAGAACAGGCATTCCCGTCTCTTCTACACCAGGCGATCGGGCCAGGAAAAAAGTGCGATCGGCCCACTTCCACAAAAAAGATATTTGGAGGCAACCCCAGGAGAGTTACCCCCACAAAATCTTTGAACCCCCGGCGGGATAACAGCGACGAAGGAGCGTGTAGTGAAGTGGTAGCAAAAAGTTTGACAATAGTATAAGATGAGATAGATTAGACATTGAGGATAAATATGGCTCATCAGTCCCAAACAGAACTAGCCCGATCGCCCCTATATGCAGTCTGCCAAGAACTCAAAGCCCGGATGACAGAATTTGCAGGCTGGGAAATGCCAGTGCAGTTTACAGGTATTCGTGCGGAACACGAAGCAGTGCGCAGCAACTGCGGCATGTTTGATATCTCCCACATGGGCAAATTTGCCCTGCTAGGTAAGCAGGCAGTTGAGCAACTGCAAGCGCTAGTGCCTTCTGACTTGGGACGACTGCAACCTGGGTTCGCTCAATATACGGTACTGCTAAAGCCGGAAGCAGGCATTTTGGACGACATCATTTTTTATTACCAAGGTCAGGAGGCGAAGGGCGAGCAACGGGGCACGATCATTGTCAATGCTGCTACCAAAGTCAAGGATTTTGACTGGTTGCAAGCACATCTTGACCGCTATCGGGTACAATTACAAGACCTCTCGGCAGATAAAGCCCTGATTGCAGTGCAAGGTCCAGCAGCAGTAAACTATCTACAGCCATTGGTATCCGCTGAACTATCGAAAGTGGGGCGTTTCGGCCATCTAGAAGCATTAGTGCAGGGCCAGCCAGCTTTTCTGGCTCGTACTGGCTACACGGGGGAAGATGGCTTTGAGGTAATGGTAGACCCAGCAGTTGGGGAGCAACTGTGGCGCAGTCTTTTAGATGCTGGCGTCACTCCTTGCGGTCTGGGGGCCAGAGATACCCTCCGCCTAGAAGCAGCGATGGCTCTCTACGGCCAAGATATTGACGAGACTACCACTCCCCTGGAAGCTGGTTTAAGCTGGTTAGTCCACCTAGATAGCAAAGGCGACTTTATCGGGCGCAAGGTCCTAGAGCAGCAAAAGGCAAATGGCACGCCCAGACGCCTAGTAGGACTGCAAATGCAAGGGCGTCACATTGCCCGTCACGACTACCCGGTGCTATCTGACGGTCAAGCAGTAGGAGTTGTCACCAGTGGCACCCTGTCACCTACCTTGGGTCATCCGATCGCCTTAGCATACGTTCCCAGCCAGCTAGCAAAGGTCGGTCAGGAACTGTGGGTAGAAATTCGCGGCAAAGCATATCCAGCTATAGTGGTCAAAAAACCTTTTTACAAGGCAAAAAGCCGTTGAGGGTATCAGCAGTACTAACATCAACTCTCATGGGACACTAGGTCTTCTGGAGTTGGCAGGTATAACTTGCCAACGAGAGTCTAAAAATAGCAACGCAGCACCCGGGAAGATGTAAACTTAATGGCTGTCTATAAGTTTTGCTGCAAATTGGAGAACTGGAAATGGACTTAAAATATCCCGATGACCTGAAATACCTGGAAAGCCACGAGTATGTCCGGATCGAAGGCGAGATAGGGACAGTAGGCATCAGCGCTTTTGCCGTTGACCAGCTAGGGGAGATTGTATTTGTGGAGTTACCAGAGGTAGGGGAGGCAGTAGAGAAAGGGGAACCCTTCGGAAATGTTGAATCAGTGAAGGCAGCAGAAGACATCTACTCGCCAGTTACTGGTACAGTTCAAGAATGCAATACAGAGATTGAAGAGGCTCCAGAAAAACTGAACGAAGATCCCTACGGCGAAGGCTGGTTGATGAAGGTGCGGCTTAAGAACCCCGATGAATTGGAAGATGACGACCTCATGGCAGCAGCTGACTATCGCGAGAAGGTTTCCGGAGAGTAGGTCGCTGATGACCGATCGCCGTTCGTAGTAAGCACTTTAGTGCTTCCAGTCGTTCGTAGTAAGCACTTTAGTGCTTCCAGTCGTTCGTAGTAAGCACTTTAGTGCTTTCCGTCGTTCGTAGTAAGCACTTTAGTGCTTTCCAGGCGCAAAATCGCCTAAGAGGGGGGAGAGGATCTCAGATCGATTATAGTCGATGCTAAGAATTGTTAATTTGTCAAGTGCCAGCAGGAGCGATCGGGCCTAAGATGAGAGAACTACTTGATGAAGATTAGACCTTCCGCTGTAACGCAATTGTTATACCTCCTGCAGTAATTAATTTATCTATCTTTCCCAATATCTTTCACTTTCCATGCCCTCAAACCGTCATAACTAAACCCCAAGTAGAAATCAACAGGTTTATTTTCTGAACGACCTCGACTGTGATTACTACGTGCCGGAACATAGAAAGCTAACAAACCGCCTTTAATCTCAATGTAACCTTTCTGTGGTGCGTCAACTTTATTAACACGACCTTTAACTCGTACTAATTGATCGGTTCTTTCCCAAAACTCAATATCTGTCTTCCATTGACCTAATTCCGAATGGTGAATAAGACTGTTTATTCCAGATCCCGACCCAAGCCACTCGAAGCTATTAGTGCGATTTTTACGGTATCGCGCCATTTGACGACACTCTTCCATATAGCGTTCTGCATTATCTTTAGCTTGTGCTGAGCCTTGCAGTGCTGAAAGTACGTAAAGTAAATATAGATAATAAACTGAATCAAGCGTTCCCGAGTTAGCTTTCCAATAGCTAACCCGTTCAATGACAGATTCAAGACTTGGTGGATATTGTGACCAACGCACCGCTTGTATCCATAAACGGAGATCTTTATCATTGCTGGGTTCTTCGTCAATATTTTCTTCAAGAAGAGATTGAATTCGTCGTAAATTATTTTTAGGTATATCATCCCAAGAACGCTCATATCGCGCAAGATAAGTCCAGACAATTTGACGACGGAGTGGAGGGTGATAGCTATCCTTTCGATTCAGCAAACTATCCCAAATTTGTAAAGCTCGGTCATGTTTTCCGTACAAAGCGTCAAGTTTAGCTTGACAATCTACTTCTAGCGCACTTGGTTCACCTTGCCCTTCGCGATTACGCCTGACCTGTTCCAAAAGATCTTCAGCACGTTCAATACTATTTAGTAGGAAAGGATCTATCCTAGGAGTTGAAAGGTAACCAAGAACTCCATTCTGGTGTTGTCTACCCGCGTAATCTAATATCCGTGCGAGTAACTGCACCTCGCTGATGTAACCGTGTTCATTGTCTGGACTTTGCTCCCTTGCCTCTTCAAATGCATTACTCGCAACTTTGGCAAGATCGACGATAGCTTGTACCTCATTTTTCTCGGCAATTAGGTTGTTGATTTCATAACGTATTGCCATGCCTTTCATATGATAAAGGACGTGGTCTTTTCTATTGGTTAATGATATAGCTCTATTTATGCATTCATAAGCTTCGCTATAGTTTTTCATCTCAGAGGCATAGAAGCGACCTAAATGTGCCCAGAAATGAGCATCTTCCGGATATAGCTCTGTCAATTTCCTTAAAATCTCAAGTCTACCCTCCGATGAAGGTATATCTTGTAACAACTGAGAGAAGCTCTGAGTTGTTGCGACTTTTTCAGTGCCAAGCACATCGCTATTGTCGCGGTAAATAAATGTACGCCTCACTAACTCCAGCATTTCTTCGCTGGGGTTCAAACTGTTGCCACGACATAATTATGCAAAATTTTTTGCAATAGATGACAAATTTTGCTTCCATATCCGCCGATCCGCTCCGGGAGTTATTAATCCCTGCGTTAATACTTCTTGAGCTACTAGATCGTGGGTTGTTCGCCAATACTTTCCCTTCTCTTCAATCAAAATATCGAGCACGTCCTCGCATGAAGAAAAAGCTTCTTTAAGATTTACAGTTCTGTTTTTCGGAATACCTAGAAACTCTGCAAACGCTTGAGCTTTTATCGAGTGTTGGGCATAGTGATGAGAGATAGCCAGAAAAAGTAAGATCCGTTTTTGATCTGAATTCAATTTTTCAAGCCTACTACCTACATATCGTTCTAAGCCAAGGAATTCGCGTTCAAAAGTTTGCAATACAAAATAGAACGCAGTTTTTACCTCTAACTTCTCTAACTTCGGCCTCTTTTCAGGTTCATATTGCGAAAACTTTTCCACAAACTGCCAATATTCCTTATTGGATAGTGTCGCCTCTAAACCAGTTCTCTCTTTCTTGATTCGTAGAGGTGAACGACGTTGAACATGCAGAAAAACTACTGAAAGCTGGTTACTACGAACGTAATTATAGAGTTCATCTACTTGTCTCTCAGGAATTTTGTAACTATCTATCAAAAGCAGTCCAGTTAAGGATGCCAACCTAGAAAGCCGTTTAGAAGTTTCAAGGGGTTTACTTCGTTTAAGAATGGCACACGGAAATCTTTCATGAAGTTCCCAAAGAATACGTCTAGCTACAGTAGTTCCACCTGCTCCCGCTTCATGGTAAAGATTTATTCTCAATGCACGTCGGCGTGTTAATTCATTTTCTACTTGACGTTTATTTTTGTCAGTCTTTTCCCGATTAACATCAACGTGCAAGCTCAATTCATGCCAGGTTATTTCCGCTCCACGCAAGAAACGACGACCAATTCTCTCGTTCAAATCTGGAGCCTCGTTCAAATCTGGAGCTATTGTACCTACGTTAAGATGAACAATTTCAAGTTCTTCTTCCAACCATTTTCTGTCTTCTGAAGTTATTCTAATGGGGGCATTAGAACTTGAAGGTAGAAAATACTCATTAGATTCTACGATCCCTCCTTTGCTGGAACTTATGACATCTAGCCCTGAACATAATTGATCGATAGCAATATTTATTATCTCTACATCAAATTCGTTCTTGATTTCCTGAATTTCTCCAGGATACTTAGTAGCTATAACAAAGTTAACAGCATCTTCAAATGCTTGTTCAATTGAATTAAGTACTTGCTTTAAATGGAGATTTAGTTGTGAATCATGATACCAAAGAACAATACAAGTGATAGGCGTAGGACTTATTGCCCTTGCAAAATTTCTCAATTGTTCGCTTATTTCTCCCCCATAGCTTTTCTTCCAATCTTTATACGTCCCAATCTCTACAGTTCCTTCTCTACCCTCTAAGCCACGCAAGAATAACCAATAAGTTGTGTATTCTGGATTAATAGTTGGACGCTCTTTTTTAACTACGATATGTAGACTTCTTTTGAGCCTTTCTTGGACTTCATAAAGTAAACCACTTACATCACTTTCGGGGTCAAAATCTAATACTAATATCGCAGGTATTTCGCCCAAAAAATATAAATTTAAAATGTTGTCATTCCTCAATGTAATTTTTACTAAGATGTACTTTCTAGATAATTCAAAACCTGACACGTAGCTGATAAACGATGCTTCCAAAAAACTATCCCATTGTGAATCCTCTTGTGAATAGATTGGTTGAGTGGAATCATTCCGGAACCAGCGCATAATATCATAAACTTCCTCTACATTTCTTGTTAAATCATTATCAGTCCCTCGACGAAAATATAATTGATCGCGATCTGTTTTTAGCTTATAATAATTACTCTTCAGAACTTTACAAGGACCAACTTCTCTATTTACAGGGATTATTATAATTGCAAGGTTTTGCTTTTATACTGGAGAGTCGAGACTCTGAATCTTGGAAAAGGTTCAATTTCTAAATCTTACCTTTGAAATGCACTTTGCTTTGCATTGATGACTGATCTAAGTGCTTGGGATTAGTAGTGCTTAAATCTATCCCGCGAATATCTTTTGGGCGATCTGTATATTCCTTTACTCCAAGAATAATATGTGCATCTTCTTTACGAGGAGTATTGTACATGCAGACTATATCTTTCACTAAGTCTACTTGTTTTTCTTTGATAGAGAGATTGTAAGCCTCAACTTTAAATTCAATAGTCTCACTCTCATTACGCTGAATAAGAGATTAAAAAAGCGATATAAGTTCCTGCTGATTGGTCATGATAAATAATTGTCAGATTAGAGAATATTTGCTCCTCGTGTTAATATCAATAGCTTATATCCAAATAGCCTTGTCTATGTCTTTTTTCTGGATCATTATAGTGCATCCGCACTCTCCATTTGCATTACTCAGCTAGGTTTTTTTGTCTTTCATCTTTATAACGCCATTAAAAATGTTTTGCTGTGATCTATGTCACTTGAGAATAAAATTTATTCTCACCCCATATCCCAAGATTAGCCGATCGCCCACGAGCGGTAATCGAACTTTGTATAATAACCGGTGGTTGCCTGTGGCAAGATAATCTCCCATGGCTACACCCTAAGCGCTCAGCATTGTATCCCAAAGGGTGGTTCGAGGGGGGCGAATGGCAACTGACAACTGGCAAATCACCAGGACTGCTCAAGTTTTGTTACAAAAGAATAAGTGCTTGCGCCAGTTATGTAACCGGCGAGACACCATAGCTGTTCTTTGAGTGCGTCTGACTATGCCTAATGAAGTTTCTTTTGTACATCGGCACAACGGTCCCACAGCCGATGATATCCCCCAAATGCTGAAACTGTTGGGAACCGAAAGCCTCGATGCTCTGATTGATGAAACCATACCCCAGGCGATCCGGTATCGGCAACCCCTCCAGTTGCCCCCAGCCCAGAGCGAGTACGCGGCCCTGGCTCAGTTGCAGGCGATCGCCTCGAAAAATCAGGTATTTCGCTCCTACATTGGTATGGGCTATCACGACTGTATCACCCCACCTGTAATCCAACGGAACATCTTAGAGAACCCGGGCTGGTACACGGCCTACACCCCCTATCAGCCAGAAATTGCTCAAGGACGACTGGAAGCCCTGCTCAACTTCCAGACAATGGTAATGGATCTGACTGGCATGGAAATTGCCAATGCTTCCTTACTGGATGAGGCAACGGCAGCCGCAGAAGCCATGAGCATGAGCTATGGCCTGTGTAAAACGAAAGCAAAAGCTTTCTTTGTCTCTGCTGACTGCCACCCCCAGACGATCGACGTAGTGCAAACCCGGGCTCTACCTTTGGGAATAGAAGTAATTATCGGCGATCGCCAGACTTTCTTCAAAGCAGGCGATCGGCCAGACATTTTTGGGGCATTGCTGCAATATCCCGCTACGGATGGAGCAATTTACGATTATCGGGAGTTTGTAGAACAAGTTCATAGCGCAGGTGCTTTAGTCACAGTAGCAGCAGATATCTTGAGTCTCACCCTGCTGACGCCACCAGGAGAACTTGGGGCGGACATCGCGGTCGGTACCACACAGCGCTTCGGAGTTCCCCTAGGATATGGGGGACCCCATGCAGCGTACTTTGCCACCCGTGCAGCTTATAAACGGCAAGTTCCAGGACGCATTGTGGGGGTATCTAAGGATGCCCAGGGCAAGCCCGCATTGCGTCTGGCCCTGCAAACTCGCGAACAACATATCCGCCGAGAAAAAGCTACTAGCAATATCTGTACTGCTCAGGTATTACTAGCGGTGATCGCCAGCATGTATGCTGTCTATCACGGTCCCGAGGGACTCAAGCAAATTGCCGAAAAAGTACATAGTTTAACAGTCAAGCTAGCAGCAGGACTACAGCGACTGGGATATGCGATCGGTTCAGAACCTTTCTTCGATACCCTGAGGGTGGAGTTGGGATCGAAACTCAGCGCAGAAATTATGAAAGCTGCTGCAAGTCATCAGATTAACTTGCGAACAATAGACGATCGTACTGTAGGCATCAGTCTGGATGAAACTACCACCGAACAAGACTTGCAGGATCTCTGGCAGGTTTTCGCAGGTGCCGATCAGTTGCCATTTACTGTAGAAGAATTAGAACTCGATAGTAAGAACAGAAAGTTTGCCCGGACTAGCAGCTATCTGACTCACCCTGTGTTTCACCGCTATCGATCGGAAACAGAGTTGTTGCGCTATCTGCATCGGCTACAAAGTAAAGACTTGTCTCTGACAACATCGATGATTCCCCTGGGATCCTGCACGATGAAGCTGAATGCAACAGCAGAGATGATGCCAGTGACTTGGCCCGAATTTGGCAAGATTCATCCCTTCGCCCCCCGGTCCCAAACCCAAGGCTACCAAATCCTCTGCCAGCAGCTAGAAGCCTGGTTAGCTGAAATCACGGGTTTTGCTGGCATTTCCCTCCAGCCAAATGCCGGTGCCCAGGGGGAATATGCAGGCTTGCTAGTGATTCGCCAATACCACCAACAGCGGGGTGAAGCCCATCGCCATATTTGTCTAATTCCCACCTCGGCCCACGGGACGAACCCCGCCTCGGCAGTGATGTGCGGCATGAAGGTAGTGCCAGTCGCCTGCGACGGGAATGGCAACATCGACCTAGAAGACCTGAAGGCAAAAGCTGCCAAGCACGGCCAGGAACTTGCGGCCTTAATGGTGACCTATCCCTCCACCCACGGCGTATTTGAGGAACAGATTAAGGAGGGTTGCCAGGTAGTCCATAACCACGGCGGACAGGTATACATGGACGGGGCGAACATGAATGCCCAAGTAGGATTATGTCGTCCAGCAGACATCGGGGCCGATGTCTGTCACCTGAATTTGCACAAGACCTTCTGCATTCCCCACGGCGGCGGGGGCCCGGGCATGGGACCAATTGGAGTGCAGTCCCATTTGGTGCCGTTCCTCCCCGGCCATGCCGTAGTCCAGATGGAAGGCGAACAAAGAATTGGGGCAGTTTCCGCTGCACCTTGGGGTAGCGCTAGCATCCTCACCATTTCTTGGATGTACATTGCCATGATGGGAAGTGCCGGTTTGACTGAGGCCACCAAGATAGCAATTCTCAATGCTAACTATATGGCCCGTCGCTTGGATGCTTACTATCCCATTTTGTATAAAGGCAAGTCCGGGAAAGTCGCCCACGAGTGCATTTTGGATTTGCGATCGCTCAAAAAGACTGCCAGCATAGAAGTATCCGACATTGCCAAGCGCTTAATGGACTATGGTTTTCACGCCCCGACAGTTTCCTGGCCCGTAGCGGGGACAATGATGGTAGAACCCACCGAAAGCGAATCGAAAGCAGAACTCGATCGCTTTTGCGATGCCATGATTGCCATTCGCGGCGAGATTGAAGAAATTGAGTTGGGTAAGATGGATGCCGAGGATAATCTGTTAAAGAATGCCCCCCATACCGCAGAAGCCTTGATAGCTGCCGAATGGACTCATCTCTACCCTCGCGATCGGGCGGCCTATCCTGCCCCTTGGACGCGCGAACATAAGTTCTGGCCTGCTGTCGGACAGATCGATAATGCCTTTGGCGATCGCAACTTTGTCTGTGCTTGCCTACCCACGATGTCCGCTCTACCCACCATGTCCGCTTATACCTCGTAGGAAATCCGGTTCGTTGTTGCGCCTGCACGCAACAACGTGCTCATGTTAAAAAAATCTTAAATATTGTCCCAGTCTTAGATTTTCAATCTAGGTAAATGATGAAGAAAAACTAAGTAATTTTAAGGCAGATGAAGATTTATCAAGAATTATAATAAAGCTGACCAATCAACACCGAGGATATTCTAGAATCGAAGCATAGTTAAAACAGGAGAACAACTATGGCTCAAAATACACCCAAAGCAACAACACGAGAAGATCACAGCATCGCCGACATTCTGATTGTCGCCTTCCTAGGTTTGTGTGGGCTGAGCTTCTTCATCCTTCTCGGTATTTTCTAGTTAATAATTGCGCGATAAGAAACGACAATAGAGCGATCGCTCTCATAACCGGTGCAACTGGTGAGAGGGCGATCGCTCTTTTAAATAGTTGGTAGTTCGTAGTTGGTAGTTCGTAGTTTGAAAAAGAGAGTTCAAAACGAGCGCGTTCGGGCGGCAAATACAGCCTTGGATGCGCAAACAGCAGGTTAGCACAACCAAAAACCTTTAGCGCTCAAGCACAATTACTAACCGCGCGATGCACAACAATCACACTTCCTCTAACAATTGGAAATACTCATCTCTAGAAATTCCTGCCGTTTTCAAGTTATTAGTGATGATCGAAACGGTATTTCTTTATATGTAGGGATGATAATTGGTCTAGAAATGCCTGGTTTAACATAGCAACGATGGCTACCAGACTGTCGATCGAATTCAAAACCAGCAGCAATAAATACTTTTTCTAGTTGCTGCCAAGAAATTGGTGTTATTCTGGCCATTTTTATACACCTATTATTGCACGATGCTTTTCAACAGCTACCCATTCAGGACTTACCCATTTTCCATTTTGCAATCTGTAGCCAGTTTCTTGGAGAATTTCTTCCAAAGTGCCCATATCTGTAGCAGCAGCTATAAAGAGGTTAACTGCCTCATCTAAGGCTATTCTTGCCGCTTCCGGTGTTTCCTCTGAACTCATCACGGTCGGGGTCTCCCTAGGAATCGCTTCCTAACCCTCCCATTCGGAACCGTGCTTGCTTTCACCGCATCAGGCTACTTGTGGTTGGTAAGCTGTTGTCATCAGTAGAATTACTAGGGGTTACCCCCATTGTCCCTTGCCTCATGTCATTTTGCCCTATCGCCATACCTTAGTCTCTCGACCTGGCACCGTAGCGTATTCAGGACTACTTTTTCCCAAGGCTTCTTACCATATCCGTCCTACGTCTGCATATCCATAGGTATTAAGTAGTTAGACAAAATTAATTACACATCGCATGGGCGCCAGAACGCTGGAAACGCTTGTAACGCAGGGACTGCT
>JACOMV010000030.1 GCA_014324065.1 Hormoscilla sp. SP12CHS1 | reverse complement strand
GTCGCGGCTTCTGGGGAACAGTTGGCAATTTTGCCGGAAATCTCTGCAAATCAAATTGATGCTCGTGATTTTGTTTAGTTACGGTAACGCCGTTGTTCTCCCAGGGGGGCTCCTTGACCGCTATTGTAGGGGTGCGATTTGTTCAGGTACTTTGTAGTCAGTCCCGATGGTAATCTGTTATCTGGGGATAATGTAATGCGGTTGTGGGAACTATAGTCAATTTGAAGGCGGTAGAGTAGGCGGGAGCCAGGTAACGAGGCTGAAGTGGGTTTACCCTCGTTCCCTGGTGGGAGCCAAATATCTCTCGCTCCTAGGATCAGCCTGGGAGCGATGTTCTGAGGCTCTGCCTCCGGTAGTTGCCAAGGGGAGGCAGAGCCTCACCGGGTGCGTTCCCAGTGTCCCGCTGGGAACGAGGGTGCGGTCTTGCACCAGGACCAGGCTCCCTGCTCCCTGCTTCCTGCTCCCTGCTTCCGGAGCCAGGGAACGATAAATTTTCCATCACTCATTCATCTCCTTGTAGGTAGCGACCGCTGACGCTGAAGGAGATATGCGGTTGAGATATCGGAAAATCCAATACTTAAAGATGGTATCCAAAATTACGGGAAAGGTGGCAATAAACAAAAAGATAAAGTTCCGACTTTCTGGCAGTCCCAAATGTCTGGATATTCCTTCCAGAATTACTTCCCAACCATGGGCCGAGTGGAAACCCACAAACATATCTGTAAATAAGATAATGATAAAAGCTTTGGCACTATCACTTAATCCATATATCAGATCGTCCATGAAAGACTTCAACACTGCGATTTCTCGCTTGCTTGTCCAGATCACTAACCCGAATGCTACAAAGGAGAATATATCCGAGAAAATGTTTTCGATCGCATTCGCACTGCGATCGCGGTATTCTACTTCAATTTCTTCAACTTTGTGTTGTAACTCTGCTTCTATCTCCGACTCTGATAATTTAGGCAACTGCCCAGTTAAGATTTCAAATTTGATTTTTTTCTCAAACTTTTCCAAGTCCATGAAAGCTTCTTCTTCCATTTCCTCGTTAATAAATGTGGCAAAACTTTCCTGTTCTTTGAATCTATCTACAACTGGTCCCACCAGAAAATTATGACATATCTGTTGAGTCAAAAGAGGAATCAGAATTGCTAATAAAATAAATCGCAGGGAAATGATTGTCTTGAATTTAGAAACTCTAAATCTTTCAACTACTTCTTCTTCTGTCTTCGGATCTAATTCTTTTTGAACTCTTTTCAAAGTTCCCAAAATCGACCTAGGCAAGAAACTTCCTCGAGCAGAGATTGTTTCAGCACTGGCAATTTCCTCTAAGCTAGGAGGCGGTTTTAATTGATTATTTAAGGACTGCTTTTCGATTAGCGCTTTCTTGGCGGCTCCATTCTCAACTGAGACGAAAGTTTGAGATTCTCTATTTCTGGCAAACTGCTTTTGGGCGGGACGGTACCGGGCTAGCACTTCATCAATTAATTTTAACTTTTCTAGGGTGATGGCTGATTTTTCTCGGAGGATTACTGTCCGGTTCCCCGGTTCCTTCTCGGCCCAAATATTTTTCGGAGAGAAAAGATCGATCAAATTACTACTGATTTTGAATTCCCCTAGGCGGATTTTCGCAGCAGTTAAGTTGTTGTTGAGTTCGCGGCGACAATAATTAGCAACGATCGGACTGTTACCGCTTAAGTCAGGAGATATCTTGTCCCCATTAAAATGCTCGTCTTCCAGGGCTTTGATTTTTAATGCTGCTTCATAAGCTTCATCAAGCGCTCGCTCCGGTGTCCGCCATAACCACTGATTGGCGGCACGAAAGCCAGACGAGATCGTCTTGGTAAAATTGGAGGTTGTCATGGGAAAATTGCACTTTGGCGAATTGCTATCTGGTTGTATAACTTGAGATGACAATGGATAATAATAGTAAAAAATTAGCGACTGGGACCATCGTGTCTACTGATTCAGTTTGGATTACTGGCTATAGCCGCAGTGGCAAGACAACTCGCCTGGTGGAGAAGTTGGGACTGTTGCTGCAGCAACAGTCCCAGTTAACGGCGGTGTTGGCGTTGGCGGCCATTGGAGATAACCGGATCGATTTGGCGGACCGCATGGTCCAGGTAACAGAGGGAAGGTATCCGGTTCATGCCAAGACTCCCCTGGGGTTTTTCCTAGATCAAGTGCAGTTATTCTGGCCTCTGTTGATCGATCGCCTGCAACTTCCGGCCCAATTTGCGGTGCGCCTGCGCCCGGAAACCGAGCAGGAATTGGCGACCCAGCTATGGCGTCCGGAGTTGGACTCGGGAATTTTGCGGATGGAGGGGGTGAGTGAGTATCGCCTGGTGCGCCGCACTCTGGACTTGCTTTCCCTGGCTGCTGTGAGTGGGACGCCATTATCGGATATTCCCATTATTCTAGAACAGGGATTGGTGGATTTCCCAGGCACACCTGGACTCTGGCAATCTATGGGAGAGTTGCTGCTGCGCTGGCGGAGTTGGTGCCTTTCTCGGGGTTTCCTCACCTACGGGATCGTTTCCGAACTCTATTGGCGTCACCTATTGCCTGATCGCACTTATCAGCAGTATTTAACTAACCGCTACCGTTTGCTGCTGGCAGATGATGTGGACGAGTATCCCGCGATCGCCCGGATGTTATTTGAATTCCTGCTCGCGGAGGGGGCGGTAGGGGTCTTTACTTATAATCCGACTGGGGGAATCCGACAGGGTTTGGGTGCCGACCCCCTATATATGGAGGATCTGGCCTCGCGCTGTCAAGTGGAAAACCTGGCATCGGAACCTGTCAGCGGTTTGGCACCCCAATTGAGTGCTAGGTGCATGGAGTTGGTGGGTGGGGGGTTTGCACCCGCCGTCACTTTGCCTGCTGTTACCGTGCAATCCATTCAAACTATATCCCGAGCGCAGCTGTTGCGGCAGACTGCCGAGGCGATTATTCACGGAGTACAGCAGGACCAGGTGCCGCCAGAGGAAATTGCCGTGATTCTACCAGGTGTGGACGCGATCGCCCGCTATACCCTGACAGAGATCCTCACCAAAGCTGGAATTGCCATAGAATTGCTCAACGATCAGCGACCCCTGACTGCTTCACCCCTGATTCGGGCCTTACTCACCCTCCTAGCTCTAGTTTATCCGGGATGGGGACGGCTGCTAGACCGAGATGCCGTGGCGGAAATGCTGGTGGTCCTGAGTCAAGAACCGATCGCTGATTCCTATCCACCTCTGCTGGCCATGACCAGAATTGACTCAGTACGAGCGGGTTTACTGGCAGACTATTGCTATGCTCCCGATCCCGATCGTCCCCGGTTATTACCAGTTGACTCCTTTCCCCGCTGGGACAGATTAGGACATCGAGCCACCCAGACCTATAATCAGATTTTAGAATGGATTGAGATCCAACAGCAGCAGCTTTTAGGTCGCCTGGTTCCCAGTCCGATCGTCTTTCTCGATCGAGCCATTCAGCAATTTTTGTGGAAAGGTAGCAACCTCCCCTACGATCAAATAGCAGCCATTCGGGAATTGATGGAAACGGCCCAGCATTACTGGGAAGTTGCTGCCCGGATGAAAGACTCATGGTACGAACAAACCAAGCCCGGTTATCATCAGATTGTGGGCAGATTTATTCAGCTGCTGCGTCAGGGGACTGTGACTGCCAATCCTTTCCCCGTGCGTCCGATGGGGCCTCAAAGTCGTGCCGTGACTCTGACCAATATCTTCCAGTATCGATCGACTCGTCGCCGCCATCGATGGCATTTTTGGATCGATGCTAGTTCGCCCCTCTGGCTCAAGGGCGGTGCGGCTACCTTATTTGCTGCGCCTTTGTTTCTCCAAGATAGATTAGGACGCCCTTGGACATCAGAAGACGAGACCGAAGCGGATGAAAAGCGGTTGCCGCGAATTTTGCAGGATTTGCTGGCCCGAGTGGACGATCGCCTGTATCTTTGTCACAGCGATCTAGCCACGAACGGACAGGATCAAACTGGTCCCTTGTTGGGTTTGGTGAATGCCGCCGTACCTTTTTCTCAGGAAAATTTATCTGTACAATCTTTTGTCGATTAGCCTCATGGCCCGCCGTGGGTTCAAACCGACGGCTAAGAGCTGAAGTGGGTTAAAACCCACTAAAAGCATTATATAGAAAGCGTTTTACCCTCGTTCCCTGGCGAAGCCAGGGAACGAGCTATCGAGGCTCCGCCTCTAGTTGCGAATGGTGCAAGATATGAGTTAAAACCGACTAATATCATTATAATTATAATGTACTATAATCTACGAAAATGAGATCGTACCCCAAAATGCAAGTTTTTATAACATTTTGGGGATAGCGTCTACTGACAACTGACGGGCAGGCGAGACGCCCGCCCTACGTTTTGGACCAGGGCAGGCCCTACGTTTTGGACCAGGGCAGGCGAGACGCACGCCCTACGCAACTTGGAGGAAAAACAACAATGCGTTACAAATTATTGGGGAAAAGCGGACTGCGCGTATCAGAACTCTGTCTCGGGACGATGACCTTTGGAGAAGACTGGGGTTGGGGTTCTGACTATGAGGAAAGTCGCAAAGTATTTGATGCTTTTGCTCAGGCGGGCGGTAATTTTCTCGATACCGCTAACCTTTATACTAATGGTACGAGCGAAAAATATGTGGGGGACTTTATTGCCGCCGATCGCGCCAAATGGGTTGTGGCCACAAAATACAGTCTCAATACAGGAAATGGCGAAGTGAATGCTGGCGGTAACCATCGCAAAAATATGGTACAAGCAGTGGAAACTAGCTTGAAACGCTTGCAAGTGGACTATATCGATCTGCTGTGGTTGCACGCATGGGATTTTACTACCCCCGTGGAAGAAGTTATGCGATCGTTTGACGATTTAGTCCGCGCCGGTAAGGTGCTTTATATCGGCATTTCCGATACTCCTGCTTGGATTATTTCCCAAGCAAATACGATCGCCAGTCTGCGAGGTTGGACATCTTTTATCGGCTTGCAAATTGAATATTCCTTGCAAGAACGTACTCCGGAACGAGACTTGTTACCGATGGCAAGTGCCTTTGAAATTGGTGTGACCGCTTGGAGTCCCCTAGGCGGTGGGGTTTTGACGGGGAAATACAATAAAAATCGTCAAAAAACTGATGCTTCAGAGTCAAAGCGAGCGGATAATTTAGATCTAATGCAGGTGAGCGATCGGGACTTGACAATTGCGGCAGAAGTAGTTAAGATAGCAGCAGAGATCGGACGGGTACCTTCCCAAATAGCATTGAACTGGTTGCGGCAAAAAGGCGAAATTATTCCGATTATCGGATCTCGCAAGGTCAAGCAGGTAGAGGAAAATATTGCCTGCTTGGAGTTCGAGTTAACTCCAGAACAAATGCAGCGTTTGGATGAAGTCAGTGCGGTATCCTTGGGATTTCCCCATGATTTCTTTAAAAGTTCGATGGTGCAGGATTTTGCCTTTGGGGGGTCGCTGAAACTGATTGATAACCCCAGAAAATAATACCATTATCAGATGTTAAGAAACCCGGTTTCTGGCTGGCAGGGAATGAACTTGATAATAAAAAAGTCTTGCTATATGGTATAATAAGAGTAGCGATCGCTTTGAAAATCAGGAGATTGAGTATGAATGCAGAATTTAAGGGAAAAACAGCTCTAGTTACAGGTGGCAATAAAGGCATCGGTTTTGCGATCTGTAAAGGATTAATAAATTTAGGCTTTGACGTGATTATAGCAGCCCGATCGCTCGCCAAAGGCAAAGAGGCAGCGGCCCAGTTAAAATCCCCTGACTCGCGCATTGCAGCGATGCAACTTGATGTTACTGACGATCCGAGTATTTTCCTGGCCGCACAGGCTTTAACTCGGTCATGCGATCGCCTGGATGTGCTGATCAATAATGCTGGCATTTTACCCGATCGGGGACTCAACTTGCTCAACATTTCTCGCGATATGTTGGATCTGACGATGCATACTAATGCTTTTGGTGCAGTGAGTGTTACCCAAGCTTTCCTCCCCCTACTAGCAAAATCGGATGCAGGTCGCATTATTAATGTTTCCAGCGGATACGGTCAGTTGAACACTTTGTCTGCTAGCGTACCAGCAGCTTATGGTTTGTCCAAACTTGCCCTCAATGGCGCGACTATCATGTTAGCAGATACTCTGCGATCGCAAGGCATTGCGGTTTATGCCATGTGTCCGGGTTGGGTGCGGACGGATATGGGAGGTGCTGCGGCTACCCGATCGCCCGGAGAAGGGGCGGATACAGCCATTTGGTTAGCCACGTCTGCTGGACCCGAACTGAGTGGCAAGTTTTTCGTCGATCGCCAAGAAATTTCCTACTAAATTAGATTCACCAAATCTATATCGGGGTTGAGAATTATTGGTTGAGAATAGTTGATTATTAATAGTCAGAAATATTGAGGTATTGCAGACTTAATTATTTTCTCAATTCTCAATTCTCAATTCTCAGTCTCACCTGTGTTTACAGCTATAGCACTTCTCAATAATGTGAGGTACAGTGAAAGCATTGATATCACTGGGTTTCATCGCTGGCTGCTGTACCTCATGACTATGAGAAACGCTGTATTACTTCAACCAAAAAACATCGGCAAACAATATTCCTCGATGCACCTGAACCAATTTTTGCTATTGATACTATTTTTTCTATTTGACCATTTAGCTGTTGATGTTTAATTATGCCAATTACTCGTTTTATAACTCCCTCAAAGTTACGCCACGCCCTATAACCCAGAAGGTGCTGGAGGTCGCGAGCCAGCCAATACTCGACCCCGTTTTCAGTCTGCTGGGCATGATCTTCAAAAGTTTCAGTTAGTTCTTGGATAGTGTCAAAGTTCATCGATTCTCTTTACTCTTATTACTGCAATGCGATGGCATCCGCGATAACTTTATTACATGTGGTAGTCAGGGGGTGAAGCCTGCGGGCGAGCAACTCACATATTCAAGGTAAAGATTTACTCTCCGAAGGCTTCACACACCGTGTATTGAGATGCACTCCAATGAAACAATGAACCATTAACCATTAACAACTAGCTAAGGTTGAGGAGTGCCTGGAATTGGAGGTAAGGGAGGAGGTGCCCCTGGGGTGCGACGCGGTGGCGCTACTGGCTGTGGCGTGCTCAACAGGGGATAGAAATCACGGGGCCGATCGCGCCCATCAAGACAATTATTCATCACTTGGTTGCTGGGCAGGTATGTCTGGAGAATCAAACCTACCACACATTCAGAATATTTTAGGGGTAAGAGCGAGCGGCGGCAGTTATCGAGAATATTTTGGGGAAATTCGGACTCTGTATTGATGCTAATATCAACTACACAGGTGCCTAATTCCATTGGACGGCGCGTCAGACGGCAATTTATCAGGGCATCATTTGCAGCGATCTCTGTATTCCTCGCAATATTGATGACGCATTTGGTTAAGTCTCTTGGTTTGAGTGTGGCCGAACAGGTGTCCGCTGTCTCTTGAGCAAAAATACCTAATTTTTGCAGGTGATAGGCGCAGTACCGATAATCCCGAGTGGTGGCGGTAGCTGGTTGCACCGGTACGGTGTTGGCGATTAAACTGGCAATCGTCGAAAGGGCGATCACCATAGCGGGGCGAAAACTCATAGCTGAATTACTCCTGACAACTTTCATGGTGGGTGAGAAGATTTTCTTAGATTTTCTTAATTTCGACAGGGATTTATAGGTGGACATTATAACCTACAGTTAATAAGGTAAGAAAAATCTTCTTAGACGAGCGCAAGGTGTCTATCTATGCATTTGAGCGAACTGACCCATCCCAACCAATTGCACGGTCTGTCAATTCATCAACTGGAACAAATTGCCCGGCAAATTCGGGAAAAGCATCTGCAAACCGTGGCAACCAGTGGCGGTCATCTGGGTCCGGGGTTGGGAGTGGTAGAACTTACCCTGGCCCTTTACCAAACCCTGGACCTCGATCGCGACAAGGTGATTTGGGATGTGGGTCACCAAGCTTATCCTCATAAGATGGTAACAGGACGGTATAACCGCTTCGGTACTTTACGACAAAAAGATGGCATCGCTGGCTATCTCAAGCGCTGCGAAAGCAAGTTCGACCATTTTGGCGCAGGCCATGCTTCTACTAGCATATCCGCTGCCTTGGGAATGGCGATCGCCCGGGACCTGAAAGGGGACAACTTCAAGACGGTGGCCGTCATTGGCGATGGCGCCCTCACAGGGGGCATGGCCTTAGAAGCCATTAACCATGCCGGACATTTGCCCCATACTAACCTGCTGGTGGTGCTCAACGACAATGAAATGTCCATCTCCCCCAATGTCGGGGCCATATCCCGCTATCTGAATAAAATGCGCCTGTCAGATCCGGTGCAGTTCCTCAAGGATAACCTGCGAGAACAGTTCAAGCAGCTGCCCTTCCTGGGCGAGACCTTTACTCCGGAAATGGAACGGGTCAAGGAAGGGATGAAACGTCTGGCGGTGCCTAAGGTAGGGGCCGTGATTGAAGAACTGGGCTTTACCTATATGGGACCGGTAGACGGTCACGACCTGGAAGATTTGATCGCTACTTTCCAACATGCCCATAAAATTCCCGGACCAGTTCTGGTTCACGTGTCCACCACCAAGGGCAAGGGCTATGCGATCGCCGAGAAGGACCAAGTCGGTTACCATGCCCAAAGTCCCTTTAACCTGGCCACTGGCAAGGCCATTCCTTCTAGCAAACCCAAACCCCCCTCTTACTCGAAGGTCTTTGCCCATACCCTGACCACCTTGGCAGAGAATAATCGCCAGATCGTCGGCATTACCGCAGCTATGGCCACGGGAACGGGTTTGACCAAACTCCATGAAAAACTGCCGAAGCAATATATTGATGTGGGTATTGCCGAACAGCATGCAGTTACCCTCGCTGCTGGGTTAGCCTGTGAAGGGATGCGCCCGGTTGCTGCTATCTACTCTACCTTCCTGCAACGGGCCTACGACCAGATCGTTCATGATATCTGCATTCAAAAGCTGCCTGTCTTCTTCTGCCTCGATCGGGCGGGAATTGTCGGTGCGGACGGTCCCACCCATCAAGGCATGTATGATATCGCATATCTGCGCTGTCTGCCCAACATGGTGCTGATGGCACCCAAGGATGAAGGGGAACTGCAACGGATGGTGGTGACTGGCATCAACTACACCGATGGTCCCATTGCCATGCGCTATCCTCGCGGTAATGGGTACGGCGTCCCCTTGATGGAGGAAGGTTGGGAACCCCTACCTATTGGTAAGGGCGAAATTCTCCGCCAGGGTGACGATGTCTTGCTAGTTGCTTACGGTTCTATGGTCCATCCGGCCCTACAAGTGGCGGAAATTCTCAGCGAACATAATATCCAAGCAACTGTAATTAATGCCCGCTTTGCTAAACCTCTGGATGCAGAATTAATTGCACCTTTAGCCCAGCAGATCGGACGAGTCGTGACTTTAGAAGAAGGCTGTGTTATGGGTGGTTTTGGTTCTGGCGTGGCCGAAATGTTGCTCGATCGGTCCGCGGACGGCCCGAAAAATCGGGATGTGGTTGTGCCCATCAAGCGCCTGGGCGTACCCGATATCTTAGTCGATCATGCTAAACCCGATCAATCAAAAGCCGACTTGGGTTTAACACCCCCTCAAATTGCCGAAACTGTCCGGACGGCTTTCTTTAGCAAGCAACTGGCTGCTGTTAGCAGCTAGCCCGATCTCGGTCCCATTATCTCGTTCGCCCTCCATTCCTCTCGTTCCCAGGTTCTACCTGGGAACGGCCTTCGGAGGCAGGAGCCTCCAATTAGCGTAGAAGTGCATAGTCAAATCTATCATCTTAAATTATAATAACCCCCGCAATGCCTGCCAAAGACATCTACCACGAGAGGGTCAAAACCGCCCTAACTAAAGATGGCTGGACCATTACCGACGATCCTTTCAAGTTAAAATGGGGATTGAGGGAGTTATTCGTCGATCAATCTCGGCGCTAAAAAAATAATTGTTGCCCAGAATGGCGAACGACAAATCGTCGTTGAAATTCAAACTTTTCGAGGCCCTTCTCAAATTTATGACTTACAACAATGTCTGGGTCAGTATCTTCTTTATAGAACTATTTTAGAAGAGTCAAAAAGTGAAGATGAGTTATACTTAGCTATTCGTCAAGCTATCTATGAACAGATATTCTCGGAAGCGTTCGGAAGACTTGTGATTATAAAATTCCAGCTTCGTTTGCTTATCTTCGATCCCGGTCAGGAGGAAATTGTCCAATGGATAAACTAGCAAAATATCGCCAAACGATAGAAAGCGTATTAACGGAATATGCAGAAATTCCCTATCGTTACGCCGATCTAAAATCTTATGTTATTGTCAGTAGAGACGCAAATTATTACTTGCTAATGACTCTGGGATGGGAAAAAGATGTAAAAGTTCATGCTTGTATCGTCCATATTGAAATTAGTAACGAGAAAATTTGGATTCATCGCGATGGCCTCGAAGATGGTATTGCTTTAGAATTGGTGGCCGCTGGCGTTCCTAAACATGATATTGTTCTCGCTTTCCACTCTCCAGAAATTCGCCCATATACAGAATTTGCGGTGAGTTGAAAAGTAGGGTGGGCCAGCTCCCCGGGTAACGAACCCTCCGCTGCCCGACTAGCGAAATGATCCGAGCGGATGATAATTAATATAGCATCATTTTGTCAACTGTATGCTACAAATGTATAATGGGAGATAACCTCCCAGAAGGTACCCTGATCGTAAATCCCTTACTTGGTGTTATGCCTGCCAAAGACATCTACCACGAGACGGTCAAAACCGCCCTAACTAAAGATGGCTGGACCATTACCGACGATCCTCTTATTCTCCAGTATGGGTCGAAAGATTTATTCGTCGATCTGGGTGCCCAGAAACTTCTGGCTGCTGAAAAGCGCGGGCAAAAAATTGCTGTGGAAATCAAAAGCTTTAGAGGGCCTTCACAAGTAAAAGATTTGCACAATGCCTTGGGACAATACATGTTATACCGGGATATACTAGAAAAAATGGAAATGGTTCAACCTTTATACTTAGCCGTCACCACCAAGGCGTTTGAAGAAGTTTTTGAAGAACCCTTGGGCAATTTAGTCTTGACCAAGCATCAACTCTACTTGCTAGTATTTAACTTGACAAATCAGGAGGTAGTTCGATGGATACATTAAAAAAATACGCCGAAATTGTTTATAGAGTCCTTGATGAATATTATCAACTTCCATACTCCTATGGTGACTTAGAAAGACGTTTTGTTGTCAGTGAAGATCGCAGTAATTATCTGTTAATCACCCTGGGATGGCAAAATGATAAACGAGTTCACGGGTGCCTCGTCCATATTGAAATTATCAATGAGAAAATTTGGATTCATCGTGATGGCCTCGAAGATGGCATTGCCTTAGACTTGGTGGCCGCTGGCATTCCTAAACATGATATTGTTCTCGCTTTTCACCCTCCAGAAATTCGCCCCTATACAGAATTTGCGGTGAATTAAATTCAATTAACAATTGCTCAATTTTCAATTATCATTCCTGTGATGCAGGAACTCTTGTATCAGGAATATGTTTCAATCCCCAGGCAATCATTACCTTCATTACCGGGCGGAGGCTTTCTCCTTTTTCTGTGAGTTTGTAGTTCATCCGACGAGAATGATTGCTGTATGGCTGCTTTTCTACTAATCCCAATTCTGCTAGTAACTTCAGACGACTGGCCAGGATATTGGTTGAAATTCCTTCGGGAGATTCTAAGAACTCTTCAAAGCGCTGTTTACCGAAAAACATCATATCCCTAACGATCAGCAGCGTCCAGCGATCGCCTATTAAATCCAGGGTACAGGCGATCGGGCAGGTCGAGCGTCGCGCTTGGGCCATAGAGGAAAAACGGATGCGATCGGATACTACTTGCATTTTACCAGTTATTCGCGCTATAGTAAGTTGTAACTTGCAATTTACAAGCTATAGGCAATATGACAGAACCAGCACTCACCGCGAAAACCGGGCAAAACTTTGCCACCGCTGACTTAGGGGCATTTTCCCAATTGCGTCAATATACCTTTGCAGCGCCGGCAGTACCGATCGAGTTAGAGGGCAAGGTATTTCTGAATCAGCTGCTCGATCTCACCAGTGCCGAAATTTCCCTGAACAACATCCCTCCAGGAAAGTCAGTGCCCTTCTATCACAAGCACTGGCTCAACGAGGAAATCTACATTTTCGTCCGAGGCCAAGGGGAGTTCCAGGTGGATGATTGCGTGTTTCCCGTCCAGGAGGGGACAGCAGTGCGGGTGTCGCCAGAAGGAGAACGCTGTTTGCGAAATACCTCTGATGTGGAGGATCTTTGCAGTATCGTGATTCAGTCACGGGCCAGTTCCTACAGGGGCCACACGATTATAGATGGGGTTGCGGTTGAAAAGAAAGTTAGTTGGGTAGGCAAGAAACGGATTTAAGCCACTACCAAATCGCCCGATCGGTTATGATTGTAGGGTGGGCACCGCCCAGCACCGCCCAGCTTACGCCCGATCGGACGATAATTGGTATAGAGAAAAAGTGAAAAGATGAGGAAAATAGTTATCTTCATCGGTGCGGGGCTTTCTGCTGAAAGCGGCATCCCCACCTTTCGAGATCTGGGAGGTTTGTAGGAAAATTATCAGATACAAGAGGTAGCTTCACCTCTTGATTGGAGCTGGATTTTTACGCCCAGCGCTTCGTGCAAATGCAAGCTTGCCAAGCTAATGCTGCTCATCATGCGATCGCCAAACTATCTGACCGGTTTGATGTCATCTGCATTACCCAAAATATCGATACTTTGCTGGAAAAAGCCGGAGTAAAAGAGGTCTGGCATCTCCATGGCAGGATTGATTACCAGAAATGCGAGTGGCATTGGGAAATTCCGCCGTTGGATGCCGAATGGCAATGCGATTATAAAGCAAAAATTACCCAACCCACCCAGTTAGGCGATCTTTGTCCAAAATGCGGCCAGCAGTTGCGCCCTGATGTGGTATGGTTTGGGGAATCGGTGGATATGAGAGTCGAGCAATTGAATGCGATCGCCCCGGAAGTAGATATATTTATTGGCGTAGGCACCTCAGCACAAGTTTATCCCGCCGCAGGACTATTAACATTCTTTGAATATGTCCCGGAAAAATACTTTATCGACCCCGAACCAGCGTCCGACGCCCTCAAAGGCTATACTGTAATCGCGGGCACATCTGCCGCTAAGCTGCCAGAACTGGTAGAAAATATCTGCAATAGGTCTTAACTTAGCTGCTGCTTTTACCTTAGTCTTGATTACGAACCCGGAAGGACTTTTAGTCCTTACTACGAACCCGCACTACGAACTTACTTTCAGCTATTTACCATGACATCCACTTCCACCCATATCTATCCCGTTATTTGGGACCAAGACCATGTTTTACTGATTGACCAAAATCGCTTGCCCACCGATTATGTCGTCGTGGCCATTAGTCGCTACGAGGATATGGCAGAGGCCATTAAAACAATGATCGTCCGTGGCGCACCGGCCATAGGCATCGCTGCTGCCTATGGCATGTATCTCGGTGCCAGGGAGATTCAAACTAGCGATCGGGACGAATTTTTGAATCAGTTGGAAGCAGTCTCCCAAGAGTTGCGGCAAACTCGTCCCACGGCGGTCAATTTGTTTTGGGCAATTTCCCGGATGCTGAAGACTGCCTATGAAACTCTTGGTTCCGTTGATGAAATTAAAGAGACTTTGCTGAATACTGCCAAGCAAATTAATGCGGAAGACTTGCAAACTTGTCAAGACATTGGCAACCAAGGTCTAAAGGTATTACCCCCCGAACCCGCTAAACTGAATATTCTCACTCACTGCAATGCTGGTGCCTTGGCAACTGCTGGTTATGGCACATCCTTGAGTGTGGTGCGTTCTGCATGGAGTCAGGGACGGTTAAAAAGACTTTATGCTGATGAAACTCGTCCCCGTTTGCAAGGATCTCGACTGACGGCTTGGGAATGTACCCAGGAGAAAATTCCCATTACCATCATTACTGATAGCATGGCGGCTCATTGTATGCAACAGGGCTTGGTTGATGCGGCGATCGTGGGGGCCGATCGCATTGCGGCGAATGGGGATACTGCTAATAAGATCGGCACCTACAGTGTAGCCTTAGCTGCCAAAGCTCATAATATCCCCTTTTACGTCGCCGCGCCCCTTTCTACCATTGACTTTAAGTTAGCCGATGGCCGCCAAATTCCCATTGAAGAACGGGACCCAGCGGAAATTTACAAAATTGGGGATAGTATTTTTTGTCCAGCGGGTACGGATTTTTATAATCCTGCCTTTGATGTTACCCCTGCTGCCTTGATTACTGCTATTATCACTGAACATGGTGCTGTCCCGCCAAGTGAGTTAAGCCAGTTTCAGGCTAAGCAGGTTGTGTAGTTGAGTGCGATGTTTCTGGGTGACACCTCACTGTTAAATTAAGAAACCAGGTTTGGATTGGATGGGTGTGGTCAAAAGTAGTTGCAGCGGGATCCCCAAACCCCAAGGGGGGGTTTGGGGGGATCCGGCGACTGGGGTATCCCATGGGAGACGGGTTTTGACGACACCCGGTTTGGATAAGAAACCTGGTTTCTGGGTTGCTGGGGATCTGCCCGTAATGGTTGGTTATTCAATCTTATTTGGATATCAACCACCTGCTACAGCAGAGATAATACTAACTTCATCCCCATCTTTCAAAGCTGTATTTGTTCCTTGTAAAAACCTGATATCTTCGTTATTGACGTATAAGTTCACAAAGCGACGCGGTTTTCCCTCTTCATCACACAAGCGGTTTTTTATCCCAGGACAACTTTGTTCGAGAGTGTCGAACAACTCAGCAATATTGCTGCTTGTACATTCTACTTTGTCTTTATTGTTCGTGTACTTCTGCAAGGGAGTGGGAACTAAAACTGTTACTGCCATTTTTACCTGATTCCTTTGTTCTTCTCATCTTACTGCTGCACTGCCCACCATCGATCGCATAACCGTAACTTGGTCATGGCCGGGCAGCGGAGGGTTCTCGGAGTGTGCCCCACCCTACTCATCTTAGCCCGCGCAGGCGGGCTTTGTTCCCTCCGCTGCCCACCATCGATCGCATAACCGTAACTTGGTCATGGCCGGGCAGCGGAGGGTTCCCGGAGTGTGCCCACCCTACTCATCTTAGCCCGCGCAGGCGGGCTTTGTTCCTGTAGCCCCACCCTTTAGGGTGGGGGTGTGTGGGGTGTGGGGTGGGGGTGTAATCTAGACCAATACTTGTTGCCATTCTAGGCGACCCAAGGTGCGGGCCCGTTCCATTGCCCGTTCAAAACTATCAAGTTTCGCTTCAATAGTCAGGGGTTCGCCGATGTAACCTTGGACAGCTTCCTGGGTTTTCAAGCCATTCCCCGTGATGTAGGCAACTGTCGTTTCATCGGGGTCAATTTTACCAGCAGCTACCAGTTTCTTCAACACGGCAATGGTGGTTCCCCCAGCGGTTTCGGTGAAGATGCCTTCTGTTTCCGCTAGCAACTTCATGCCTTCGATGATTTCTGGATCCGTGACTGATTCAATGTTACCGCCTGTCTTGCGGGCAATTTCTAAGGCGTAGATCCCATCGGCGGGGTTGCCAATGGCGATCGACTTAGCAATGGTATTGGGTTTAACGGGGGCAACGAAGTCCCGTCCTTCCCGGAATGCTTGGGCGATCGGGGAACAGCCTTCTGCCTGGGCCCCGCTGAAGCGGACAGCTTTGTCGTCAACCAATCCCACCTTGACAAATTCTTGGAAGCCCTTATAGATTTTACCGTACAGGGAACCGGAGGCCAGAGGGGCGACAATATGGTCGGGTAACTGCCATCCTAGCTGTTCTGCCACTTCAAAGCCCAGAGTTTTGGAACCTTCCGAGTAGTAAGGGCGGAGATTAATATTGACAAACCCCCATCCATAGGTATTGCCCACTTCGCAGCATAGCTTGTTCACTTGATCGTAGTTGCCCTTAACTGCCATCACCGTGGGATTGTAAATCAAGGTGCCCAGGACTTTACCCGCTTCCAAGTCGGCGGGGATGAACACGCAGCAGTCCAGACTGGCATGGGCCGCGATCGCAGCGGTTGAATTGGCCAAGTTTCCGGTACTCGCGCAAGACACCGTAGAGAAACCCAACTCTCTTGCCCTGGTGAGGGCCACTGACACCACTCTATCCTTGAAGCTGAGAGTGGGCATATTGACTGCATCATTCTTTATATATAGATTCTTTAGTCCCAGACGCCGGGCCAACCGATGGGATTTCACTAGCGGCGTCATGCCAGTGCCCACATCTATAGGATTATTAGTAGCAACAGGTAAGAAGGGACGATAGCGCCAAATCGAGTTAGGACCGGCTTCTATGGTAGCGCGGCTGACGGAGAGGCGGAGTTTGTCATAGTCATACTTGACTTCCAAGGGGCCAAAGCAGACATCTTCGCAGATGTGCTTTGCTTCCAGCGGGTAATCTTCACCACATTCTTTACATTTCAGGGTGGTGCTAAAGCCGGTGGTTGTGCCGAATATTGGGGTGCTGGTTGCCACTGTCATAACTGGTTAATTTCCTTGATTGCGATTGATGTTGAAATCGTAGCACGGGGAAAAAATACCCTGCAACCATACCCGACCTTTTTTGTCTGGATTCAATTTAACAAAAAAATAAGATTTACTAATTAATGCTGAAAGCCTTACCAGGAGAGAGTTTCAGGGCGATATAATCGGAAAAATATCCTCCAGAATCGACTGATGGCCCCGCCAAAATCCCCTCTCAACCCCTGAATTTGTGGAAAAAAATTTTTGCGGTTTTTTTGGCCGCACCTCGGGACCGGTGACTGAGAGTAGAGGGCCAGTCAAGAAACCGGGTCCTAGCCGCCGCTGACCGGTGGTATGAGGACAACTTCATCGCCATCTTGCAGTGGGGTATCGGGTTCGACGAATTGGAGATTGATACCAAAGCGGGTGAGTTCGCGCCATTGCTGGAGTTCGGGATGTTCCGCGATCGCGCTTTCTAGGACTGCGGCGACAGGGGTATGTGGGGGAAATTTCCGCTGTAGTTCTGGGAGGCCATAGGCTTCTTGATAGGCGGCGAAGAGTTTGATGGTGACTGCGATCTCGGGTTCAGACATAGTAATTGTCTTAATATTTAGTACAAGTCAAAAATATGATAGACTGATAGGGTAAAGTAAAGGAACTGGCTGTGGAAACCGCTCATAAAGTTGTCCGGCATCCCTTAGCTGCTGTTACAGGTTACCTAGAAACCCTGTTAGGTAAGCTAAATATGGAACTGGCAGTAGCCCCTACTGATATTAGGTCACATCGGGATCTGCTACAGCGTATCATTCAAGCTACAGATCTGGGATTGAAAGTGACAGAACAAGATTACCATCTGACTGATGCCGATGATTCCGATTTACCAGAAGACGAAGAATGGCCGGATGATGTGGAATGGGAAACGGTCGAGGAAGTACAAATAAATCTGGAAGCTGTCAGGGAAAGGATTAGACAACGTGGCTACAAGATCGAGATATCTGCGCTCAGATTCACCCAGGAGTGAACGTTGAAGACTTGCCAGACTTTACAGAGGTTTTCCAGCCTATTTTAAAGACTGACCCCTATGGTTGTGAAGGTTTTGATAACCAGATATTGAAAGGAATGTTAAGAGGATGTAGGGTCTTGGATAAGGCGCGATCGCATTCTGCAGATAAAAAAATCGTGTTTTGATTCGAGCGCAAGAAGAATATTAAGGGAATTTTTTAAGAGCGTGGAAACTGTAAACATCTCGGACTGCGAAAGGAATCTCTCTCGGATATTGTCCCGTGTAGAACTTGGAGAAGAAATCATTATTTCAAACCAAGGCATTCCCATTGCCAAGTTGGTTCCATTTCGGACTTCATCTAATCGACGAGCTAGTTTAGGGAAAGATCGAGGGCAATTTGTCCTGCCAGAGGACTTTAACGCTCCTTTGCCAACAGATATAGAGGCAGCATTCTCGGGGATGAACAGTGAAACTATTGCTGGATACCCAGTGCTGGTTGGAGGAGTGGTAAAATAATTATTTGTGGGAAGTAACTAAGCTCAAATGCTAGAAAAAGGTGCTACAAGTGGCAGACTCTTCGATTCATCAAAAGCAGGCGGACGGATAATGATGTTATCCGATCGAAATGTCAAGATTACCCAGAGAGGCGCTGATTTAGTTGAAGAGCATGTCCGCAGATTTAATCCCGTTGGTTCCGCAGAGCTAAAAATGCTATAGCGATTAAGAAACATTGCAGCAGGTACAATGGTAGCAGAACCTGTCGATATACGCTTCTATACCCATGAGTTGCGCGAGTATATAAGATACAAAAAGATTGGCTACCCGACTGGACAGCCTGCGGATCCCGATGTTGCTTATGAAGTATGGAATAATGCTCATACAGCAACTCTTGAAGATTATCGATTAAAAGAAGGTCCCGGTGTTTTATTCCATCCAAGTGTGGAGGACTATTAATGGAAGACTCAATCAAATTAACTAAACTTGAATTAGTCCTGCTCGAATTAGTCGATAAGGGTGAGGGAAATTGGAGTTGGTATGAACTAGCAAATGCTCTTTCACGTCGAGACGTGCCCAGAGAACCTGACATAATGGTAGTATTAAAGAAGTTGGCTGCTGATGGTTTACTGAAAAGAACTGTGGAACCAGGGTCGCCTCGCGATCGCTACTCATTGACAATCGCAGGTACGATCGTATTGCGGTCAGGGAAAAAGAGCGATCGCATTATGATGTCTGCCCCTCAAGAGAAATTGTCAGATCGGAAGGTGAAACTGAAGCAGTTACAAGAGTGGGCGCAGGCACAGATCGATCGCACTGCTAAACCAGAAGTTAGACCGGATATTGGGATGACAGTTTTGCAGTTAATTGATGAACTAGAACAGGAGGATATGGTTAATTCATTATAGTCAAAATATCAGCTTGACGGTACGGTAATTTATTCGGGATCGCACGAGGAAAGAATGGGCGATTGCCTGCTGTGTAGTGGGGCGATCGCACTGGCGGCAAGATAATGGGCGATCGCCTGTGGGTGGGGCGATTGCACTTATAAAAAGATAATTAAATGTATCATTTATATTATTTGTTTTATATTTGCAATTAAAGATTTAGTAAACTTGGTTTCTGGCTGAACATCTGTAGAAATAATTTTTTCTGGTCCGATCGGGATAACTATGGTAAGATAAAGAGAAGGACAATTAATTTGTGGTATGAGTGTGAGGAAGTGATACCAGAATTCGATGAAAACGGCAATCTGCCACCAGGAGTACATTTTTGCGAATGGGAGGAGATTAACTTTATGAATCTCATGGCTAACTTTCACCTCGCTTAAAATATAAGTTTTATTGTCTTAATTATAGCATATGTTTATGCCAAAAGCAAAATATCAAAATTATTTTGCCTAACTACTTATAAAAGAAATCGGAGGCTCGAAGGATTGGAGCTGGCAATGACGCAATTAAAAGCAGCCGGCTGTAGGACGATTTATATTAATAGTTTTGTGACCAGCAAACCAGAGCCTGGGGATTTTGATGCTTGCTATGATAGAGAAAACGTAGACAGTGATTATCTGAGAGTTAATGCTCCTAGATTGTTCAATCATTATGACCGTAATGCCCAAAAAGCCATGTATAAAGGCGAGATATTTCCATCAGACGCAGAGGTTGGTATTACGGCGAAAATTATTTTGAGTTTTTCCAAAAAGATCGAGATAAAAATCGAAAAGGAATAATAGCCATAGATTTAATGAGGTGGTCGCCATGATTAAAAATGAATTTCAGTACGAAGTCACTCAAGAATGGGTAGAGAAGTTTAGCAAATCTATTATGAAGATGGAGCAGGATGAAGAAGCAAAAAGAAAGGACTTTCAGAAATGGGAAGGTGTGTTACAATATCACCTGGATCAATTAAACGCAGAAATCGCCGAATATGAAAGATTGATTAATTGTGACAATAACCAGCCGATTGAAATTGCAGTTAATTTTTTGAATGAACTGCCATATGTATTAATAAAAGCGCGGATGGCAGCAAAAATCAGTGAGAAAGAACTAGCGGAAATTATCGGAGTTGAAGAAGAGCGAATTAAGCACTTTGAAAAGAGAAATTATGGAGATACGACTTTTGGAGAAATGCTTGATGTTATCGCTGCTTTGGGGGTGGAATTGGCAAAGCCTGTGATGATGCAGGTGGATTTTGAGGAAGTAGAGATTGCGAAAAGAATAACAGAAAAGCGGCGGCAAAAAAACATGAAGACTGTAAGTTGAAAATGAAAGCGCGATCGCCTGCTTTGTATGTGGAGCGATCGCACTGGGAGCATCCCACCTCCAATACTCGTTCCCTGGCTCGGCCAGGGAACGGTATGCAAGAGGCTCTGCCTCCCGTCTGCGATCGCCAACTGCTTCCCTTATTCACATCTTGCATCTTGAGCGATCGCCCGCCTTGGGTTAAAACCTCCGCGTTACCAGGTAGCGCATCCCGGAGCAGGCGCACGCTCCGGGCCCCCTCCGCTGCCAGAGCGCCTCAGGAGAGCCGCCAGGTTTCGAGGCGCCAAGTCGGTTGAAAACAGACTAAAAACATTATCTATTTTCTCTATTTTCGCGTGTTCTCGTTCCCTGGTGGAGCCAGGGAACCCGTTTTGAGGCTCTGCCTCCCATCTGCGATCGCCCTTTGTTGGAATGTGACGATCGCACCGGCGGCAAGATAATGGGCGATCGCCTTTTGTTTCGTGGGGCGATCGCTCCTGCTAATGTTTTCAAAACTATTCTTTTTTAAAGCGGATCTTTATCGAAAATCTAGCTATTAATTTTCATCATTTTCTTTAATAGCATATTTGTTAATCATATAGACCGACATACCAATCAGAGTGCCAATTACAGCTTGTTCAGGAAACAAGTAGAACATTTTTGTGCTAAACTAGAGCTATACTCAATGCAGACCCAATTCAGC
>JACOMV010000029.1 GCA_014324065.1 Hormoscilla sp. SP12CHS1 | reverse complement strand
CTTTGGAGCGCTTTATTAACAGGAAATCTATCAAACCCAGATGCTACCGTTTGAGTAACATATGTGAGAATGTGAGGTGAAGCTTGAAATTCATATCTGACAAGGGTTTTATTTTTGGAGATGTCTTCTGTAGGCTTCTCGAAAAAAGAATTGTCGGTCATGACCTCTTTTATCCTCCACAGTTGGTATGAACTTACTCTGAGAATATCTTTGACAAGTTAGCAGTTGTGGTGAGTGACGGCGCCAAAAATCAGAATTTATCTCCCCCGCGCCTGCCAGATGATTGTGCGCCTCACCCGCCTTACTAATCTTACGTCTGGTTTGTGCAGGCAGCGGCGCTATGGTTGCAGGCAACGGCGCTATGGTTGCAACGTGAGAAGTGATAGTTACTCAAATCTTCAGCCGCTATCCGACGGTGCTATTTGGTTGATTGACTGGCGCTAGATTTGGGTATGCAGGCGATCGCGCGATCTATCGGTTTCCGTGGGACTGGGGTTGCTTTCCTCGAACTGCTTCAGAAATTGTTTAATTTTTCGTCAATTTTGAGGTTTTGGACCTCAGCAGCCAGGTTTTGAACGTGAATCTTGAGGTTTTGGACCTCAGCAGTCAGGTTTTAAACGTGAATCTTGAGGTTTTGGACCTCAGCAGTCAGGTTTTAAACGTGAATCTTGAGGTTTTGGACCTCAATAGCGACCCAAAACACATGTTTAATCATGTTTAGGGGCTGGGAGACGAATGCGCTACGCGCACGCTACGCGGACGCCCATAGGGACAGGTCATCTGCGACGGTTGGCGATCGCCCATAAGGTCATCTGCGACTCGTCGAAAAAAGAATTGTCGGTCATGACCTCTCCTCCACAGTCAACATTGTGAAATAAATTGGTATCAACTTAATCTAATTAGTCGGTTTTAACTCATATCTTGCACCATTTGCAACTAGAGGCGGAGCCTCCATAAATCGTTCCCTGGCTCCGCCGGGGAACGAGGGTAAAACACACTTTCTCTACAATGCTTTTAGTGGGTTTTAACCCACTTTAGCTATTAGCCGGGGGTTTGAACCCCCGGCGGGATAACAGCGAAGTGATGGTATAACTATTTAAGTTTTACCATATCCACCACCACCTGGGGTTTCAATGACAAATTCATCTCCCGCTGCCATCTCGACAGTCGCGGTACTCCCCAATTCTACCACAGTCCCATCACTGCGCTGCACGTAATTCTTTCCTAAAGCACCCGCTGCACCACCCTGCAACCCAAAAGGTGCAATTACACGCCGACTGGAAAGAATTCCAGCAGTCATCTGTTCCAGAAAACGCAGGCGACGTACCACCCCATTTCCCCCAGCATGACGCCCTTTCCCACCACTATTCTCTCGAATGGCAAAGCTGGTCAAAAGTACCGGAAATCGCCATTCCAATACTTCGGGATCTGTCAGGCGAGAATTGGTCATGTGAGTATGGACTGCATCGGTGCCATGGAAGTTGGCACCCGCACCGGAACCTCCACAAATTGTTTCATAATATTGATAGCGATCGTTCCCAAAGGTGAAGTTATTCATGGTCCCTTGAGAGGTGGCCATTACCCCCAGGGCCCCATACAAAGCATCGGTAATTGCTTGGGAAGTTTCTACATTTCCGGCTACTACCGCCGCTGGGTAACGGGGATTTAACATGGATCCTGCCGGGATAATCATTTGTAAAGGTTTCAGACATCCCGCATTCAGGGGAATATCGTCATTTACCAGGGTGCGGAAGACGTAGAGAACTGCTGCTTTACAGACCGCAGATGGGGCATTAAAATTATTCTCCAGTTGGGGCGAAGTGCCCGTGAAATCTATCTTGGCACTGCGACTCACCCGATCGATCTCGATTGTAACTTGAATCTGACTGCCATTATCCAGTAGCAGAGTGAAACTGCCATTCTTTAAGGTCTCGATCGCCCTACGCACGGATTCTTCAGCATTATCCTGAACGAAGGCCATATAAGCTTGCACGGTGGCCTTACCATAGGATGCTACGATCCGTTCTAGTTCCTGCAAACCCTTTTCATTGGCAGCAATTTGGGCCTGCAAGTCGGCGAGATTCTGGACAGGGTTGCGGACCGGATATTTACCAGAACAGAGAATTTCTCGCAGTTCCTTTTCCCGGAATTTTCCTCCATCCACCAGGTTAAAATTGTCCAACAGCACTCCTTCTTCTGCTACTGTCTTGCTATTAGGTGGCATGGAACCGGGAGTGATACCGCCAATATCGGCATGATGTCCCCGGGAGGCGACATAAAAGAGAGGAGAACTTCCATTTTCCCCATTGAATATGGGAGTAATTACTGTCACGTCGGGGAGATGGGTACCGCCATTATAAGGATTGTTGAGGACGTACACATCTCCCGGTTTCAGGCGATCGCCGCACTCCGATATCAAACTGTTGACACTCTCACTCATGGAACCCAGATGTACGGGGATATGGGGTGCATTGGCAACTAATTGTCCCTTTTGGTCGAAGATGGCACAAGAGAAATCTAACCTTTCTTTGATATTTACGGAATAGCTGGTGTTTTGCAGGGTAGTTCCCATTTGTTCGGCGATCGAACGAAATAGATTATTGAAAATTTCCAGCATGACTGGATCTGGGGAGGCGAGATTTTGGATAACCGATGGGGAATTGACAGATGCTGAATTCTGATTCTTTTGCAAAATTAAATGATTGCGGGGGGTTAATTCTGCTTGCCATCCGGGTTCGATGATATTCGTGCCCGTGGGTTCGATAATAATAGCTGCACCTGTAATGCAGTCTCCCGGTTGTAAGTCCGATCGCTGAAATACGGAGGTTCCCCGCCAGCTATTACCACTATACATTTGCACTTTTGCGATTGGTTGGGGTGCTGCATCCGTGCGACGTTGCGCGATCGGTTCTTCCGGGACATCTGAAGACTGCACCAGTTCGACGGCAACTGCTTCGACAATCAACTGTTTATTTTCCATTACAAAGCCGTAACGCTGGCGATGCTGGACCTCAAACTGCGATCGCATCTCTGCGGCATCGCTGAAATTCACCATCAAGGATGAATCCGTGCCTTGATATTTTAAGTGAATCTTGCGCAAGATCGAGATATCATTTTCTCGATCGAGTTCTGTCAAAGCTGACGCTGCTAATTTTTCCAATTGCCGTTCTAAGTCTGGCACTAATTCAGCGGTTAATTGCGCTTCCACTGTCCGTTCCCGCAATACCCGGATATCCGCTAAACCCATGCCATAAGCTGACAATACTCCCGCAAAAGGATGGAGAAATACTTGCTGCATTCCCAAGGCATCCGCAATTAAGCAGGCGTGTTGTCCCCCCGCCCCCCCAAAGCAGCAGAGGGTGTATTCGGAAACGTCATATCCTCGCTGGAGGGAGATTTTCTTGATGGCGTTGGCCATGTTTTCCACGGAGATCGCCACAAATCCTGCTGCTACTCGTTCGGGCGGGCGATCGTCTCCTATTTCCGCTGCCAACTGGGCAAATTTTTCCTGGACTATTTCCCCATCTAAGGGCAAATTACCCTGGGGACCGAACACCTTGGGAAAAAACTCCGGTTGCAACTTACCCAGCATCACGTTAGCATCGGTTACTGTTAGGGGACCGCCCTGGCGATAGCAAGCAGGACCGGGATTTGCCCCTGCTGATTCGGGACCGACGCGATAGCGCCCATTATCGAATTGGAGAAGGGAACCGCCACCCGCTGCGACGGTGTGAATTGCCATCATGGGGGTGCGCAAACGGACCCCAGCAATTTCCGTTTCCAAGCTGCGTTCCAATTCCCCATTGTAATGGGCCACATCCGTAGAAGTGCCCCCCATATCAAAGGTGATGATTCTCTTAAATCCCGCGATCGCGCTGGTCTGGACTGCACCGACAATTCCCCCTGCTGGACCTGATAAAATACTGTCTTTTCCCTGGAACAATTGGGCGTCTACTAACCCGCCATTGGATTGCATGAACATCAGGTTTGTCCCTGGGCCCAAATTGCTGGAAACCCGATCGACATAGCGGCGCAAAATGGGAGATAAATAGGCATCAACTACGGTGGTATCCCCCCGACTGACCAGTTTCATCAAGGGACTGACTGCATGGGATGGGGAAACCTGGGTAAACCCGATCGCCCGTGCTAAGTCAGCTACTTTTTGCTCGTGTTCGGGATAGCGATAACCGTGCATGAAGACAATGGCGCAACTGCGGATCCCGTCATCGTAAGCAGCTTGCAATGCTGGAGCGATCGCATCGATATTGACATCAATTAACTCTTCTCCCTGGGGGCTGTAGCGTTCGGCAACTTCGATGACTCGTTCGTAGAGCATTTCTGGTAGAATAATCTGACGGGCGAAGATGTCGGGACGGTTTTGATAGCCAATTCTGAGGGCGTCTCGAAAACCTTTGGTGATTAGCAAAATCGCGCGATCGCCCTTGCGTTCCAGCAAAGCATTGGTCGCCACCGTCGTCCCCATTTTCACCACTTCTATCAGATCGCGGGGAATGGGGCGATCGCTCGTAATCCCCAATATATCGCGAATTCCTTGTACAGGGGCATCGGGGTAGCGATCGGGATTTTCTGAGAGCAACTTATGAGTTACCAGTTTACCGTCCGGACCTTTAGCTACGATATCGGTAAAGGTGCCGCCCCTGTCAATCCAGAATTGCCATTTTTGATTGGTCATTTGTCCTTTTTCCGTCTAATTTTTTTTAGAGATAGCGGATGCTAGCTGCTAAACCGCGATAGACACCCGTGAGTAAATCTAAATCCAGAGTGTCAATACTATCACTACCTTTATGATAATGGGGATTGCGCAAATTAGCTGTATCCGTCACCATGATCGATCGATAACCCGCATCCCAGAAAGGGGAATGGTTGCTGCGTCGCGTATCTGGCAGAATTAAACCCCGATCGGGCACTGGCAACCATCGACAATTAGTTCCCCTCTTACTAATTATATGGGAAATGCGGAGCATGTCAACCAATGTGGGCAAATTGCCAATCAGGGCGATAAAGTTCCCCTGATGGGGGTAAAAGTATTTTAACACTTCTACTGGGTAGCTTTGGGAATTGGGAGAATAGTCGCAATAACCCAGCATTTCCAGAGAAATCATTAAACGGAGTGGTTGCTGTTGTTGCTGGAGTTGGGTAGCATAATGGCTACTACCCAATAAACCGAATTCTTCCAGGTCGAAGGCCACCAGTTGCAGGGGATGTTTCCCGGGCCCCAGCGAATATTCTTGCCAATTCTAATAGGACTGCTACTCCCGTGGCATTATCATCAGCTCCAGGGCTTCCCGGTACGGTATCATAATGGGCGCCAATTAAGATGGGGGGTTTGTGCTTGTTGGTAGCAGTTTCCAGGTGGAGGATGAGATTTTGATGAGTCCTGCCATGCACTCTAAATTCATCCGTTTCTACAGTTCCCCATTCTGATAGCTGTTCCCGGATGTATTCCTGCACGAAGAAATGTCCGGCACTGGCAAAGTAGGGATCCCGCGATCGCACCAGATGTAGCAAATGGGTATGCAACTGTTCTTTTAAGTCCACTTTCTCTGACTCCCGATCTTCTATCAAGCAGTTTAACCTATTGCTGCTAAGCTGGGACCATCGGTTTAATTAGCCCCGTTCGAGTTAAAGTAAAGCTGGAACCATCGAACATTTTAATCATAAAATCATATCCATACACCGATATATTTGCCGTTAAATCTGGTAAAACATCAAAACACTTGAGAGTCCGATTTGCACTGAAGAGTAAAACTTCCAGTTCGGTGAGGATAGCTGTAAGATCCTCGACAATCAGGATTTGGAAAATTGGCATTATCACGGATAAGGAGATGCAAACGTTGCCTTGCTGCATATCGATCGCGGCCAAGCGTCGATCTACTCCGATCCAGAGAGTCTGCTGGTCTGTCGATCGCTCGATAACTGGCTGAATATGGGAGGAACTTTGCCAACTGAGTCCATAGCACCCTAGAGGTTGGCCCAAATCTAGCATAGCAAATTGACGGGGGTACTCGTGGACAATTAGCTGCCTCGCGGGGTCAATTTGCTTGAACTCTGATTTACTAATGGATTTGAGAAGCATAATTATTACTGATTGATATCGCCGCAATCCTATTTATACCAGATCGCCTTTATGGATGTTGGTTTTCGTACCTCAACCCAACCTACAGTTGCTACCCGATCGCCAACTGACCCATGCGCTTCAAAACCTTCAGGACAGTATACAAATCATTGCCGCGATTGTTCAATGATAACTCATCTGAGTTCGCATATTGCGGCGTCCCTTGTTTAGTCACTTTGAGGAAAATAAAATTTCCCCATTAGTGACCATGCCAAACATCGGTCTTACCTTTCCGGAAAAATCAGAATGAGGATTAGCTAGCATATAAGCTAACACCTGGGGAATTCCTGGTGCTAGGGACAAGCTATGACGTTTCGACTCGATAACTAGAACCCAAAAATTGTGATCGAGAACCAGAACATCGAGTTCTCCTCTGATAATTGTCTCTTCATCCTCAACTGCAATTTGTACCTGCTTTTCTGTTGCGATTCTAAACGGCAGCAGATAAAATCCTGCTAAATCCAGCAACGGTGAAAGTACGACCATTTTTACGCTTTTTTCCAACCTGGTATATTTGGAGATGTGCAAATAGCAGGCTTTCACCCGGTCTAACCGTTGCCTTTCTATATCGGTAAGTTCCGGCAGATCGTCCTGCCATTCCCCGAAGAAGCGATCGTCATTCACCAATTCCAGACCAAATTTTTCTTCTACTTCATGCAGTTCCAGATTCTTCCCTTGAATTGTCTCCACCATAGTTTTTCACCTCCGAAATTTATCACTCTTCTTCTTCAACCGTCAGTAACGGTTCAATCATAGCCAAGAACTCTGGAAGATTTTCTGAGGCTGTCTGGAAGACTCTTTCCAGATTAACGCCATCGTAATCATGGATCAGCTTGTCACGCATTCCAGCAATCGATGACCAAGGGATCTCCTCGTGTTGTTCGCGGAACGACCAAGAAAGCCGCTTCACCGCTTCGCCTAAAATCGCAAACTGATATAGTATGGCTGATTGCGTTTTGACATCCTTGAGAAAGGTAGCTTTATCTATTCCTTCTTTGAACTCAACGATCAACGCCGCTGCCTTGACTAAATCGCGTATAGTCTGATTATCTCGTGACATAAAAAGTTTGTGCAGTTGATAAAATTTCTTTGCGACGCAGCTGATTGTGACTGCGTTCGATCGCCACTTTTTCAATCAAGTCAACCTTTCTTCCCACGATAGCCGCTAATTCCCGTTCCATGTCAACCAGGTCGAATAAACTCCAGTTTTCATCCGGTGCGAAACTCACCAAAAAGTCGATATCGCTGTCGGGTCGAAAGTCATCTCGCAGGACTGAACCAAACACAGCTAACTCTGTTATCTGCCAGCGGCGACAAAACTCTTCAATCTTCTCTTCTGGTAGCTTGACTTTCATATTTTTCATTTGATTACCCTGCTGGCTTCTATTATAACATTATCTCTGTAGGTTGGGGCTGTTGGGTTGAGGAACGAAACCCAACCTACAATTGCTAAACCCATTCTCCCTTGGCAACCATCACCACTTTTCCTCCCACGTTAACTTCTATACCTGACTGGCATTTCTGCGCTTTTAGCAACAGCAAAGACGGTCGGTTAATTTCATATCCCTGTTCGACTCGCACGTTAATTGAGTCTTCTCCAAAATACTCATGTTTTACCAAATATCCCGCTAAACAACCATTGGCACTCCCGGTTGCCGGATCTTCGGGAATGCCTAAATATTCGGCAAATACTCGCACGCTGAGATTATTCTCTGGAGAGTAAGTCTCTGGGCAAAATACTAACATTTCCTTCGCTGCCGTCTTCTCCACTAATTCAAAGTATTTCCCCCGATCAGTCCGACAAGCTTTCAGCGCTTTGTGGGTCCGCAAAGGTACAATTATAAACGGAATTCCCGTGTCAACTTCTTGAATTGGAAACCGCGTATCTATGTCATCTACCCCTAGATTCAGTACCGGGGCGATCGCCTCTGCTGGCAATTCCCGGTGAAAAGTCGGCTGATTTTGGCGCATCCAGAGAAATTCCCCTTCCCAGGTAACGGGAATTTGCCCTACCTTCAGATTCAAGTTGACTCGCGAAGCTGGCTTTTTAATCAACGCTTGCTGTATAATGAAGGCCGTACCTAAAGTGGGATGACCCGCAAACGGTAGTTCCTTGTTCGGGGTGAAAATTCGCACGTCGTATCCCCCCCCCGATCCATTTGAGGTGATGAATGTAGTTTCTGAATAATTCATTTCCAGAGCAATTTGTTGCATTTCGGCATCAGAAATTGCTCCCGCATCCAGAAAAACGGCCAGTTGATTGCCAGTATATTTCTCGATAGCAAACACATCCACGATGTAAAAAGTCATATTTTCCATAAACGTAGGGCGGGCGTCTCGCCTGCCCGGAGGTGTCAAACGATCGCGCTTCAGATTTTTCCGGAACGGTGGGTTGGCAGATAAGGACTAAAGTCCTTACTACGAACCAGTTGCTCTCAATATTATAATACCATCTGAGAGGGTTTTCTTTCTCAAAAATGTTCAAAGTAATTGTAGCATTGTTTCGTCGCCCCGCCGGTAGTCGGCGCGTTCCGGTGGGCGTGACGGCGGCTTCTTGGCCTCCGGGGCACGGCAGAAATAACCTAATTCCAGGGTGCGGATGGCAATGCCGTGGGTGGTTGATTCCTCAGAGTTGAAGAGTTCGCCTCTGAGAGCGCGCAATAAGGATGTCTTGCCAACTCCGCCTTCGCCTACAATTAGTAGTTTGGAAACCCACTGGGTTTGTTTTGCTTGTAGCTGCTCCCTAAGATATGCTAAAACGGCCTTTATTCCTTGCTGTAAAATTTCGGGCGGGGGCGAGGTTAGGGGATTATTGTCGAAGTCTAGCTTCGTCAGATGGCGCAGTTGACCGATTTCAGGTGGCAGGGCGATCGCATGGCCCCCGCCCCGGGGTTTGGTCATCATCCATGATAGCTTAGGATCTGGGGTTAGGGGAGGTAGATGGGCTCACATGGGTAGGATTTTAACTTTGCCGTCCCATCTGGCGATCGCCTCCCATCCTACCCCCGCAACGTCCCCTCTCGCGATGCCAGAAACACGGGTTATCCTCTCAAACCTGGTTTCTTATACCCCCCGCCCCATTTCCAGATCGCGAATCAAGACAATCAATATATAATATCAGAGTACAGCTTAATCTCATCTAATCTCTTGATGTTGCTCCGCCAACGATCTTTCTGCATCCCTGGCGAGTCGTAGCGATCATTTCTACTGCCGTCCTACAACCAAATGCTTATGAACCCAGTTTGCTTGTTATCATGCGAAAATGAAAATAGAGGAAATTAAAGCCAAAGTTCGTGCCAACCTGTATGTGTATACTTATCATGCAGACGTTGAGCGTCAGGCCGATGGGCTAACCTTCACTCAGGTTGAGGAATCACTAATCAGCGGAGAAATCCTGGAGCAGTATCCCGATACTGGGAGAGGCGAAAGTTGCCTAATATTAGGTTTTGCCAGTAATCTACCGATTCACACTGTCGGCGGTTGGAGTGGCGAAAAAGTAGCAATTATTACCGTCTACATTCCCGATCGTCCAAAGTTTATTAACCCCAGAACTATAGGATAAACCCCATGAGAGAAGTGCAATGTAATGTCTGCGGCAGCAAAAAATATTCCGAACGCAGAGTAGAATACCTTTACAGCTACCAAGGTGAATATTTGCTAGTTCCTAATACTCCAGTTGAAGTTTGTGTAGATTGCGGTATGGTTTACTATGATGCAGCGGTGATGAAAGAAATTGAACGAATTTTATTCGCTATTCATCAGCAAACAGAATCACCCGATCGCTATATCCAAATTCCTACCAAGGTTTACACATAAAGCGTCGGAAAAGGGCGATCTGGATTTATTTCCCCCCCTCGCGCGATGCCATCAACCCGGTAACTCCTGCGAAACCGGGTTTCTTATACCCCCCGCCGCATTTCCCGATCGCGAATAAGACAACCAATAATATCATCGGGCACGTTAATCTCATCTGCCAAAATAGGAGCATTTGAGCGATAGAACTATAAGGAGGAATTCAATAATGCTAGATCCACAAAAATGTGCCGAGCTAATTCGCCAGCATTTCGCATAGATTACTACTGAGCAGTTTCTGGAGAATCTGAAAAAGTCCAGCCCCGAAATATTATAGGATGAAGCTTTGCCCGACTCAGCAGAATCACTTTTGTCTTCGGAAACTGCATCAAAAGTGAACAAGATGGGCGGGCAATTTGTTTAGTCACTTCTAACAAAATTTAGCTATTATTCTGGTTGCCGGAATAGTTTTTATAACTATCGGGCAGGCTAACAAAAAAGCCCGATCGCCCCTTTTTGGCCACCATAGGAATAGTAGCTTTCATACCTGACTCTGCTGCTACTGCCGATCTGGGGTTGGCAGAGAAGGACTTTAGTCCTTACTACGAACCTGTCGATCTCAATCTATTATAATACCCTCTGAGAGAGTTCACTTTCTCGGATTAGTCGGTTTTAACCGACTTGGCGCCTCGAAACCTGGGGACCGCCTGGTAACGCGGGGGTTTGAACCCCCGGCGGGCCATGAGACTAATCTATCAATTTGTCAAAGATAGTTCATCAAAGTATCCTATGCGACATTTATGGCGATCGCGTTTAATATTGATTCTGTTGTTTGCTGGCCTGCTGCTAGCTGCTGAGTGCTGGCGACATCTTTCAAGGCACTCTGTATTTTAACCAGTATCTGGGTCAGGCAGACCTGGACTTCTACAATGCCATGGCATACAATGCTGCTACCATTGGCAACCATGAATTCGATCGGGGACCACAAGTGCTGGCTGATTTCATCGCCGGGGCTGAGTTTCCCACGGTCTCAGCTAATATTGAAGTAGATGAAAGTTCGCCCCTGGCAGGGAAAATCAAACCCTGGGTTATCCTCAAGCTTAAGGGTGAAAAAATCGGCATCTTCGGACTGACAACTGAAGAAACATCCATTCTCTCTAACCCGGGTGCGGGTGTTCGCTTCACCAACCACATCCAGGCCACCAAACAAGCTGTCCGAGAATTAACCTCCCAAGGAGTGAATAAAATTATTGCCCTGACTCATATCGGTTTCCCCAGGGATTTAGAATTGGCCAGTCAGGTAGATGGCATAGATGTCGTGGTGGGCGGATATTGCCATACCCCTCTGGGCAATATCTCTGGCGCTACTCATCCTTACCCAGTAGTGGCAAAAACCCCCGATGGTAGCCCAGTATTGATAGTAACAGATTGGGAATGGCAAGTATTTGGGCGATTTACATTTGACCTTCGATCGGGCCGGGACCCTAACTGACTGGGCGGGAAAACCCCATATTGTTGATGCTACCATTCCCTCAGATCCGGCATTCCAAGCTAAGTTGGTAACCTATGCAGAACCCCTGCAAACACTGCAACAGCAGGTAATTGGCCAGACCTCGGTCTTGCTGGAAGGCGATCGGGCGCGTCTCCGCAGTGGTGAGACAAATCTCGGCAATGTGGTCGCCGATGCAATCCTGGCCAAAACTCGCCCCGACGGTTGCCAAATCGCCATCGTCAACAGCGGCGGGATCCGCACCAGCATAGAGGGTCAAGTGACGGTCGGGCAAGTCTTGGAAATGCTACCCTTTGGTAATACGATCGCCCGACTGGACTTGACAGGAGAGCAAATCAAAGCCGCCTTAGAACATGGAGTCAGTCAGGTAGAATTAGCCATGGGGAGTTTTCCCCAAGTTGCAGGGTTGCAGTTTGTCTGGAACCCTCATGCACCTGCGGGCGATCGCATCGTCCAGATCCAAGTCCAACAGCAAGATGGCACATTTGCACCCCTCCAAACCAAGGCAATTTACCGCGTCGTTACTAACGATTTCCTCCTCAAAGGTGGGGATGGTTACAGCATCTTCACCCAAGGTAATAATCAGCAGGATACCAGTTATATGCTAGTCGATGTCGTGAGCGACTACATTCACCAGCGATCGCCTGTCAGTCCCGAAAGGAAAAACCGCATTGTCCGATTTTTCCGGAACGGTGGCACATAAATAATCGTTGCACAATTACGGGATGATGGGCATATCTGCAGAAGTTTGAAACGTAAGCTATAAGCCACTTTCAGTTATGTGCAGAAAATGGCATCATCCCAAAAATGTGCAACGCCAATAATCAAATTGTTCATGGTTCATTGTTAATAGTTAATAACAATGAATTATTTGCAATTCGCAATTCACAATTATCTACAGCTTAGTACCGAACTCGGGGCAGAACTTATTAGTTACCTGGTTTTCGGCACCGCAACTGGGGCAAGAAATTAGATCCGCTGCTGCTTCTGACTGGGGAGGTTCTGGCAAACCTGCCATTTGAGCATTGTTCTTACCCGGGGCTATCATTGGATAGCAGTTTTCATCCCTCTTGACGCGAACATCCATCAACACGGGACCGTCGTGGGCCAGCATTTCTGCGATCGCCCCTTGCAACTCTTCTCGGGACCGCACCACCATACCTTTGACACCAAAAGCATTTGCCAGCATCACAAAGTCAGGCATTCCCGCTTCCATATTAGAAGCCGAGTAACGCTCTCCAAAGAAAGTCTGCTGCCACTGACGCACCATTCCCTGCCAGCCATTATTGATAATCACAGTTTTGACCTTGATGTTATACTGTGCCAGGGTTGCCAATTCCTGAATATTCATCAGGATACTAGCATCCCCAGCCACACAGATCACTTCTTCATCGGGCAAAGCCACCTTCACGCCCATCGCCGCTGGCATCCCGTAACCCATCGTACCTAGGCCAGAACTGGACATCCACCGACGGGGACCATTCTTCAGAAATTGCGCTGCCCACATCTGATGCTGACCCACATCTGTAGTGTAATGAGCATTAGGTGCTTGCCGCCCCAGTTCCACGATCGCCTCTTGGGGAGACAGACTATCTTCATATTGGGGCACCACTAAGGGATAATCCGAACGCCAGCGATCGATCCGTTTCAACCACTCAGTGGTCCGATCGGGTTTTCCTGATAGACCCAACTCCTGAGTGCGACGCAACATATCAATTAACACCTGACGCACGTCCCCCACAATGGGTACTTGGGGGGGGCGGTTTTTGCCCACCTCTGCCGGATCGATGTCGAGGTGAATCACTTTGGCATGGGAGGCGAACTCATCTAACTTACCCGTCACCCGATCGTCAAACCTGGCCCCCACAGCGATCAGCAAGTCGCACTCGCTGACAGCAAAATTAGCATAGGCCGTGCCGTGCATTCCCAACATCCCCACGGACAGAGGATGGTTCTCATCAAAAGCACCCTTACCCATCAATGTCGTTGTCACTGGTATTTGGAAATGTTCTGCCAGTTCCAAAACTTCTGCATGAGCGCCAGCAGAGATCGCTCCGCCACCGACATACAGCAAAGGACAGTTAGCTTGCCCGATTAAATTTAACGCTTGGTTGATCTGCCGAGGGTTGCCTTTGACTGTGGGACGATACCCGGACAGCTTCACCGTACCCGGTTCCACTGGCACGTAGTCAAATTCTTCTAACCCCACATCTTTGGGCACGTCAATCAACACTGGGCCGGGACGCCCGGTGCTGGCAATGTGGAAAGCCTCTGCCACAATTAGGGCCATGTCCTTGGCGTGACGCACTACATAGGAATGCTTGACGATCGGCAGAGTAATGCCATAAATATCTGTTTCCTGAAATGCATCAGAGCCAATGGCGGGCCGAGGCACCTGACCTGTGACTACTACCATAGGTATCGAGTCCATATGGGCTGTCGCAATCCCCGTTACCAAATTCGTGGCACCCGGACCTGAAGTCGCAAAGCAGACTCCCACCTTCCCCGTGGCCCGGGCGTAGCCATCCGCTGCATGGGACGCCCCTTGTTCGTGTCTGACCAGAATATGTTGAACATCGCCCCGCGCTTCCGCCCGGTATACTTCGTCGTATATCGGCAAGATCGCTCCCCCGGGATAGCCAAATATATGTCTGACTCCATGACGCTTCAAGCTGTCCATCAGGGCAAATGCCCCCGTTTGTCGGGTTGGGGCCATCTTGCTCGTGGTCGTCACCGGCGTCGCGTTCTCTGTCGCCTTGTCTACTGTTAGCTTGCTCATTGATTTCCTCCCCTAGGACGAGTCGGTATTGTACATATGCTACATTTAATTACCCGTTTTGAGCCTGCCATTTACCTTATCTTTATTTCTCCTTTTTCTCCGTACATATCGCCCGCGCCTCGGCGATCGCTTTTTCGATTTCTTGCTCCAGGACTACACTTTTCGGTTGCTCTATGAAGTTGTTCTTAGTGAGAATATCAGTCACTGATATAATACCCAGCAGTTCTCCCTCGATCGCCGGCGATCTGCGGATGCCCGTATTGGCGAACAACCGCGCCACGTATTCTACTTACTACGAACCCGCAAGCACTGAAGTGCTTACTACGAACCCGCAAGCCCAAGGTAAATCTGCGTAAGCAATTCTACAATTCCGGTCTTCTCCGATATCTGCCACCAATGCCTTAAAAGTTTGCCAACTGACACCTCTTAACAGGACTCTGGACTATGAGGTAAATTGCTCTTGAACACTCGCTGGTTTGGTTGCTGTTAGCACAGTCATATGTTAATAACTTATGTCTCTACTTGACGATAACATAATTCGCCTACTTGACGCTCCTCACTCTTGTAAAATTTATTGAAGGCGTTGGCGAAATAAACGTACTGCCGTATCCCTCACGGGAGCGATAGCGTGTAGCCATTCGCTGGCCAATGGTTTGACTTTGGGCGATAAATTCTGGTGCTTCGGCGATCGGGAAGAACGGAAAAGCTAAACTGCGATCGCTAGGTTCATATTTTCCCGCGATTAGCCGATCGACTTGCAGAGTTGACAGGCGATATCTCCAGAATTCGGGAACGCCGAGGGATGCATATATTTCCAATTTGTTCAGAGAATATCTCGTGTAGTCCGACTCTACTACCAGGTCTGGTGGCGGATCAATATTCAAGTCGATTTCTGCCTTACCGGTTAACCGTCTGGGCCAAGTTATCTCTCGCTTCAGTTGCGGTCAGGCGCAGGACCGCACTATCTGCGGATCTCACGCATCCAGGCATCATTACAGACTCCATTGCATCGCTCCTCTATCTGGCAGAATTATATTATATTATAACTTAACGATGATTTAATGTGAGATCGGAGTATCCATGAACAGTCCCTTTTTGAAACACCTCCACAGTCCTGATCGCCCCGCGATCGTCTTCGATGGGGCGATGGGAACTAACATCCAATCGCAAAACCTGACTGCAGCTGATTTCGGTGGCCCCGAGTACGAAGGCTGTAACGAGTACCTCGTCCATACTAAACCAGAGGCGATCGCCAAGGTGCATCGGGACTTTCTGGCGGCGGGCGCAGATGTAATCGAGACCGATACCTTTGGCGGGACGTCGATCGTGCTGGCAGAATATGACTTGGCAGATAAAGCCTATTATCTCAATAAAACTGCTGCCCAACTGGCAAAGAAAGTCACAGCAGAATTCTCGACCCCGGAAAAACCCCGCTTTGTGGCCGGATCTATGGGACCGGGTACGAAGCTTCCCACCCTGGGACATATTGATTTTGATACTCTCCGGACTGCTTACGTGGAACAGGCGGAAGGACTCTACGATGGCGGCGCGGACTTGTTGATTATCGAAACCTGTCAAGATGTCTTGCAAATTAAAGCGGCCCTGAATGCAGTCGAAGAAGTATTCCAGAAAAAGGGCGATCTCCTGCCCCTGATGGTCTCGGTCACCATTGAAAATTTCGGCACCATGCTGGTAGGATCGGAAATTGAGGCGGCCTTAACAATTCTGCAACCATACCCCATTGACATCATGGGTCTCAACTGTGCCACAGGTCCAGACTTGATGGCAGACCACATCAAATACCTGTGCGAACATTCTCCCTTTGTGGTATCCTGTATTCCCAATGCGGGTTTACCGGAAAACATCGGCGGCCATGCCCATTATAAACTGACGCCCATGGAATTGCGGATGGCCTTGCACAAATTTGTGGAAGATTGGGGAGTGCAGGTGATTGGCGGTTGTTGCGGCACTCGCCCCGACCACATTCAACAATTAGCAGAAATTGCTGCCACCCTCAAGCCCAAAGCACGCCATCCCCAGTTTGAACCAGCAGCGGCATCCATATATAGTACCCAAGCTTACGATCAGGATAACTCTTTCCTGATTGTGGGGGAACGGCTGAATGCCAGTGGTTCCAAAAAATGCCGCAATATGTTAAATGCCGAAGACTGGGATGGGTTGGTTTCCCTGGCCAAAAGTCAGGTCAAGGAAGGTGCCCATGTCCTGGATGTGAACGTGGATTATGTGGGACGGGACGGCCAACGGGACATGCATGAATTAGCAGGACGTCTCGTGACTAATGTCACTTTGCCTCTGATGCTGGACTCGACGGAATGGGAAAAGATGGAGGCGGGTTTGAAGGTTGCCGGGGGGAAATGTATCCTCAATTCTACTAACTATGAAGATGGGGAACCCCGCTTTTTTAAGGTCTTGGAACTGGCGAAGAAATATGGCGCCGGGGTGGTTGTGGGCACCATTGATGAAGATGGCATGGCCCGGACTGCTGAGAAGAAATTCGCGATCGCGCAACGGGCCTACAACCAAGCTTTGGAATACGGCATCCCCGCCCACGAAATATTCTTTGATACTCTGGGTTTACCTGTTTCTACGGGTATAGAAGAGGACAGGGAGAACGGCAAAGCGACGATAGAAGCGATTAGGCGCATTCGGGAAGAATTGCCAGGGTGTCATATTTTACTCGGAGTATCGAACGTGTCCTTCGGCTTAAACCCCGCAGCGCGGATCGTGTTGAATTCCATGTTTCTGCACGAAGCAATGGCCGCAGGGTTAGATGGTGCTATTGTTAGCGCCAGCAAGATTTTGCCCCTGGCTAAAATCGAACCGGAACATCAAGAAGTCTGTCGCAAGTTAATCTACGATCGCCGCACATTTGACGGGGATATCTGCACCTACGACCCCTTGGCAGAACTGACCACCATGTTTGCCGGCAAGACCGCTAAGCGCGATCGCAGCGTAGATGAAAACCTGCCAGTAGAAGAACGCCTGAAGCAGCACATCATCGACGGAGAACGCATCGGTTTAGAGGAACAGTTGGCAAAAGCGCTAGAGAAACATCCCCCCTTGGATATTATTAACATCTTCCTGCTGGACGGGATGAAAGTCGTGGGAGAATTGTTCGGTTCCGGACAAATGCAACTGCCCTTCGTGTTACAATCAGCGGAAACCATGAAAGCAGCGGTGGCCTATCTGGAACCCTTCATGGAAAAGGACGACGCGAGGGATAATGCTAAAGGAACTTTTGTCATCGCGACGGTGAAAGGGGATGTCCACGATATCGGCAAGAACCTGGTGGATATCATCCTCTCCAATAACGGCTACAGGGTGATTAACCTGGGAATTAAACAGCCCGTGGATAACATTATCACCGCCTACGAACAGCATAAAGCCGATTGTATCGCCATGAGTGGCTTGCTGGTGAAGTCTACCGCCTTTATGAAGGATAACTTGGAAGTGTTCAACCAGCGGGGCATCACCGTACCAGTGATTCTGGGGGGTGCCGCCTTAACGCCCAAGTTTGTCCATCAAGATTGCCAGAACACCTATAATGGGAAAGTGATTTACGGCAAGGATGCTTTTTCTGACTTGCACTTCATGGATAAACTGATGCCCGCGAAAGTGGCAGGAAATTGGGACGACATCCAGGGATTTTTGGACGAATTCGATGGAGATGGAAACGGAAATGGTAAGGTCGCGTCTCTTCCAGTCCCAAAAGAGGAGAGTAAGGGCGATGTCTCACCTGTAGAGATAGATACCCAGCGTTCCGAGGCAGTAGCGGTAGATATAGAACGTCCGACGCCACCTTTCTGGGGAACAAAAGTATTGCAACCAGAGGATATCTCCCTAGAAGAGGTATTCTGGTATTTGGACTTGCAAGCATTGATGGCAGGGCAATGGCAATTCCGCAAACCGAAGGAACAGTCCCGGGAAGAGTACGATGAGTTTCTGCAAGAAAAGGTTTACCCGATTCTTTCGGAGTGGAAGCAGCGGATTATCGACCAAAACCTGTTGCATCCCCAGGCAGTTTACGGATATTTCCCCTGTCTGGCAGAGGGTAATTCCCTGTTAGTCTACGATCCCCAGGCGGTCATCGAAGGACAATACATTGCCTCGGATGCCCAACCCATCCAGACCTTTGAGTTTCCTCGGCAGAAGTCCCTGCGCCGTCTGTGCATTGCTGATTTCTTTTTGCCCAAGGAGTTAGCTGTGGAAAATGGGAAAATGCGGGTTGATGTTTGGCCCATGCATGCGGTGACTGTGGGAGAAGTTGCTACCGAGTTTGCCCAAAAGCTATTTGCTGAAGACCTCTATACTGATTATCTCTATTTCCACGGCATGGCAGTCCAGACCGCAGAGGCGATCGCGGAATGGTTGCATGGGAAAATTCGCTGCGAGTTAGGGTTTGGCAGTGAAGAACCCGATAACATTCGGGAAATGTTGCAGCAGCATTATCAAGGTTCGCGCTATAGTTTTGGCTATCCTGCCTGTCCGAATATGCAGGACCAGTACAAGCAGTTGGACCTCTTGGCAAGCGATCGCATCGGTCTGTACATGGATGCAAGCGAACAACTGTATCCCGAACAGTCTACTACCGCGATCGTCACTTATCACCCCGTTGCTAAATATTTTAGCGCTTAATATTGGGTGCATTCCTCCGACCACGCCCCAACCCTAAAGGGTCCGGCTACACTCACAAAGCCCGCCTGCGCGGACTAGATTATAGCATTCCTCCGACCACGCCCCAACCCTAAAGGATTCTGTTGACGAATGGAGGGGATTACCCCCTAGGCGGTCGCCTGAGGTCCTAGACTAGCAAAACGAGAAATACGCTTCTCTATCACAG
>JACOMV010000028.1 GCA_014324065.1 Hormoscilla sp. SP12CHS1 | reverse complement strand
ATGAGTGAATCTGGTCTGAATTGAGTGTAGCCCCAGTTTATCACAAAAGCGTTACACTTATTTACTGAACAAGCTGTATTTGGGGGTCCGCCGCGCCAACCAGAAAGCAAACTTACTCAGCGAGAGATGGATATTGCCAGTTCTATCCAGTGGGTGACAGAAGAGATCGTGCTGCGCCTCGCTAAAACTCTTCGCAAGTCTCTAGATGTCGATCGCCTTTGCCTTGCTGGTGGTGTGGCCCTTAACTGCGTTGCTAATGGACGGATTTTGCAGGCAGGCATATTTAAAAATATCTGGGTTCAACCTGCTGCTGGCGATGCTGGCGGGGCTTTGGGCGCTGCTTTGGCCGTTTGGCATCAATACTGCGATCGCCCTTGCGAATCAAAAGGGCAAGATAAGATGCAGGGTGCTTATCTGGGACCGAGTTTCACGGAAGAGGAGATTCTGGATTATCTGAAATTGGTGAGAGCCCCTTTTCACCGGTTGGATGATGCCCAGTTGATGCCTCAGGTGGCAGAAATTTTAGCCAAAGGATATGTGGTGGGTTGGTTTCAAGGACGGATGGAATTCGGTCCCCGGGCCCTGGGAGGCCGATCGATCCTTGGAGCTCCCCGCAGTGAGAAAATGCAGTCGGTGATGAACCTGAAAATTAAATACCGGGAATCTTTCCGACCTTTTGCTCCTTCTGTCTTGGCCGAACGAGTCAATGATTATTTTGAACTGGACTCCTCTAGCCCTTATATGCTCATAGTAGCTCCTGTCAGGGAAAATCTGCGCATTCCCATGACCTCCGAACAGCAGCAACTGTTGGGGAAACTACTGTTGATTTGTTTAAGGACCTCTGGGAATTTCTGCGGGAACGCAAAAAGTATTGGTTATTACCTTTGATTATCAGTTTAGTCATGGTTGGGGCCTTGATTGTCCTCAGTCAGGCTTCTATTATTGCTCCGTTTATCTATACTATCTTTTGATATCTTATGGATAATCGGACCTGCGATTGTAGGTTGGGTTTTGTTCCTCAACCCAACCTACGGAGTCTTTTGTATATGATTTTCTGGAGTCTGATATGGAAACAATGAAGCACATTGCGCATATTGGCACAGATGGCATTTTGCAAATCGTGATGCCAACTGATTTTCAAGATACTTCTGTTGAGGTGGTGGTGGTTGTGCAGCCGTTATCATTTGCAGAAACTAAACCACGGTATAATGCTTAGGGAAAGTTGACTACTAAAGAATCAATTACTGAAGCAATTTCCTGAATGCGACAACTTGGGAAAGAAGTGGCATTGGATAAAGATTCAATTCGGGAAATGATTGAAGAGGGGCGAAGGTTTTGAGTATAGTTTCCTGAATAAACTCTACCAAGGGCCATTAGCAAAACTATTTTGCGATCTACTCTTTTCCCTGCTGTAAAATATCTAGGTACAGCCTTTTACCAACCCAGAAGCCTGCTTGCGAGATCGAGTCATCCAGTATAGGTTTGACAAAGGGAATCAAACCTGCGGACTTAGCTTCAATTAAGGTTCCTATTACCCCGGTATATTTCAATCCATATCCAGCGGCAATTCTTCTGCCCTTTGGCTCGTCTATCAAGAGTAAGTCAGCCTCTAGCTCTATGGCAAGTGCGATCGCTTCTGCTTCACCATTATCCAAGTCTGACTTGATTTGAGTTGCCAGGGTTAGGTTGGCAACTTGCCGAGTTTCAATCTATTCTAAGGTTTGCACCGCAGCAGATGCAACATCTATGGTGCCAACGTTGGCAATTTCGTTGTAAACTGCTTGGGGAATGACAATGTTACTGTATATTTCCTGTAACAGATTTAGTTGGCCAATTGCAGCTAGGCTGATAATTGGCGAGGTGTTGCTGACAACTATCATAACCGTCCCATTTCCTGCAATGTTTTGATGTCTTCTCTAAACTCGCGCACCCCGTAACCGAGGGAAATTCGGCGACTAGCTAGCAAGCGCCGGAACTGAATTAAATTCATGCCCGCAAACTCACTGGCACGTCCTATGGTTAACTTTTTTTCTCTAAACAGATAAATCGCAATTTCTCGCTTTAACTCTGTTTCTGACATCCCGATTTTTTATAGAATTTCGTTGTCAATGACTACGCTCATACCAGTCTTAGCCTCCTGAGTTATTACAGCAATTATAACATTTTCTATTCTACTAAACTGTGCGGCTTTGGTTAGAATATGTTGTAGCTGTACGGCATCGGTAGGGGCACGGCATCAGAAATAATGTGAGTAAATTCGCAGATGTTACTTCTGGCGATTAGCGTCTAGGAAGTGCCCGTAGCGCTAGTCGAACCGCTGCCGTGGCCCTACACCAAACTTTAACTGGCACCGGTTGCGCCCTGGTCCCTCTTAACTTTAATCTGTCCGAATGGCCTAAACGATCTTGAACCTTCGTCGTGGGTGGCCGGGAAGAATGAAACGGCCCTGGGGCCTCTGGAGAGGTTTTCAACCTCAACCGAGAGGTTTTCAACCCCAACGGTGGGGCACTGGTTTTAACCTTTAAGACCGCCGTGATTTCAAGCAGTTGGGCCATCCAGTGTACTAAGTCATCCGTAGGTTGGGTCTCCGAACGAAACCCAACCTAAGAACTATGCCACGCTACAGGATCGCCGCCACACCCTCTAATGAATGGAAAACCCGCCACTTTCTGAAATTATCTCATCTATCTGTTTCATCAGCTCAATAGTCTCTGCCAAAGCAGCAACAATGTTTTGGTAGTGAGTCAGATCGTCATATTCTAACACTCTGTCTTTCCTATCTTTCAGCCATTTCTGACAAACTTGATACCCGCCAAGGTAAAAATTCCAGACTTCCGGGGGAACGCCATCAAAATATTGGGTTTTGTTGATCCAGACTCGTCCTGTTGTAGATCCCCCTCCTGTCCCCATTGATGGGGAGGTTATAGATTCCCGACGAGGGGATTTAGGGATATCGTAGTGAACTTTTTCCACTTTGTTATCTCCCGGTTGGGGATATGAAGTAAGTTCTGCGCCAGTTGTTTTCATCAGGTGGAGGTTGACTAAACGGTCTCCCTTTAGGCACAAACGCTGGAATAACTCCGGGTTGCTGGTGAGAGGGAACGCGAGGAAAGTCTATTTTGAGGAACTCGGCGTAGCGAGCGCGGTAGGTGGGAGAATGGAAGACCGCGTAGATATAGTGAAAGATGTCTTCGGGACCGATTTTTCCGGAACGGTAAGTTTGTTGTCTATCGCCTTTCCCATCAGGGATGAATTGCATTCCTAAACGAGTAGATAAATCTTGGATGAAATCTGGTGCCAGGTTGGGACGACGACCTCCTGGTGCATCACTTGGTTGTAGATCGAAGAGGGTGGGGTTATCTGTAGGATAGAGGTAGAGAGGTAAAATATAAGTTACCTCGCGAGTAGCTAAAGAAACAGCAGTGCCATCAGCAATATTTTTCGTGATGAAAACATGGCGAAACTTATTATTTACTTGGCGGTTTGTACACAGAGCAAAGTTATCACCAGCAATCATGTGATTCATAACCTTATTCCTCGGCCTACAATGAAAACCTCTAGTCTTGCCTGTATAGTATGTATAGCGATAATCAAATGGTCGATATAAGATGGGAACTAAGTTACTTCTATCGAAACCGGATAGTTTGACATCTTTTTGAGCCAGGTCTACTTGCCAATCTCTCGTATCCTTACCCAAGCTATATCTTTCTCTAGCATCCTCTATTGATAATGCCGCAAATTCAGTGACAGTATTCCACATATCACGTTCAGTAAATTGAATGGTTAGCTTATCCCTCGCAGTAATAATGCCGAGACTATTGACTGTCATAACATCAGTAACTTTCCAGCCTCGATTATATTCCGATTGGAACTCAGGATCTTGGGGCTTGAACAAATAAAAAGGCGATCGCGGTTCTAAAGTTGCCCATTCCGTTGAACTGATATCGTTGTCCGTCAACCAATGATACTTCCCTTCCCGCACTCCCCATAGTTCTGCATGACGAACTGTTGCAGTCTGTTTGCTACTCCCGGGACGCTTAACAAAAATACTAATAGCTACGCCTTGCTGGATGTCAAACACATTGCAATCTGGTGAACCATCAGGACAACTTCCTTTTTTTTACTATTCCCGTGCAAGTCTAAAACATAAATCTCATCAAAAGTCTGCATCAAACTCTGACGCATTCCTCGAAAGGTGGGATTATCCAAATATCCATGATTAGTAATAAATGCCAATACTCCATGACCTGTCTTTTCAATGCGCCATTGACCAAAGCGGATAAATTTGACATAATCATCATTAAGCCATTTAAGATTTCGCTCTCCTAACGGTTTCCCGTCAACTTCAAAATAACTTGACGTATCTGTGTGAGAGATAATATCCGTTCCTTTCAAAAGTTGCCTTATCCATTTTCCCGTATTTACCGAATGACCAGAATAGGGAGGATTACCCATTATCACTATTATAGGTCTATCCTTCTTAATTTCCTTCGCACTCTCAGATTCCTCTTTAATCCTGCTGGTAAAACCAATCACTTGCTCTTCTACTTGAAACGCCTCTTGCAGAGTATTGGTCAAATAAATCCTCAAGCGTTCAGACGAACTAAAATCATAGCCCAACTCCTGAAGCTGCAACCCCAATTTCATGTGCCTACCGTGTAGGGTGCCATCAATAACTCAAACCCGAACAGACGGGGAAGCAAATGTTGCGGAACGTAACTCGACCACATCCCCTTTTGATTTTGGGAATTCTCATAAATATGGTTAATTACTCCATACATAAAAGTTCCTGTTCCCACTGCCGGATCGAGAATTAGCACTTGATGGGTTTCCATCGTCCCCTCCCCTTTCGAGTATCGCGCTGCGCGCGACCCGGGCAAAGGAATTTTAATTTTCCGTTCATCCGCCAATCCTTTCCCTATCCCAAACTTCGTTTTCAAAATATAATCTACGCTGCGGACAATATAAGAAACCACCGGTTCTGGCGTATAATAAACCCCCCTCGCTTCCCATATCTTGGGGTCGTATTCAGCGAGGAATGTCTCGTAAAAATGCACTACCGGGTCTTCTTTACGAGTCCGCTTGCCAAAATCTCGCAGAATTTCCCCCATATCAGTCTCGCGCAGCACCGTCGCCAAGTCATCTACCGCCCATTCTATGCGATCGTCTAAGTCCGGTCCAGCAATTTGTCCAAAGATACTGCGTAGAAACGGGTTAGTTTTGGGAAGCTTAAACGCCGCCGTCTCCCGGGAAAATTTTTCCGGGTTATCCGTATTGCACCGCGCTGCGAATAACCCATAGCATATCGTTTGGGCGTACATATCCGCAAACTGATTGCTAGTCAAGTCTTTAATCAATACCTTCTGAAACGACTCCAGTTGTTCCCCCAGCATCCCCCCTTTATCCCGAGCGCCCGAGCGCGTAGCGTGCGCGCAGCGCAATCGTCCAGGGCCCTACTTATTGCATCTCTAATCAATTGTGCCAAACTTGCCATCCGCTGGGCCAACTCCTTGGGTGTGTTTATCTGGGGAGTGCTAGTTTGGAGAAATTGACTCAGCAGTTGGGATACTTGCTCAATTCCGGAACTCTCTAGTTTTAATCGATCGTTCTTTCCCACCGCCGCCAGACGGGCCGTGAGTCTGTTTTCCCCGCCTACGTACCAGCGAAACTCCAGATAATCTGTTAAAATTAGATTTGCCAAACCTTTAACATAGCGTGTAATCTGGGCGCTTTTCTGAGCTTTATTCAGGGAAACGCCGACATCCTTAGCTTCAATATAACCCTTTACTAATTGTCCTTCACTAATGACAAAATCCGGCGCACCGCATTTAATCCGCTTGGGTTCGTTGGTAGCGACTATACCCGGATTAAAAGATTCTATTAGTTTTTTCAAAGCCGGACAGTGGGTGTGTTCCGTTGCATTCCCTGCCCTCAGTGCTGTTTCAATATCCTGAATGTATTCTGCGAACAAATTTATGTCGTTTTCTGTCATAGTGAATCTCCTAAAGTTGCTTCTATCGCCGCCCGTTGGTTGGACAATGGCAGTACTCCCGCTACTCAGTCATATTATATCGCTCTGAGGTAAAAACACATAAATACTATCTCGGCATCACGCGATCTCATTCACAATTTTAGCACTCATCTTCAGCCCAAACTTTACTTCCACTTCGTCTGCCGGTTCATTCAGGCTCTGCACTTTCTTGATGATAGCATTGGCGACGGGTCCGATGGTCGCGAGCGCCTGGGAGAAGTTCTTTTCGGCCAATTTCGGCACCCGATCTCCGAGTCCGATGTGATCGTCGGTGGGTTCGCGGTTCCGTCTTCAAAAGGAAATTCGACAATGCGTTTCATTGTTTGTCACCTCTGCTACTGTTCGTTTACATCTATTTGTTAAGAACTGCTTGCTCAGTCTCTAACTGCTTCTGCACTCGTTGTCTGCGCCTCACATAAAGGGGACTATTTTGCAATTCTATCTCAGCAAGAGCGTTTGCTTGTGCCAATAACATATTCAACTCGTCAAACCTCAAACAAACTTCCCGCAACCGAGCCACATTTCGCGCTCTCGTCTGGGCATCTGGGATTTTATTATCATTAGTCATTGTAAATTCCAACTCCTTTTTACCTCTCGAACAGTTGCCTCTGATACATCAGCGATATCTCCTGTGTGCCGAGTACCCTGAGACAAGAGCTCTGGCAGAGATATCGAAGTTCGCCATTGCCATTTATATGGAGCGATACAGTAAATCTATTATAGCGGCTTCTGCCGCTGGTTGAGTCTGGGCCACCTGTAAAAGTAGCCCGTAAAGACGATTGTAAGAACTTCTTACCCTTTCTGCGGCATTGTTGAGTTCTTCTAATTCCGGGAGAGTTGCCTCTGTTTCCCCATACCGTTCAAACAGGTTAAACTCTGTTTCTGTCGCCAGGTTAATAACTTGAAACAGGCGCGGCAGTAAGGAAGCAACAGTTGTGAGCGTTGACTCTGCCATATTGCCGACTCTTGATTGCTATTAATTATATAACAATAAATTGTCATCTGTGAACTCGCATCGATCCAGAAACCCGGTTTCTTAGGAGTTACCGGGTTTCTCAGATACCACAAGGGCGAATTGGGTATACACCGGTTCTATCTCTACCCGGCGCAGGGGTCCGGAAGGCGATCGAGCTGAGAGTAGTCCGAATTACCATCGGTGCGCCTCCTGGCAGAATAGTAAACGCTAAAGCGTTTATTACGAACGCGACCAGATAAGAAACCGGGTTTCTCAGACAAAATTTGGCGCAACAAAGTGAGATTTAACTCAGATATTGCACCAGTCGCAATAACCCATCTCCGGTTAAAACCGTCCGCCTCTATCTCAAGTCCACAAAGCGTGGACTAAACACTTTCTCTATAAGGATTTCAGTCGGTTGAAAACCGACTTCAGCTATTAGCCGTGGGTTTGAACCCACGGCGGGCCATGAGACTAATTGAGAATGGTGCAAGATCTCAGATTTAATTAAGAAACCCGGTCTTGGCCTCTGGCCCCCACGCGAGGGCCTCCCGAACGGTTTTTACCTTCTGATGTTTCCAGAAAAGGCGAGCGCCTCAAAATTCAGACCGCGATCCGACTTGACTAATACCATTTTTTAACGATATTCCAGACTTGTAGGAGGCAGGAGCCTCAGAAGACCGTTCCCAGGTAGAACCTGGGAACGAGAGGGTAGCCATTTTTTCTCTATCACGACTGGGTGCGGTCACAAGTAGTTGATAACCGGGTGCATCTGGTGATACTATAGCCCGCGCAGGCGGGCTTTATTCATGTAGCCGGACCCTTTAGGGTTCGGGCGGCGAGGCCGAGTAACTTTAATAAATTGGTATAATCTCCCAAAGCGTTATAATCTAGAAATAATGGTTTTTACGATCGCTTCTCTACCTACATCCAACTGCGAGTCCCAAAATGCAGACAGGATTTAGAGGCGATCTGGGCCGCAGCAGCTAAAGCATCTGTAAAGTTGTGCTGTCCGATATAATGACAGAACGCCCCGTGAAATATATCTCCTGCTCCTAATGTATCAATAGCATTAATTTGCGGTACATTGATGCTGCCAAAACTGCCAGCATCCAGGTATTGAATGGGGTTTTCGCCCTGGGTGATGGCAATATGGGGAATACCGATGTCCGCAAGATAGGCCATCACCTCTTCGGTATTATGGCATCCAGGAGGATAAAAGTTAGCAGAACAAATGGCATAATCCACAAAGGGCAACAATTCTGCAAACCCCGGCTTCCAACTGCCGCCATCGATCGCCACGGGAATATGGTAAGATTTGGCCATCTGGGCAAGGTGACAGCCAACAGCCATCTGATGACCGTCAATTAACAGCATGTCAACCCCCTGCAAAATATCGGGTGCAACTTGGTCGGGCCTGGCCTGGGTTTTGGTCGCGTTCAGGGAAATTACTGCCCGATCGCCCCGTTCTTGAGTGACAATAATAGAAGAGACTGGCGGAGGGGACTCTCTGGTCGGTTCCAAATCCCTAACAGCTACCTCATGACTATCTAAATCAGCTAAAATCAGATTAGTCATGGGATGCTTGCCGACAACAGCAAGTAAAATCGAGTGGTTACCCAGATACCCGAAAGTAACTGCAGCATTAGTAGCTGGTCCGCCAGCGGCAAAACTATAATCGGCAGCAACAAGTTTCTGGTTAGGATGGGGAACATCCGCCGCGAGGTAGATAAAATCCAAAGTTACCAAACCCACAAATAGTCCTTTTCTTGCCATTATTCAATGCTTTATGTAGTAGGCACGCCAATTGGTAATCGGGAAGATATGACATTCCGGGCCGTGCGGATCTTGAAAACAGTGCAGGCGATCGCCTCAGAAGACACGCGCCACACGGGCAAGCTATTGCAGCATTATCAGATTACCACACCCCAACTGAGTTACCACGAACATAACCAGCAGCAGCGCATTCCCGAATTGCTACAGATGCTCAAAGAAGGAAAGGATATCGCCCTGGTCAGTGACGCGGGAATACCAACAATATCAGACCCCGGATATGAATTAATTGTCGCCTGTAGGGAGGCTGCAATTCCTGTGGTGCCCATTCCCGGTGCTAATGCAGCAATTACAGCCTTATGTGCCGCCGGGTTGCCCACCACTAGGTTTGTGTTTGAAGGCTTTTTACCCGCCAAAGTCCAGCAACGCAACTCCCGCCTGGAATCTCTCAAATCAGAATCCCGGACTATTATATTATATGAGGCTCCCCATCGGATTCAGCAAACCTTGCAAGACCTCCTCGGGACCCTGGGAGGATACCGCCCCATAGTCTTAGCTAGGGAGTTGACTAAACTACATGAAGAATTCTGGCGCGGTACCATCCATGAGGCGATCGCCCTAACCCGCGATCGCCAACCCAAAGGAGAATTTACCATCCTCCTGGCTGGTGCCCAACAGCAAGATCGGGTATTTTCAGAAAAGGTTCTCAAAGCTGAATTAGCAGCTGCGATCGCACAGGGAATCTCCCGATCGCAAGCCAGTCGCCAACTCGCCCAACTCACCAACCTCCCCAGACGTCAACTCTACCAGCTAGCTTTAGCCCTTCCCGATGTTATCTTACCTGATAACTAGCCTGGCAAGCACGAAGCGTGCTTACTACGAACGATTTACAGGGGATTTACAGGGGATTTACAGGGGATTTACAGGGGATTTACAGGGGATTTACAATGGAAAAAATGAAAATAATTCCGCCAGTATTAATCGCGATCTTCCTTGCCCTGTGGGTGAGTGCGATCGCCATCCTTTCCGTGCAAAACGCCACGGCAATATCATTAAAATTTATCGTCTTCCAATCAATTCGCGTACCCGTAGGAGTAATGCTAGGATTTACTGTAGGAGTCGGGGTTATTGGAGGTGCGATCGCTCAACCCCTTTCGCTCATTCTTAGGGAGACGAATGAGACAGAATACCCCGACTACGAATATGACTAAAAACTGCACATAAGGGGCTACAAGGAATAAACCCGATCGTTAATCAGTAGGCGAGTAATGCCCTTAGCTTGCAGATAGGAACTCACCTTTTGCAACATTGAGCCATCAGGAACCTTAATGACTCGATGACTGCGTTTGGAAAACCGGCGGGCTACCCGGTGATTCTCAAAAATGGGCAGAGTGGCCGACCCATTTTCCGCCGCTGGGATCTTCCCGAGTTCGCTAAAATCATTCAGGGGTCGGGTAATCAACTCCGCCGCCCTGTCTATGATCACATAACATATTTTCGGCAGTTCTGCCTCAGACAAGGGCATAATTTGAATCAAAGTTTGGGACTTCTTCCCATTACTAGCCAAATTCAGGGATTGTCTGCCAAATAGCCTGCGATCGGGCGATGATTCTTCCTCATCTTCAGAGTAATCCTCATCATCTTCATCATCTTGGTCTTCCAGCAGCAACTCTTCCCCTAGCAATTCCTCGATCGTACTAACTTGGGCTTGATAACTATCATCATCTATCGCCCCGATCGTTGCATCCACTTCCGACTCAGGAGAAGCTATGGGAGTAATCTGTAAAGGTATTTCCGTCTGAACTATCTGGGAGGGGGGAGACTGCGACTCTGGTAAACTAGGAGCTACAGATGCTTCCGGCTGCGCCATTACCTCCTCAGCCGACTCTTGAGTCGGCTGAGGCTTAGGACGTTGACCCTTGCCAGCCGCAGCACGCTTTTGCTGAACCAGAATTTCATATTCATCGGCTGGCAAACTGCTTTTGAGCAGGCGGCTAATCGTCGAATTACTGACGTTATAGCGACTGGCCAAGGTTGAGGTCGTATCTCCCGTTTCTCGATACAGAGCAATGATATCTATTTTTTCTGAGTCTAACAGTTTTCTTGGGGCCATGGGACTTAAGAACGCCGACGGCTGCGGCGAGTGGTGCGGGTTGACAAATCATATTCTAGAGCAGCACCTATGCCAAACAGGACCGGACTAAATATCCAAAACACTTCTATTAGTCCTCCACTTTCGTAATTAGCGACTTTGTCTAGGGCATACTTAAACCCCATATCTGCTATATAGAGCGAAAATGCCGCCGCTGCGATCATCTGCCAGGACTGGGAGAAACGTCCGCCCCAAAAAGCTAACAGGAGGGTGGCCGCAGCTATGAGCAGCGCCACATCCAGAACCGTATACAGCAGAGTCACCGGTGCTTCTATCGGTGCTAGTATCTCTTCTAGTTTTAGCACCCAATCTGGAGCTGTTGTTGTTGGCGCGATCGTGCTTGCTACCTCCACTGTTGCGGGGACGCTTAAGACAGCCAGACAGCTATGGCGATCTCCACCACCCCTAGACCCCCGATTATCAGCCACTGAGTCATTTCCAGGTTTAGTCGCCGACTCGTCACTGCCTGGATCATGCTCCAAGACAGACAAATATAGGTAACCAGGTACAATATATCTCCTGGGGAGACTGCCGGGTCTTGCTGCCAAACCAACTCCCACAGGCCAAACAGCACATCTCCAATAAAGTAGGAAAGCATTCCCAGACCAATTAACAGCCACACATTCCGTCCGCTGACGATCTGAGGGCTCTGCCAGTTTCTCAAACATAATAGGGAAGCACCCAGGTAAGCGGAACATTCAAAAATATAGGTAACAGGAGAGTACCAGTCTGGGGGATTAGTGCTATACAGCAGAAAATACACCATGGCCCACCGTTGCCCAAGTAATTCCCAGAACTACTCATAGTATGCTACTAATTTAATCCATATCTGATTTACATTAAGAGCGTCGGCGGCGACGACCAGAGGAGCGAGTTGACAGATCATATTCTAGGGACCGGTTGACAGCATAGTTAAACCCCATATCCGCTATGTATAGCGAGATGGCTGCTGCTGCAATCATCCGCCAGGACTGAGAGAAACGTCCTCCCCAAAAAGCCAACAGTAGGGTTACCGCAGCAATCAGCAGCGCTACATCCAAAACCGTATAAATTAGAGTCACCGGTCCCTCAAGGGGTACTACGGTGTTTTCTAGTTTCACCACCCAACCCGGAGCTGGCGACTGCTCTCCTCTCCGATCTCGCTGCGCTCGATCTCCGGGATGCGCTGGGGTCTGCGCCACCTGTTCAGCAGCCCGACTGTTGTCAACAGGTGTTTTTGGGACCGAATTTGGTAAAGACACCAATACAGCTAAGACAATGCCCAAAATGCCAATTCCCGCTACAATCAACCACTGCCTAAGTTCCAAATTGAGTCGCTGAGTGGTTACCGCCAGAATCATGCCCCAAGAGAGACCAACATAGGTGAGGAAGAAAAACATATTCCCTGGCGAGACAGTCGGGTCTTGTTTCCATACCAGCTCCCAGACGCCAAACAGCAGGTTTCCGATCAAGTAGGAAAGCATTCCCAGGCCAATTCCCAGCCAGACATTCCGTCCGCTGACAATCTGAGGACTTTGCCAGTTTCTCAAACATAACATGGCCGCCGCTAGGTAAGCTACACATTCAAACACGTAGGTAACCGGAGAGTAGCAGTCGGGAGGGTCGGCGCTAAACAGCAGAAAAAACAACAGCGCCCCTAGGCACCAAGCAACTCCAGCCAGAACGATATTACTGGCTGTCAAAAATGTTTTTTAGATGACTTTTTTTTTGACCTGGTCATATCAGAGGCATCCAGATAACTGGCAATGTGATACAATGCTGATTTAGCTGAGGTACTGGCTGTCAGACCGGGAGAGCGGGGCAAGCAACCTTTAAGCAGTTTCCCACAATTTTCCCAGATTAGATTGATTTAGCCAAGCCAGAAACTGAGCCCGATCGCCTGCCTCCATATCCTCCAATACCTCAGTCGCTGCGGTAAAACTGTTATTGCCAAGATATGCATGGCCCAGGCCATGCATATCTTGCAATAACTTATTCAGATGCGCCTCTTGCCAAGGAGGAATCTGGAGATTGTTGAGGGGGTCCGCCGTCAGTAACTCTTTGACTGCCTTTGGAGAGTCTGTTTGGGGGAAGCTGCCGTTCTTAAACACCTGAATAATGTCTTTTTCAAATGCTTTAGCTTGTCTGCCTCCCAACATGTCTTCTATATCGATGTAAACTGCTTGCAGCAGCAACAGACAAGCTATGGTGAACAGGGGCGACAGAGCTTCACCAGCGCTTGCTTTTTCGCTGGCCAGCTGCTCTCTTGCCCCAGACACTGTTTCAGTCTGGCTCCTGTAGCAGGACGCAGACTTTACCATGGTTATCGGTCAGGTCCCGCCAGTAAGCCTTTGCCTCTGCCACTTGGGATGCCCCAAAGGACTTAATCAGGCGAAAGGTCTGTCCCTGATAGGTGAGAATCGGAACTTGTTGATCGCGTTTGGGGTGTTGAACGCTCTTAATTTCAACATCCTGCCTTTTGAGAATAAACATGACGCTGCCAATTGACTCCTGTCAGGGCCGGGGGTGCTGTGGGGCTAGCGTGAATACTGAGACTCTGAGATGAAGGGTACCATCATCTGGTGCGCCCTCTGGGTCTCTTGACACGCCTGAGCCCCTATTGTATCATCCCTGTCAACAGACACAGCCCCCGTGAAGGGATGGCAAGTCACCATCTCTATATCCAGGGGTGACACCCAGGGCAAGCGCAAGAAAAATTGTGCATGTGGTATGGAGCCACGAAAATTGCTCAATACTGTGCCATATTCGCAATAAGTAGTGGGTCACAAGTAGTGATTTTAGCGCCTGAAACCCAGGGTGGACCGTAGTCAAATCACTACATCTTGACCACTACCCAGATGCAAAAGTGAGATGCACCCTGCTTGTAGTTGCTGCACTTCTGGTGGGGATGGACTCCAGGCTGGGGGTTGATTTTGTTGACAATACAGAGCAATCAGTTGAGAATACCCTTTGTCTGTCTTATTGCGAGACAACTTGCTTTGACCAAAAGCCTTAATGCAAGCGGGGTTGACGATGCTAACAGTGTGTCCTTGTTCATACAACCATTCAGCTACAGCTTCGCCATAACGACCGGTTGCCTCTAAAGGGACGAAGAAGAAAAATAGGCGTAAAATGGCATCAAACCCTTTCACAGAGCCACAGTGGGGTCTCCCTGGTCTCCCTCGACCCAGGCGAGCACCTAGAACTGAGCGATATTGAAAAGCTCGGCGGAGCTACAGTGCGATCGCGCGAAGCAGAGGATGGCTCGTTTTCCTGTGAGGTTATGCCAGAAGAGCGACCCCTGAAACTGGTAGCGAATTACCAAGCAAGGCAGTCGGGAGATTTCAATCCCGCAGCACCCAATCACAGTTTGAGTCTCTACAGTTGCGGCTGGAGTAACTACCAGCGTTTTAATAGCGGAGAACTGGATGGGGCAAACTGGGAAAGCGACGATCTGACGCGCTGGACGACTGCGGAGGCTGCTCTTGTTCATACAGCAGGCCAGGAAAACTGGATTCTGTATAAAGGGGCTCCGGCAGCAACGCGCTATGCGATCGCAGTCAGCGCGCAGGCAGAAGAAATCCAGCACCGCCTCGGCCTGCGCTGGAGCGACGGCAGCACCCTGACCTGGAACCCGGCTGCGGCCAAATGGAGCTTTACCCCTTCCTCGGGTATGGCTCGGGAGTGGGATGCGCCCGCTCGCCAGAAACTGGATGCGGACAGGCATGCTGGAGACCTCGATGCCGGGAACGTTAGCGACGAGTTGCGAAAAGACTTGGCAGCAGAGGGACTGCCTCTGGCCCAGGCAACAGTGACGGCGATCGAGAGCGGTCAGTTCTGGATAGTCAACAGCGGCATCATTTTGAAAAGTAAGGCAATATGCTACTACCTTCACCGCCACGGAAACGAAATCTGGACCCTCGAAGCTCCGCGAAGCTGGCTGGCAATCGTCGATGGCAATCGTTTGGCCTTTTTTGCCGACGGCGCTCGGATAGGAAGCTGGGAGGTTTCTTCTGCCCTTAACCCCGTCGTAGGTGTAATCGCCACCGATGCGGTGTCCTTCCGCAACTTTACGATCGCTACCGATATGGCGATAGAGTTGAAGTTCGAGAACGGCGCGGGTCAGGTAGTCCAGGAACAGGCCATAGGCACCAATGAGGTTCTAGCCCGGGCTGCGTTTTATGACGATCGCGGCAACTCAGACGTGCAGAGCCTCTTTGCCCGCCTGACCCCCGGTGCGGAGGATATGTATAAGCAGATCGATAATCTGGCCACTCTGGAGCGATCGAACTACCAGATGAGCGGTCTGGTTAAGGATCAAAACCCGAGTGCAGGAGATTTTGCTTATTCGCGCAGCAAGTATGAAGATTCGCCCTTGTCTCGGATTGTGGAGCAGGGCTGGCCGGGAGCGGAATTGGCGATCGGCAACGGCCAGACAGCCCGTAGCAGCTACGGTATCAATGGCAGCGAGTTTGGATTAACTGCAAATACTTTCCATCGCGAAACAATTATTGATGCCGATAATGGCGAGACGATTAAGATTTCAGACAAGGTGGGTCGTACGGTATTGCGAGCGCGCAAAATTGAAAGCGATCGCTATTTGATTCATCGCTTTTACTATACGCCCCGAGGTGATGTCGCCCGCATAGAATATCCCAAAGGCAATACTACTGCAATGGAGTATGACTTCCTGGGATATAAGATAGGCCAGCAAAGCGCCAACCAAAACGAGATGAGCTTCATGTATGACAGCGCCGGTCGGATGCGCTTCCGCTATATAGAAGATGGCGGCAGCAATGTTGTCCGGTACTGGAAGTACGATATCTATTCGCGCATTGTGGAAACCGGGGCTGTGGTACATCCTTTTGACGACGAACTCAAAAGCCATGTAAACGATCCAAATTGGCCGAATACCCCCCCTACGCTCGCCTATAGTTATGACGGTTTGGAGACTGAAGATCCGGCTCTTTTGGGACGCCTGCATACCAGCGTGGCGGCCAACCAAATCCCGCAGTCCGGCCAAACAGACCAATGGGAGATAGAAACCGAATACGGCTACGACGAGCGGGGAAATAAAATCCGCAAAGGGATTGCAGTTCGCGGGGAGCTAGAAGCAAGTTACGAACTGACTTTTGGCTACAACGGTATCGATCGCCTTATCTCCAGCAGCGTACCGGACGAAGGCGAAACCCTAGAAATCGCTTACCGGCGAGATCCATTCGATCGCGTGGAGCGGCTGGAAGTCAATGGCTCTCCCCGGCTGGAATACAGCTACGACAATAACAGCCATTTGACTGGCCAACGCTTGCTCGGAAATGACTGGAATGCAGAGCGCACCTATACCAGTACCCCATTCGGCTGGCCAAAAAGCGTTAGCGGACCGGGCTTCAGCGAGGATAAGGAATACTTTACTGGCGGCTATCCCGATGACCGGGGCTACTATACTGGTCGCCCAGCAAAAATTGTCACGGCAGCCCGAGGGGGCCAACCTGCTTATACCAGGCGGATGCGTTATAATCCCGTGGGCTGGCTTACGGATGTTGACTATGGCTCGAATCTGGTAGAAAACGATGCCTACGACGATAATGGCAATCCGACTGTCAGGGTTGAAAAAACCCTGCGCTATGATGCGGGCGATCGCATTGAGGAAATAGTAGAAGGAGGCAAAACTACTAGTTATCAACATGATGCCCGAGGAAATGTATCCAGGGAACAAGGAGACAATCGCGATCGTTCTACTACAGCGGACTGGGCAATAGATCGCCCCTTACAGGTAACGGTTGGGCAAGCAGAGACAACCAAGACAATAGATTATCGCTACGACGGGCAAAAACGGCGGGCGATCGCAAAGGTCAAAGTAGGAGACAACGCCGAAACCCACCGCCTCTATCTGCGAGAGCCTAAAGGTCGCCCCCTAGCAATCATCGAGCCATCGAGCGGTAAAACTACTTGTCTCATCCACGATTCTTATGGTCTGGCTCTAGCCAAAGAGGGAAGCAATCTCTACTTTGTATCTCTGGATTCCACGGGTTCTGTACGGGCAGCTATAGATACTGGCGGAAACCTAATTGCCAGCTACGACTATCGCCCGTTTGGAAAACTACATGCCATAGGAGGTAGCAATCCCGAGCTGCTATATTATCGCTTTGCCGCTCGGGAACTCGACGAAAGCGATCTCTATGACTTCTCGGCGAGGCTGTACGATCCACAGACCAGCCGCTTTATGTCGATAGATCCCAAGCATCAAGATGGTAGCCCTTACATTTATGCCAATAATTCCCCGTTACTGTTAGTAGAGAAAGAAGGCGAATTAGGAATAATCGCGAGTATCCTCATAGGAGCAGGGATAGGAGCGGCAGTAGGAGCGGCATCCGGAGCGATCGCTGGGGGAGTTGCGATCGCTCAGAACAATCTCAAAGGCGGGGAGGCCGCAGGGGTATTTTTTGGCTCTCTGGGAATAGGAGCGGCTGTGGGAGCAGCCACAGGTGCTATAACTGGCCCTCTCGGAGCAAAAGCTAGCAGCTTAGCCTCTAATTTAGCTACTGGCTCGTTCGTAGGCGCCTCCGGCGTAGCTAAAAACGTTGCCGCACAGGCAGGTATATATACCCTGAGCGCCGCAGTTGAAACTCTCGGCTCTGGCGTAGGAAGTGCAGCACTGATGGGTGAAGATCCTGGCGAGGCTTTCAAGACAGGAGCTATAGTCGGTTTGGCTGCTGCCGTGCCAAGCACATTCTTAGGTGCCCTCGGCAATAACTTGGGTCACAAAATAACCGGGAAGGTTGAAAGATTGCTCACTCGGGCAAGTCGTCACCATCGAGGACAGATAGACGTGAACTATGGAGACTGGACTGGTGAGTTGCGGTTTGAAACAAGAAGGAACCTCATAGTTACTAAAACATTTGGAATCGCTACCGAAGTTAGTGGTGCTACCCTGGGAGCCGTAACCGGCGAACTTGCCAGCGGCTCCATCGATTCTGAAGAAGGATTCTCTATCCTGAACGTGTTACAGGCTGTCTCCGTGACAGCGGTTTCCAGTGCAGTAATCAACGGCATCGACGGTGTCGTTGATTACAGGAAAACACCAAAATCACGCACTGAAGAAAATAAGACGTTCACAGACTTAAGAAGGCAGTCAGAGTCAGAACAACCGGAAGTAGCAGCTAGTTCTAACAGCCCTAACGAAGTGGAAGCAGAGACTCCATTGTAAAACGCTGTTATATAGCGGTTCTCAGTTAGACGAGAATCGCTATATATATAACTTAAAAGACCCGGATTTCGGCTCTCTTGGATCTATGGTGACGAAGCGGTCCAGGTTCGACGACAATCCAAGGATTCCAGCCCTTTCGTCCCAACTATTTGGTATCCTCTGTAACATTTACACCCTAAGTCCAGGAGAGATTTCTCATAAACTATGCCCATTGAAACTTGGTTTCCCTTAGCTATCTATTATGTGGATTTGCCCGACGCTGCAGCTCATCGCGACTCGCTCTTGGGGGCTGTTCTAGCATTAGAGCAGGCTGCCCATGAAAGACGAATAACCCAGGAAACAGCCTGGACTGGCGACGTACATGGGGTAGAAAGGATTCACGACGATCCAAACTTTGCTTGGATTGTCGAACAATTAGAAATCCAAACAGCAATCTATCTCAAAGCTCTAGGGGTTGACTTAAACAAAATCGACCTTTACATTCAGCGCTCTTGGCCTATTATTTCCCGCCCAAATCAGCGTATTTTAAACCACAGCCATCTTAATGCCCATGTCAGTGCCGTTCACTATATTGCCGTTCCCCAAACTGGCGACTCTGGGAGTCTTGTCTTTGTCAACAATACCAAGATGAATGAAGTTGCTCCCGGGTTATGGGCGGATTATTCTTCTGGCTTAGCCGAGTCAAATACTCTAAACTTTGCGACGGTGAGTTATGCCCCTGTAGAAGGGCGACTGGTAATGTTTCCGGCCAAACAGCGCCACGGAGTAGAAGCCAACCAGACGGAGGAATTGCGAGTATCTTTGTCTTTCGATATTATTTTGACTTCTGCGGAAACCAGCGACGCCGGATTGTACGAATTTTTGTCGCCGCCGCCCAAGATTCGCGAAGCAACAATCTAAGGAATTTGCAAATAAATATTTCTCCTTCGTATAGTCGTAGGACAGGCGTCCGAAAAGTCCCTCGTCACCGGACAGGCGGGACGCCCGTCCTACGAATTGGGTAATTTATTTCTTGGAGTACCCCATCTGATATCCAACGAGGATAGTTGGATGCAACTGTACACCGGTAGCAAGCGCTAAAGCGCTTACTACGAACCGGTGGCAACCGCTCAAACGAGCGCAAAACTATCCAACCAGTGTAGTGGGATGCGGCTATACACCGGTTGTATATCAACCCGCCCCATCCACTTGTAATAGCCGGGTGCCGAGACGCGATGCATGTAATATAGCCCGCGCAGGCAGGGTCTGTGTTCGGAGTAGCCGGACCCTAAAGGATTCTGTTGGCGAATGGGGGCTTCGCCCCATTGTACCCCAAGGAGAGCCAATCATCAGGTTTTGAGTTA
>JACOMV010000027.1 GCA_014324065.1 Hormoscilla sp. SP12CHS1 | reverse complement strand
TGCCACAAGTTTTATCCCATCGCTGTGCGTATCTCAACGATTTAATTTAGACTGATTTGACAAAACTGACATGCTCCCGTTGGATACGAATATAGTAACAGCAATCTTGAAGAGAAATCAAAGGGTCGAACAAAAGCTCAAGGAAGTACAGGTCGATAGGGAAGAAGTGTTCATCAGTGGCATTACATACTACGAGATAAAAAGAGGATTGCTGGCTACTAATGCTACAAGAAAGCTATTAGAATTCGATGGTTTGTGCAGAAGGTATAGAGTTTTACCGGTGTTGAACGAAATAGAGGTGTTGGAAAAAGCATCAGAAATCCATGCAGAGTTAAAACGTCAAGGGAGGCTGTTAGAAGATGCAGATATCTTGATAGCGGCGACGGCGATCGCGCCAGGTATAATTCTAGTATCGCACGAGCTGGATATGCAGAGAGTGACGGGGATTACTATAGAAGACTGGCTAGAATCATAACCAAGGCTGAGGGAATTGTTAAAGTCCAAGCAAAAGGCGATCGCCATTTCCTGTAGGGGCACGGCATCAAAGATATTTCGGTTAAGATGATAATGTGAATACCGCCGTGCCCCGGGGCAGGCTGGGCGATCGCCAAATATCCTGTATGCCTCGACCTTTGGGCGATCGGCAATGAACTAGGTGTCACGATGGGATGCGATCTCGAATGCACCGCCGGGGCACGGCAATAGATATATTTGGGTTGAGATACGGATGTTATGGATGCCGTGCCCCTACCTTTCGGCGATCGCGAATGTGATGCGGTCAGGCGATCGCCATTTCCTGTAGAGGCACGGCATCAAAGATATTTCGGTTAAGATGATAATGTGAATACCGCCGTGCCCCGGGGCAGGCTGGGCGATCGCCATGGCCTCTCGACCCCAAGCAGACCCCAACCCTTGTCGAATTGGCCGATCTTGCCTTGGGTCGAAAGGGTAAATTGGTAGAAGTGGCCAAAACTCTCAAAAATTTCTGTATTAGGCGCTTCTCAACTGTAGTAGTAGTGGGCACCGCCCACCGGATGCATCTGGTCTTTGGCAAATATACCTCGCCGCCGCCACCCGTCCCAGGCTTCGCCGTGGGAACGAGGGGTGCGGCTTTGTGAAGCATGCAACTATTAGCCAACTGTAGGTTGAGTTCCGTGGGGAAACATAACCGCTGGTTTTTGCATCATCACAGGAGGGTTCCCGAACCTAAGCAACAAGTTGCCTGTTTGGGGTAAGTAGCCACTTCATAAAGTAGCACATTGCAGTTACGAAGGCCAAGGATCGCTTTTTATTGTATACATATAAACCATTGAGGTAAAAACTATGTTACTTACACGTCAACAAGCGAAAGCACAAAAACGCAATGCCAAAAGGCTGGGTCAAATACTCCTAGATGCTAGGATAAAACTCGACCACAGACTTGCATATCTTGAGGAAACCGCGATTTATCATGGTGATTGGGAACTGGCAACTCTTTCTGATTCACAAGAGGTCTATGCGGTGATTGGAGAACTCCTGACCATAGCTGAAAAGTTGTCCGAGTCCAACCATTTTGAAATCGAGGATAAATTATCCCAGGTTGAGGATAAATTTTACTCCTACTAAGAGTGATTTTTCGGGTGCATCCCAGTTTTCCTTCTTGAGAATCTAGAATTGAGAATTGAGAATTGAGAATTGAGATCGGGGCTATTTTCCATTCTCCATTCGCAATTCTCCATTCGCAATTAGCAGAATTTAATGCCAAAATGCAAAAGTGAGATGCTCCCGATTTTTCGCTATTATGCAACAGATTAAGAAACCCGGTTTCTCGGCTACTGGTTCAGATGGCCATAAGTGATGCGATCGCACCCGCAGCAGGATATGTTGCGGGTTTTGCTTGTCCCGTGCTATAATCCAAATGCCCAACTATTTACTCTACCTTTATGAGCGACAACGCAACTTTAGACAGGCCGGACACCTGTTCGATGAAGACAATAACGACTGCTGGCGAAATCGCCGACTACTTCATCTGGGTAGCCAACGACACTGGCTCATTCATCAGTAACCTCAAGCTACAGAAGCTAGTATATTATGCCCAAGCTTGGCATTTGGCGATTCACGACAGTCCTCTGTTTGAAGATGATTTCGAGGCTTGGGTACATGGTCCTGTTATCCCGGCTTTATTTGAGGAGTACAAAAAATTTCAATGGAAACCAATTATCAAGGAGGTAAAACAACCACAATTTTCTCCAAAATTAGAAGATTTTTTGGAGGAGATAACAGGAGAATATTTCCTTGGCACTGGTTTTGAAATAGAAATCATGGTTTGTCGGGAAGATCCTTGGATTAAAGCCAGGAAAGGTTTGCCTAGAGATGAACCTTCTCATGCTATAATTTCTCAAGAATCAATGAGAGAGTTTTACAAGAGCCGTGCCGTCGAAGCAACGACGATAACGACTGCTAGCGAAATTGCTGATTACTTCATTTGGGTTGCCAACGATACTGGTTCATTCATCAGTAATCTCAAGCTACAGAAGCTGGTGTATTATGCCCAAGCTTGGCATCTCGCTATTCACGACACTCCCCTGTTTGAAGATGATTTTGAAGCTTGGGCACCCGGCCCTACTATTCCGACCTTATTTGAGGAGTACAAAAAATTTCAATGGAAACCCATTCTCAAGCAGATGAAAAAACCACAGTTGCCGCAAGCAGTAGAGGATTTTTTAGCTAAAATAACAGAGGAGTATTTCACGTGTGATGCTTTTGAACTGGAAATCATGGTTCATCGGGAAGACCCTTGGCTTAAGGCGAGGAGAGGGCTGCTAATCGTCGAACATTCTGATGCTATCATTTCTAAAGAATCAATGAGAGAATACTACAAAAACCGTGCCGCCTAAAAAAACGAAAAAGATAAATGTTCGCAGCCAAGGTTCCTCATCTGAGATAAAGCGCTTAGGAGTAGAAATACCCAAAGTAAGCTTTTCCTTCATGTATTATCAGGATGATAAGGAAAAATTTTCAATTAGAGGGCGAGATGTCAGATATCTAGAAGTACTCTTGAGAAGACTGCGGGACTTATCTAAGTTGACTGTTCAAGAGATTGTCAATAATCGTAGTAAAAGTCTGCGATGTCATCCAATAGACTGGCAGGATACTACTGAACCGAATGGCTTTGGCATTCCTAATGAAGACCAGGTGGTGGTCACAGCCTATCAGTTTCAAATATCCGCTAACGAACATGGCAGGGTACATGGATTTTTTAGAGACAATGTTTTTTACATCGTCTGGTTAGACCCTGACCATAATCTTTATCGTTAAACTCTTGGACTACGGGCTTTCGCCCTCCGCGCCCCCTTAACAGAAAGTACACAGGGGCGATCTGAGGGAAGAAACTCAGGCTAAAATGGGATATCGTCGTCGTCCCAGTCCAGAGGAAAGGGATCGTGCTCTTCCGAGGAGTCCGATGGGTGATGGGACTCTGCGGGTTCCGTTTGCATGTCGATCCAGCGCTTCGCGAGGGCGAGAGCCTCTGACTCATTTTGGGCGTTGTGAACGGGGATGACGCAATCACCACCACCTGCACTCCACACTTGTACGCAGAACACTTGTCTTGCCTCAATCAGCCAACCTTTGTAAAGCTCTGGGGAAGTCATAGTCCAAGATGATCGGAAATCTAATACTCAGAACCTAACACGATCGACCTCCAAAAGAGATAATTTTACAATATGCAAACTTTTGGTTAAGGTCATGAGAAAATTGCTCTTACAACTAGATCGCCTGATTTTGCCCCTAGTGGCGCTGCTGCTGGCAACCCAGCTGCTTGCCCTGCCAGCTGGAGCTACTGGCGTTTATCAAATGCCGAACCTGACAGCGGGTGACGATACTTGGGTAGTGGATATGGGGGAAGCGATCAGCCGCCTGAATGAAGGCAAACTCAGCAGTCAGCTGTCCAAACTCGCCCAAGAAACTGGCAACGAAGTCAGGATGGTGACCATCCGCCGCCTGGACTACGGGGAAACGATCGACAGTTTTACCGAGAAGCTGCTTGCTAAGTGGTTCCCCACCCCAGAAGCGCAAGCTAATCAAACCTTAGTCGTCCTGGATATCGTCACTAATAACATTGGGATCCGCACTGGGGCGGCTGTGAAACAGCTGATGTCCGATGATATTGCCCAGAGTGTGGTCTCCGAAACCATGCAAGTCCCCATCCGCAATGATAATCAATATAACCGTGCCTTCTTGGCGGCAGGCGATCGGCTAACAGCCGTATTATCTGGCAAGCCGGATCCCGGTCCCCCCGCGATCGAAGATAATGTACGAGTGGAAGGCACCTTTGCCACCCCAGAAGAAACCAAAAACAGCAACGCCACCACCTGGGTGATTGTCTTGCTAATTCTGGCGACCATTATCCCGATGGTTACCTACTTCTGGCTGTACCAAAATTGATGGCTAGTTCATTGCTTGCCATGAACTATTCTAGTCCTGAACGTACTCTTGTCCGGAGATCAGAGCTAGTTCCGCCCTGATGAATTCTCGTCCCAGATACGCCGCGTGATCTAATAGGGTCACGGGGCAAGGCTGGGCTTCTTCAAAAATTTTTACACATAATTCTTTGGCGGTTCTGGCAGTATACAGGGTTTCGGCGGTGCGTTCCACCTTACCCCGTGCGGGGATAACCTTGCCCGTTTCTGGATCTACAGCCCTACCCCGAGAGTCGATCGCATGAGTGAAATGTTTGGCACAAATTAACTTCGCCTCTCGATCCAGGTAGATAATGAAGTATCCGCCATTATCGAGGGCGAGGTCACGCTTGGAGAGTTTGTCATCAATGGCGGCAATGTCTTGGGCAATTTGATTCATGAGAGATAATTTCGCTCGCGATTAACCTTGTGATGTGATTTTATTCTAGTCCAGGCCAGGGCGGGCGATCGCATTTCTCTCAAGAACCTGTTTTCTTTCGGGTCTAGCATCGATCTGAAGTACCGCGCCGTCACCCGTTCCCAGGCAGAGCCGTGGGAACTAGGGGGCCGTGTCTGCTATGAAGTGTGACTAGGATGTTTCCCGGGAAACATCGATCTCCCAGGAGACACGGCGTAGGGCTAGACTTAACTTCGCCCGCGCAGGCTACAAAATCCCCCAACCCTGACCAGAGCTAAAAGCGATTTCTAACTCTCAGTTTCTGACTGTTTTGGGGGCTTTTCAGCAGGGACAGCGGCCTGCTGAACGACCTCAACATCCAAACCTAACGTCCTGGCGATTTGTTCTACAGTCAACCCAAGTGCTAAGAACCCAGGTACTCCTTCCAGCTTGCCTTCTAGCTTGCCTTCTAGCTTGCCTTCTTTCTTGCCTTCTTCCTTGCCTTCTTGATAAACCTTCGTCTGTTTTAAGTCACTCAACGCGAACATAGCTTCAATCTCCTCCCGACTCAACTTGGTAAACTTATAGACCAGTGTGCTTTCTATCAATTCTATAACCTTCCGCTGGAAGGCTACATCGTCAACTGACTGCCGTGCTTTAAGCATCAGTCGATTAGTTTGTGTAACTGCCTCGGACTCCGACCCTAGGGCCAACTGGATTATCCCCAAACCCAGGGATGGATCTGATGGTTTGGACAACTCCGACAAATACACGCACTTCAATTGCTGACTGTTCGGGAACGATAAGCTGTTGGCAGTCCTGGATCTAAATTTCGGGTGACAAATACTGCTACTGCCAACCAATCGTTTTTCGGTTTGTATTGACCAATGTATGCGAAGATTTCCGTAAAAAAACGCCAGTAGAAATCCTCATTGGGCTGAAATTGGACTTCGAGAAAGTAGATGAGTTTGTCAGCCTCTTCAGAATCTGGCAAAAATATACCATAACAAAGCCCACGCTCCAGGCCCCTTCCGCTGCGCAGGGGCTTAATTACAAGGATTGTTTGGATTGATGAGTCGGGTTTTTCCGGTTAAGAGTTCCTGCATCATACCTTGTTTCATGGCTTTGGTTTTGGCCCGGCGCTTTTCTAATGCCGCTATTTCCGCATCCATGTCCGACAGGATCGTTGCGATCGCGCGTTGTTCTTGCGGTGTCGGAATTTTCAACTTTAGTTTCATAAAATTTGTTTTAGATAGGTTGTATCTAGTTGTACCTTGTGCCAAGGTATACAAAAGCTTACGCCCTTCATTACTCCTAAAAAAATAAGCTAAAAACAGCCCATCAGCTTCAAGGTCATCGTGAAGTCTAAATCCAAAGCAAAAACTGTTTAAATATACATGATTAATTGTTGTCAGTAGCACTGCACACATTCCAACCTTTTCAGGAGTCTCTGACGAGCCTTTAAAAAAAAGATCGCCCATTTTTACTTTGTTTTGATTCTCGGAAATAGATACTTTTACTGTTTTAATATCGTCAGGATCTACAACAACGTTATTAATGATATTTAGGAAAGGAATATACTGAGAGGAGCCAGTACCGAAGTCTGCTTTTGTTTTTCCATTAAGTCCACCGTATGTTACTCCCATTTCTCCCAATAGCTTCATTTCCCACTCACCATGAAACCCCGGCAGGCGTTTCTTCCCGATGAGGAGTTCTTGCATGGTGGCGGTTTTGATGTTGCGCTTTTTGGCGATCAGCTTATCCAGTGCTGCAATCAGGCCATCTACGTCCGATAGGGTTTGGGCGATCGCGCGTTGTTCTTTTAATGGTGGAACTGAAAACTGAATCCTACGAATTTTCTCAAGCGTGAGACGAGTAATTGCATTGCCAGACATTAGCTCTTTAATGCGATTCTGACCATCTGACGACAAAATTTGTTGCAGGAAGTAACTTGGATCATATTTCTTAGTATTGAATCTTAGAAATGCTACGCTCGATAATAGACTAAATTCTTCATTTAAGTGATTTAATGCAGCATCTCCGGTATTTACTCCATCCTTTGTTAGGAGAAGATCGCCTTTCCTTACGTCACAACGACTATAGATCGCCCTGTGCTGAATTGCATCAATTCTTTCAGCATTAGAAATCTTTAATGCCTCGCGTCCAAGATTCTTTGATGTAATGTAAAGATAATCATTACCTCCTAATGATGGAGAAAAATGTGTTCCATCCTGAATTTTTACGCACATTTCTGACAAAGCCTGCACATCCCAATCTTCAGGAATCACCCCAACCTCAGTTTTTTGATAACCTTCTGGCACTTGAATATTGTCGATCGCTAATTTATGCTTACTCATTATCATCCCCTCCTGCTTAAACAAAATTTACATCCCAATTATTTACTATCTATAATCCTCTGTCCTCTGCAAATCCTGCTAAAACTCCGGGTGTGGTCATGCGTCAGTTAGTGGTTGTTGCCCAGACCCGCGAATGGTGGGCGGTGCCCACCCTACTCTTAACTCTCGTGATGTCATAATTGATCAATTATCCTCCACCGTTCCGGAAAAAGTTGATAGCTGGGTTGCACGCTCCGGGAACCCTCCGCTGCCCAGATGCATGTAATATAGCCCGCGCAGGCGGGCGCAAGTTCATGTAGCCGGGCCCTTTAGGGTTCGGTCGGGTGCGGTCACTTGGTTCGAGTAGCCGGGCCCTTTAGGGTACCGTTCCGGAAAAATCGGGCTACGAGACCGAGTACCAACGGGCCCAATACCACACCCATTCACTCCCGTTTACTAAAGGGCAATTCTTGGTTAATAGCCTCAATTTGTTCCCGTTCCATTTCATTAATTTGGGCGATGTGGGTACGCAGAATTTGCATCAGACGTTGATTATAAAAGCGGTGCAAGCTATGATGGGGGGTGGCGGGAAAGCCGCGACGCTTTTTGTGACCCCCGCCCGCACCGGGGTCAAACATTTGGATGCCCTGAGCGATCGCCCAATCAATGGGAGAGTAATAGCAAGCGTTAAAATGCAGGCAGTCGTATTCGGAAAAACTGCCCCAATAGCGCCCGTACAAACGATCGCCCTTGGTGATGCAAAAAGACATCCCCATCGGATGGCGATCGTCCCCTTCCCGGTGGGCGGCGGCCAGTAATACTCGATGGCGATAATTGTGATATAATGCCTCAAAGAATTCCTTAGTTAAATACTTGCTTCCCCACCAGCCAAACCGATCGCAATGGTGGCTGTAAAAATCGTACATTAAGAGAAGCAGGGAGTGAGGAATATCATCGCCCGCGTGCATTTTCATCTCTAAACCTGATTTTGATAAGGCTTTCCGTTCCCGTTTGATATTCCGGCGCTGATTGGCATTGAACATGCCTAAATAATCATCAAAGGTCTGAAAGCCTTGATTTTGCCAAATACTGTTGTGGTGCAGCCAGCTGGAAAAGTCGTGGCCTTCGAGGCGCGATCGCCATTCGGGATCGACATAGAGAAAGTTACAGCCAGAAATGTTGTGGCTATCGCAAAAATGGTCGATCGCTGCTACCATCAACTCCGTAAGTTCATCTTCATCTTCTCCATCGGCAATCAAAAACCGATAGCCCACCGCCGGGGTAAAGGGACTCATTCCTAGCAGTTTCGGGTAATATTCAATCCCCAACCGATAGGCTAAATCTGCCCATTGGTGGTCAAACACAAATTCTCCATAGCTGTGACTCTTGACATAAAGCGGCGCGGCTGCTATAAGTTGTTTATCCCGCCACAGGGTCAAATGGCAGGGTTGCCAACCCGCCCGTGCCACCGCACAACCAGACGCTTCCAGATTGTGCAACCAATCCCATTCAAAAAACGGCGTCTTCAGGGGTTGGGCTAGCCTATCCCACTCAGCTTGGGGGATTTCGGCAATTTTGTCAATCCAAGTAACTCTAATTTGAGGCGAGATTTGTTTGACCATAGGGACTCTCTGGGAGAAAAACTTGAACAATCGATCGATCGTGAGAAAAAGGCAAGCTAATTTCAGGAAAGCATGTCAGCAGTGGTTAGTTGACCTAAGAGCAGGTAATGCAGTTTGAGAGCAAAAATACTGAGAAATTGACATGCTCCCAATTTCAGCTTAAACTATTCAAGGTATTTCCCGATCGTCGGACAATGCTATAATGCAGAAATACCTCCTGTTCTATAGTATCAACAGATAACAACTGCAAATGTTTCGCTGATAACAATCCTGCACCCTCCACAGGAGTGGGTGCAGCTGCGCCACCCAAAATTAAGGGACAAACTGTCAGCCATAATTCATCAATCACATCAGCAGCTAGCAGTGAGGCGACCAATTGGCCGCCTCCCAGAATTGCTAAACGTTTTAACTCCAGCTGCGCTAACTGACGGAAAGCGTCAACCCAATCAATCCCTTGATGCCCCATTTTAGCAATGATAATCTTTTCAAACTCAGAGCCTGTACTATTGGTGACGTCGGGCCGATCTCGGTCACTATGGTAATGTTTGGCTCCAGCAGCGGTTGTTAATAACCAGCGGGGGACGGGTTGCTGGAAAAAACGTAAAGAAGAGTCAATATTAGCCGATCTAGATACCAGTATTTGCACTGGTTGGGGTGGTTTGCCATCTGATTCTCGTTGCTGCAATAGCTTGGGGTTAGAAATGGGCATCGTTGTCCCATAGGCGCGGAGAGTGCCCGCTCCAAATAATACTCCATCTGCCATCGCAATTTGTTTTTCCAGATGGGCTTTGTCTGCTGCTGAACCGAAACGAGCAGGCGATCGCCCTACATCGGATATCTTGCCATCAGCGCTCATGGCAAGTACAATTGTCCCGTGGGGTTTGCTAAACTGAGTTTTTCTCATATGTAGCAAATATGTAAAAAAGTCCGTTCGTAGTAAGCACTTTAGTGCTTCGGAGGCCGTTCGTAGTAAGAAACCAGGTTTTTGTCAAAACCGTTCGTAGTAAGCACTTTAGTGCTTCGGAGGCCGTTCGTAGTAAGAAACCAGGTTTTTTGTCAAAACCTGGTTTCTGGGCAAAATCTGGTCGCAGCAAAAGTGAGATGCGGCAAACTGAGCCTAGCAGACTTTAGTTTTTACCTCGCCCACGGTGAGGACTTTAGTCCTCACTACAAACCTTCGATCTAACGCGGAAACCAATGCAACTCAGTGCCAGCAAAGCTGAGTTGGGATTGAGAACAGCCGCGCAAATGAGCAGCTAGCCTCTCGCCCCCTAGAGGAGTCAGCAGGTAATCTTCCACTCCGAGATCTCGCTCAACCCAGCTCAGAGGATGCCCAGCTTCAGCACTCAGAGCAATAATGGGAGTAGAGTTTAGCTGTGGGTGACGACGCAGTTTCTGAGTCCAAGCTTTGCCCTCGACAAGGGAAACTTCCGCGTGAATCAGTACCAGATCTATAGTATCAGGTAAAGATTGCCAGATAATTTCTTCTGGTTGACTGACAAAGGTGACTGCAAATCCGTTGCGAGCGAACAATTCCTCTAAGTTTTTAGAGCCATTCGGTAGCGCCCCAATGGCAAGCACGGAGGTTAAGCAAGGTTGCTCTTCCAAGTTCTGATTCTCTTTTTGAGATAATAAACCCCCACAGAATCCATTACAACCAGGAACCTTGTCAACATGACCTGCTGACATGGATATTGGCAGCTGACAACGGGCGCACTCGCTCACAGTGCAACTTCCAGCTAAAAAGTCACCGAAGCAATAACTATCTGCTTCCAGATAAAGCTCGCGGAAGTCGCGACGCTGCTGGAGTTGCTGCCAAAAATCCTGGAAATACTCGTGATATCCTTGGTAATTGTACAGTTTCCCGTCAAATGATAGGACATCACTCATGGGACTGAGCACAGTTTTACCCCGACTCAGATAATAGGCAACATAGCTCATTAATAATGATTGCTCAGGGAGAAAAGAACCCGAGCGCCCTTCTGTCGTAATGTTCTCCAACCCCGCAGGCTTTTTTTTTGTATCCCCATCCTCCCAGGTGCGTGTCAACCCAGGATCCGCCTGGGAACGCAAGGTGAGAGTGACATTTTTGGGAATATCATCTAAGGCTGCCAAATACTTTAATTCTTGGTGAGCTGCTGCCAACTGTTGATATAATACGGCTTGGTTGATGCCCATGTCTAGTTGGTTGGCAACAGTACGCAGCCACTCAATCTCTGATTCTTGCCACTTGTAGGATTCACTTGGCATGACTATAATTATCCCACCCCAGACTGATACCCCCAAGTGCAACGGTACTAGCAACCAAGTTCCGGTAAAAGTTTCAGCCCGCTTGTCTGCATCAATGCCGTTATCATCACTGCGCACAATTTCTAAACTGTTGATTTTAGCAGGGAGGGCCCCTGCATGAATTTCCCGTCCCAGAGTCGCGGGCAATGCTGGATGGCTGCGAGACTCAACCACATTCAACCATAGCTGACGTTCATATATATATTGGAAGATGTGAACGTAGTCAGCTTGCAGGAGTTGGAGCATTTCCGATACAGCTGCCGAAAACATCGTCTCTAAATCGATCGAACTGCGGATGGCTTGAGTTATAAAATTCAGGGATTGCTGCTGCCGACGTTGCTTTTGCAATTTCTCTGCCGCCCTTTTCTGCTCGGTAATGTTGGTAACTATTACTAGCACTCCTACGTATATATCCGCTGCATCAAAGATGGAATTAGTATACAGGTTCGCCCATACTTCCGAACCATCTCTGTGGCTGAATTTCAACTCCATTTCCCGATCCAGCCCTTGACGACATTTATGTAGATTTTCGGATGCCTGCTGTTGATATTCCTCATCTATCAACATCAACAGCGGCATCCGTTGCATTGCCGACTCACTGTAGCCCAGTATTTCTGTCATCCTGCCATTCACAAAAGCCGTATTCCATTCTGGATCCAGAAGCAAACTCCCCTCTTTTGTGGTTTCAATAATCCGATCGTACAGCTCTTGCTTATCTGGCAATACCCACTTTGACTCAATCGGAAGTGTTAATTCTGTCTCATGGTTTTCTATTGCTGGCATTTCTTGATGACAGCTGATACAATACCAGAATTTTTTTTTGTGGCTGATGTGAAAAATGAGAGGTTGCGAACAACAAGGACACAAATACCTAGTCATAACTAATTCTGCCTCTCTCTGTTTATTAACCTTTGAGTTTGTAAAAGATGCCCATAACTGATAATGGCCGTCCATCGAAGGTGTCTCCCTTTTCCGATCCTAGGAGTCGGGAGGCACCGTCGCGTCTACGAATTGCTATTAACTATTAACTATTAGCAATTAGCAGCCTCAACCTTTTACATCTTAGCTCTCTCCCTTTGATTTTGTTCACTTATTGCAATAAAACTTAACTTAATCTTAAATTTTCTACATAAATATGATTCAGCGGAGATGAAATTATATCACATCTCGGCGAATAATGATATCGTAATTGCCGAAGAAGTCATATCCGAGAAGTCCGATGTCCAGCTGGGGGGCGATCGCCACTCGGACATCCCGGACAGTAGCACCGCCGACGGCGATCTCCTGGACAAAACCGACAGGAAACTGGACTTCCTTGTCACTAGCTTTATTAGCTTGAATTATCCCGACAATCACCAGAGCGAGCGCTCGGGCCATATCTTCAGTGAGCGCAACGCCACTGGCTCCCGTATCCACAATCATCTCAAAGGTCTGGGAGCCGTTAAAACGCACATCTATTACCGGCGTACCACCAATTCGACGCTTGATTCTGGCGGGAAAAACTCGTGGTGTCCTTGCCGCAGGTGCTGGTACTATCTCGAAGGCCACTGATGTCGAGGAGGTGGGGCGGTTGCTTTGGGCCTGTTCCAGGGCCTGGGCAAGATGGCCCTGGTATTCTGCTATTTTGGTGAGGGCGTGAGTCCGTTGGGGACTATCTGGGGGTATGGCTTGCAGGAGGGCGATCGCCTGTTGCCAGCGACTTGCCACCAGCTGCCAATCCTCAGGAGATTGAGCAGATTGGCCAATACTTACAGCACTGTCAGCTTTGAGACGGGCTCGCTGATAATAATCCGGCTGCGCTTTTGTGCTTGGCGGCTGTATGGGGGGGGCTACGGGTGCGGGACCGCCATCCATTGTTGGTGTTGAACTGACATTGTTACTGACATCTGTGACTTCATTGTGGCTACAGGCGACAAATAAGATTGCTAAAATGCCCAAAATTAATGCCGAACCAGAGGTATAATGTTTTAACATAGCTGTAAGTGAAAGCGTCTGACTTAAATCACCCATATCTGCTGCTACGATAACGCATTATTTTCTAAGAAGTGAATTTACACCTATAGGAGAACAGAGAGTATGATCGCCCTTCCCGGTTACCAGATTATCCCCAAAATCTATGAAAGTGCCAAGTCCCATGTGTATCGAGGCATCCGCAAACAAGATAATAAACCTGTTATCCTCAAGGTACTCAAGCAAGATTATCCCACGCCGGGAGAACTCACCCGATATAAGCAGGAATATTCTCTGCTTCGTGGACTGAATATCCATGGCGTTATCGAAGCCTATGACTTGCAGCTGGTTAAGAATACTCTGGTAATGATATTGGAAGATTTCGGTGGGGACTCCTTACTGTCAGCGATCGGGGAACGCCAGTTTACCCTGTCGGAATTTCTGGATCTCGCCATTCGCATTACCGAGATTCTGGGTGAACTCCACAAGGCTGCGCCTGCCCAGATCGTCCACAAAGACATTAACCCTGCCAATATCGTCTTCAATTCCACCACAGGAGAGCTGAAAATCATCGACTTTGGTATTGCCACCATCTTATCACGTTCAAATACCAGCCTCAAAAATACGGCAGTCTTAGAAGGAACCTTACCCTATATGTCCCCGGAACAGACTGGCAGAATGAACCGATCGCTCGATTACCGCACGGACTTTTACAGCCTCGGTGCCACCTTTTACCAACTGCTGACCCATCAGCCGCCTTTTGCTACCACCGATGCCATGGAGTTAGTGCATTGTCACATCGCAAAACAGCCATTGCCGCCTCATGAACTTAATCGAGATATTCCGCAAGCAGTATCAGCCATTGTGATGAAATTGTTAGCGAAAACCGCAGAAGAACGATATCAAAGTGCCGGTGGAATTAAAGCCGATTTAGAATTATGTCTCACTCAACTCCAGACTCAGGGAAATATATCAGAATTTGCCCTGGGAAGTCAAGATATTTCCGAAAAATTCCAAATTCCGCAAAAACTCTATGGCCGAGAGCAAGAAGTTGAGACCTTACTCAAGGCATTCGATCGCATCAGCCAGGGAAAAACTGAGATGATGTTAGTGGCGGGTTATTCGGGCATCGGCAAATCAGCTCTAGTGCAGGAACTTTATCAACCTATTACCCGCAAACGCGGCTATTTTATCTCCGGAAAATTTGACCAGTTTCAGCGGAATATACCCTACTCTGCCGTCGTTAGTGCTTTTGGTGAATTAGTGCGGCAACTGTTAACGGAAAGTGAAGCAGAACTTAACCGCTGGCGTTCTCAAATATTAGCAGCAGTGAGGCCGAATGGGCAGGTGATTATTGATGTCATTCCGGAAGTGGAATTAATTATCGGACCTCAGCCTGCGGTGCAAGAACTAGGATATACTGAGACTCAAAACCGCTTTAATCTCGTCTTTCAAAACTTGATCCGGGTATTTTGTCAACAGGAACATCCCTTCGTTATCTTTCTAGACGATTTGCAATGGGCAGACTCGGCTACGCTCAAGTTGATTGATCTCATGATGACTGATCCCGACACCCACTCTCTGCTTTTGATTGTCGCCTATCGAGATAATGAAGTTAGCCCCACTCATCCATTGACGATTGCCCTTGAGGAGAATGCGCTGCGCGCACGCTGTGCGAACGAAAAGCAAGGGGCGATCGTCAAGCAGATTAACTTAAGGCCCTTAAACTTGGAGCAGATTACCCAATTGATTGCCGATACCTTGCATAGCGATCGCGAACGGGTCAGACCTTTGGTGGTCGGGAAAACTGAGGGGATCCTTTCTTTGTGAATGAATTTCTCAAAACCCTGCATCAAGAAAACCTGCTGACATTTGACTTTCAGCAAAGAGGCTGGCAATGGGATATTAAGAGAATTGAGGCCCAGGGCATCACGGACAATGTGGTAGAATTAATGATATCGAAATTGCAGAAACTGCCCGACCATACTCAGCAGATTTTACCCTTAGCAGCTTGTGTGGGCAACCAGTTTGACTTAGACACCCTCTCGATCGTCCAGGAAAAATCTGCTGCCGAAACTTACGAGGCCCTGCTGCCAGCAATTAAGTTAGGATTAATTCAGCCTACATCAGAGTTAGAAACTACTGACATGATGGAAATTGATACACCTCTGTTAATCTTAAATTATCAATTCCGGCACGATCGGGTGCAACAGGCTGCTGAAGCCCTGATTGATGCAGACCAGAAAAAAGCAGTTCATCTCAGGATTGGGCGGCTATTGCTGGCGAATATCCCCTCAGAAGCACGAGAAGAAAGAATCTTTGAGTTAGTCGATCATCTAAATCAGGGTCGAGAATTGATTGCAGATCCTTCTGAACTGGTGAAATTGGCAAGTTTGAATCTATCAGCGGGTCAAAAAGCCAAGGATGCAACCGCTTACGCCGCAGCCAGGGAGTATTTGACAGCAGGGATGGCATGTTTAACCCCAAATAGCTGGGTACAACAGTATGATTTGACCTTGGCATTGTCTAAGTCAAGGGCAGAGGTTGAGTACTTAAACGGCAACTTCGAGCGATCGCAACAATTGATTAACCTGACGAAATTACGAGTGAAAACGGCCCGAGAAAAGGCAGAAATGTACGACATGCTCCTGGTGCAGTATACTCTCATGTCTGAATACGAAGCAGCCATTCAAATAGGGCGGAAAGCTCTTAAGCTGTTAGGAATTGACTTGCCGGAATCTGATTTGCAAAAGGCCCTGGATGAAGAAATAGCCCAAGCAAGGGAGAATTTGGGAAAGCGAGAAATTGCTTCCTTGCTGGATGCACCGGAAATGACCATACCAGCGCAAAAATTAGTAGTAAAATTATTGTCGAATATCGATCCGCCTGCCTACTTTAGCAATCAAGTTCTCTACGCCGTGATTGTCGTCAAAATGGCTCAAATCTCGCTCAAATACGGTCACGTTCCCGAATCAGCCAAGGCTTACGTTACTTACGGACTGATCCTGGGGTCTGTTTTAGGTGACTATCGATCTGGCTATGAGTTTGGCCAGCTGGCGGTGCAGATGAGCGATAAATTCAATAATCCGGCTCAAAAGTGTTTGTTTGGTTATGGCTGGTAATTTGAATCATTGGGTAAAACATATTAAATGGGCTGAAGATATTTTCAGTGATGGGTATCAAGCAGGTTTGTCATCTGGGGAGTTCCGGCACTCTGGATACGCGCTCGCTCACCAATTACGTTACTTATTCTATCAAGGTAAAAATCTGGAACAGATTCACTTAACGCTGCCCAAGTTCTTGCAGTTTAACAAAAAAAATCAATGGGCAATTGATGACTTATTAGCTTTGCAACTGACGCTCTGGAATTTGAGCGGCCTGACGGCCAGCAAGCTGGAGTTTCACAATGACGAAATTAACGAGGTACAATATCTGGAACGTTGTCAATTTCATAACAGTTTTGCTTGGATATGTACTTTTCATGTATTTAAGTCTCAGGTTCTCTATCTGTATAGTCATTTTACTGAAGCATTAAACTGTGCATTGGCAGCAGAAAAGCAGATATCCTTTATTCTCGGCCAGTTCCAAATGTCCGAACATAATTTTTACTACTCCCTCAGTCTGGCCGCTCTCTATCAGGAGGCTTCAGCTGAAACAAAACAACAATATTGGCAACAATTGACAGCTAATCAACAGCAGATGCAAATCTGGGCGGACATCTGCCCGGAAAACTTCCTGCACAAGTATCTGTTGGTAGCAGCAGAAATGGCCAGGATCTCCGGTGGAGATTTAGAAACAATCATGGATTTGTACGATCGAGCCATCTCCTCGGCCCGAGAAAATGAGTTCCTCCAGAATGAAGCCTTGGCAAATGAACTAGCAGCCAAGTTCTGGTTAAGCAAAGACAAAGAGGAATTTGCCCAACTATACATGCAGAAAGCATACTATGGCTACCGACTTTGGGGCGCATTACGCAAAGTCGAAGATTTGCAGAAAAACTATCCCCTGTGGCTAGCCCAAAATTCAGCCTATAATCGGATAATCGAGGCGATCGCTACAACCTATATAACTGGCCGGAGTTTGGCTTCCCTAGATTTAGCCACAGTGCTGAAAGCAGCCCAAGCTATTTCCGGTGAAATATTCCTGGATAAATTACTGTCAAGCTTGATGAAGATTCTCATGGAAAATGCCGGGGCGCGACAAGGTTGTCTGCTATTGCCTAGAGAAGGAGAACTGCTGATCGAAGCCTCTTCAGCAGTAGACCCAGAACTGGTAGTTGTACAGCAATCACAGCCAGTAGAAGATGCTCGGGATTTGCCAGTGACTGTAATCCATTATGTCCAGCGAACGGGCTCGGATGTAGTATTAAGCAATGCCGCATCTGAGGTAAATTTTACCAACGATCCTTATATTGCCCGCGTACAACTGAAATCTCTCTTATGTACCCCGATCGTCAAAGGGGGCAAACTAATTGCTATCCTGTACTTGGAAAACAATCTTACCAGCGGGGCCTTTACCCCTGAGAGGCTGGAAGTGTTAAGGCTGCTTTCTGCCCAAGCCGCGATCGCCCTAGACAATGCCTTGCTGTATGCCTCAGTGGAGCATAAAGTCAGAGATAGAACGCAGGAATTAAACGAAAAAAACCTGCATCTAGAACAAACTCTGTCCGAACTAAAGCGTACCCAAGCCCAACTGATTCAGAAGGAAAAAATGTCCAGCTTGGGGCAGATAGTAGCGGGTGTTGCCCATGAAATCAACAACCCAGTCAGCTTCATCTACGGCAATCTCTCTCATGCAGAGGAATATTTTAAAGACTTTCTCGATCTGATGCAAAAATACCAGTATTACTATCCGGACCCGGTGTCCGAAATCAGCGAGACCATAGAGGATATCGACCTAGAATTCCTGGTACGAGACTTGCAACAACTGCTCTTATCGATGAAAATGGGAGCTGATCGCATCCGCAATATTGTCCACGAGGTGCGTTCTTTCTCCCATCTGGATGAAGCCGACATGAAGCCAGTGGATATCCATGAGGGGATCGACAGCACTCTACTAATATTGCAGTCTGGACTCAGAGGAAATAAGGAGCGTGAGGAAATTCAGGTGATTAAACAGTATGGTAAACTGCCAAAGGTGACCTGTTATGCTTCTGAGCTGAATCAGGTGTTTATGCAGATACTAAATAATGCCATTGATGCTTTGTCAGAGGAGCAGAAAGCATCGGGCCTGGGAGATAAAAATTTACCGAAAATTACCATTCGCACCTCCGTGACAGCTTCCCACTGGGTGAAGATCCGCATTGCTGATAATGGTACTGGCATTCCCTCCGAAGTCAAAAAGAAGATTTTTGACCCATTCTTTACCACGAAGCCCGTGGGTGCTGGCACGGGCTTGGGGTTGTCTACCAGTTCCTCGATCGTGGTAAATAAACATGGAGGGAAGCTCAACTGTATTTCCGCACCGGGACAGGGGGCGGAATTTGTCATCGAGATTCCCATCCGACCAAAGGCTCGTGGTTAATTGTTGCCTGTCAGCCACCACCCCAACCCCACCGCAACCCCACCGCCCCAACCCTAAAGGGTCGGGCTACATGAACAAAGCCCGCCTGCGCGGGCTAGGGAAGAAAATTATCGGTTCAGATGATGATGTTAAAAAAGCCGTGCCCCGGCCGGGCGATAAGATACGATCGGCTGATAATCTGCGACTGCCGAGGCACGGCAATAGATAATTTCTCGGTTTATATCCCTTAGCTTCCGATGCCGTACACCTACAATACTGGTCACCGAAGATATCCTATGGCTTATTTTCTCTGTGAAAGGGGTGTGGTCACAAACAGTTGGTTGTTGTTGCTCAAACCCGCGAATGGTAGGTCGATATATCCACTCTTTTGTGCGATTAGCGCCAGGCGTGGATATATCGAAGGTGCCCACCCTACCAATGCAACAAATGATTGACCGCACCCCTGTGAAAGGGCCACATGGGCGCGATCGGATGGATGATATCGTTTCCGGTTGAACGGGTTTTGAGCTAGTTAACAGATTAATGTTTGTTCATCAACAGAGTTCATGTAAAATTTTTATCGCTAAAAATAGCATACCCTAATTAGAGCATTTTATTATCACTTTCTCAACTTTTTATCTTTTTTTATATTTTTGAGATTATGCTGGTGTATAAGGTTAAGCTAGTAATATTATGTCCGGTCAAACACCCTGAATAAAAACACCTGAAACCCTTGTTTTTACAGCATTGCAATTATGGCCAATCGTCCGGACATGATATAAGCTGTCGCGCATTTAAACTGCGGATTTGCCTATCAGATAAAATCGTAGCAACCCTGTACCCATAACGTTCCAGCCAGAATTGTTATTGTTAAATCTGCAAGGGTGTGGTCATAAGTAGTTGATAGCCCGAAGCGCAGCGGAGAGCATCTGGTGATACATGTATATAACTCAAGTTGCGACCTATAAAAATTTCTACGTCCCAGACAGCCATTTTTGGTAAAGGTAAATCACAAGGCAATTTTGGCCAATTTGGGCTAATTTGGGTTTTGAGGTTTTATAGGTAGCAACTTAGGTTATATAAGTACTCTGAGTCTAACTCTCCAGCAGCTCCACTCTGGTTGTCCCAAGCTAAATGTTCGTCACTGACTTCTAAAACAACTGTTGAGCCAGAACTGAAAATGTCAGGCACCCTCAGCAGGTAGAGATGACCATCTGTTGTTACATTCTGGTAACCAGGTAAGACATTGCTGTAAACGTCTATCCTCGTGTCAAAGATTTGCATCTCGGCAGCATTGCTGGTGTGACCGCCGTCGCCTCCCCAACCATTGTTTGATACCGAGTCACCAATGGTTACAGTCCACCCGCTAGGTTCGGCGTCGTATTCCACGAGAAATCGAGCCTTGTCGAGATCCTCAAAGTTGAGTTTAAGGACTGTCTCTAAATAGCTATCCCCGTTAGAATCTGTGGGAGACTGAATAACGCTAATGAAGGGATTTGGCTCTCCCGTCATGTAGCCGGACCCTTTAGGGTTAGGCGGGCGGGGAGGCCGAGTACCAACGGGTTTTGACCACACCCTCCTACCAACGGGCGCAAGACCACACCGCGGAATTTGTCATCCAGATACCCATCCAACCCAGGGCGATCGTGCCATAATAACCATCGTTGTCAGCTTTACGAACATATCTATGCCAAATTCTCATGCTAAGTCCGCCTTGCTAGTGCTCGCCGATGGTTCCAGCTATCGCGGCTGGTCTTTCGGTGCCACCGGAACCACCATAGGGGAGGTCGTGTTTAACACCGGGATGACTGGCTATCAAGAAGTCCTGACCGACCCCAGCTACTGCGGTCAGATCGTCACCTTCACCTATCCGGAATTGGGAAACACCGGCGTCAACCCGGAAGATGAAGAATCCAGTAGGCCCCAGGTCAAGGGGGCGATCGCCCGCAACATCTGCACCCGCCCCAGCAACTGGCGATCCACCCAATCTCTACCGGACTACCTGAAACAACACGGCATTATCGCCATATACGGCATCGACACCCGCGCCGTCACCCGCAGAATCCGCGTTGTCGGGGCCATGAACGGCGGCATTTCCACCGAAATCCTGGACGAGGCCGAATTACTCGCCCAAGTAAAGCTTGCACCCAGCATGAATGGCTTAAATCTCGTTCGCGAAGTGACCACATCCCAAGTCTACGAGTGGTCTGAGGCCACCGAGGAGGTTTGGGAGTTCAACCCCACTGGTGTGGGTAGCACCACAGAAACCTTCACCGTAGTCGCCATCGATTTTGGCATCAAACGCAATATTCTCCGCCGCTTGGCCAGTTACGGTTGCCGCGTCATCGTCGTCCCGGCCAGCACGCTGGCCGCAGAGATTCTCAAATACAACCCCGATGGCATCTTTCTCTCCAACGGTCCTGGAGATCCCGCCGCCGTCACCGAGGGGATCGAAACCGCCAAAGCCTTGTTGGCTGCGGAAAAACCCATGTTTGGCATCTGTATGGGACACCAGATTTTAGGGCTGTCCTTGGGGGCCCAAACCTACAAGCTCAAATTCGGTCATCGCGGCTTAAATCAGCCTGCTGGGTTATCTCAACAGGTTGAGATAACCAGCCAGAATCACAGTTTTGCCATCGATCCGGAATCCTTGGCCAACGCCGATGTGGAAATTAGTCACTGGAACCTGAATGACCGCACGGTCGCGGGGTTGCGGCACAGATCGCTGCCGCTATTTTCCGTCCAGCATCACCCAGAGGCGAGTCCCGGTCCCCACGACGCCGATTATCTGTTCGAGCGGTTTGTCCAGGCCATGCGAACTCGCAGCGGAGGGGGCCCGGAGCGTGCGAAAAATCGGCTCGTACTTCCGTCCCTGAGTAGGTTGCACAAACCCCATTGCCCATGTTAGTCTAGATCATCGATCCTGATAGAGCCAAACAAAATATTGATAGGAGGGGGTTTTATTCCTGAGCCACTAACCCTGACCGTTAGTTTAAGAGGCACTCGTGATGTCAGGGAAAATTATCAAATATTTCGCCTCGCTGGTTTGTTAGACGCCTTTTCCGAGCCAGCTTTTCGTAAGAAGATCGGCATGTATATCGATGAGGGTCCGACCAATATTATTTTGGACCTCTCGACGATAGACTTTGTTGACAGTTCTGGCCTAGGAGCATTAGTGCAACTGGTCAAGAAGACTCAAACTTCCGAAGGTAGTTTGCAAATCATCTCAAATGCTCGCGTGACTCAAACTGTGAAGCTAGTTCGACTAGAGAAGTTCTTGTCCTTGCGGAACTCGATAGATGAGGCGGTCGAACATGTCCAGAACCAGACGTCTTGAGCCACCAACCGCATCTGGCAGCGTAGGGGTCCCGGAGCGTGCCCCCAGCGCAGCACTATCAGAAAGCTATCCAGAGGTTTTTCTGGATAGCTTGTTTTGGTGAGGTTTGCTATCTTGGAACAGGTGGTCTTTAATACTCAGCCGGGTTTGTCATTGTCACCGGCAGATATCAAACGACTTTCGCCCTCGGCATTGGCTTATTTAGGAGATGCTGTCTATGAACTACATATCCGCACCCATTACCTGATGCCCCCCAAGCGATCGCGGGATTATCATCATCAGGTGGTGGCCCAGGTACGAGCAGAAAGTCAGGCACGACATTTACACTCTTTAGAACCTCACCTCACTCCAGTAGAACTGGAAATTTTGAAGCGCGGACGGAACGGCGCTACAGGATGTCCCCGACGCTTAGACCCAGAAACATACCAGCAAGCTACTAGCTTAGAGACTTTGATCGGATACCTATACCTTACAGACTGCCAGCGATTGAACCAGTTGTTGGCACAGCTGGTTCTGGAAGGATGACTGAAAGTTCAAAATTCTCTCATTCAAAATTCAAGATTGACAACTGACAACTGACAACTTTGGGTCTAAATTGTGTCAACGATCACAGATTAATGTCAGATTGATACAGTAAACTACCCTCTGGAGGCAACGACAACTCTATGGCAGCCCCAAAAAATCGAAAACTTCAGTCTCAGCGGAGGAAACCGGACAAACCCAAGATCGAGCCATCGCGCCTGAAACCTATAGGGAACTCGCGACCGCCAGCAGCCATAGTCGCCCCCGACCCACAAGCAACTGACCGAGAGACTGATTTAATCTACGGCATTCATACTGTCCTAGCGGCCCTGAGAGGTAAGCGCCGCTTAAACCGAGTCTGGATCGCGGAACGCATGCGCTACGATCCTCGCTTTCACTCCCAGCTGCTGCAAGCGAAGGCAACTGGCACAGTCATCGATGAGGTTTCCTACCGGCGTCTGGACCAGATTACCAGTCACGCCAATCACCAGGGTGTGGCAGCAACAGTAGCGCCCTACGCCTACATTAACCTGGGCGAACTGATCGCAAAAGCCAAATCTCTTTCCGAACAACCGGTACTGGTGGTAGCCGATGGCATTACTGACCCTCAAAACTTAGGTGCCATTATCCGCACAGCAGAGGCTTTGGGGAGTCAGGGACTGGTGATTCCCCAACGCCGGGCCTCCGGTGTCACTTCGACGGTGATGAAGGTGGCGGCAGGATCTTTAGAATATTTTCCAGTTGCCCGGGTTGTCAATCTCAGTCGGGCCTTGGAAGAATTGAAAGAGGCTGGTTTTTGGATCTATGGCACTGCCGCATCCGCTAGTCAGCCAATACAGGCTGTTAAGTTTACTGGACCGGTGGTATTAGTAGTAGGGTCGGAAGGCGAAGGTCTGAGTATGTTGACACAACGCTACTGCGACCTGTTGATCTCCATCCCGCTGCTGGGACATACCCCAACCTTGAATGCATCGGTAGCAGCGGCCATGAGTCTTTATGAAATTTTTCGTCAGCGCTGGGAAAATACCTTGAATTTGGGTAATAATGTAAAGAATAGTTAAGCAGTGAAACAAGAAAAGTAACGAGCCATAACAAAATGTAACGCACCCAACCTCTGTGGACCACCGGATAATATCGCTCAAACATTGATAAAGAGGTAAAAGAAATGAAAGAATTGATGATTAGCGCTCTGAACGCCCTGGGTTTAGCATGGTGGGTGGAAATTGTCACCGATACCCCCCGTTGTACCTACTATTTCGGACCGTTTACGAACAAGAATGAAGCGGAAGTAGCCCAGTCAGGATACATAGAAGACTTGGAAAAGGAAGGGGCGATCGGCATTACAGTTGTGGTTAAGCGCTGCAAACCGATAAATCTGACAATTTTTGAAGAGTGGGTGGGGGAGTTGACGGCGCCAGCAGCTAGGACACCATTCCTCAATGGCCAGATGTAAAGATTTACTAACCATCGTCGAGTCACTGGATAATGGCCTGTATATTCGCTGTCGGCCATCCATATCTCGCTCGTTGATTGACGATTCGCTGTCTGTAATTTGGTCTTATTCCGTTGTCCTGTCTATTGCTCCTGTATGGGTTAACAGTAGAATATTTAATCATCTCAAAAAATGAGTCAGAAGGCGTAGATAAGTGCTGCTAAAGAAATGATAGAATGCAGTGAGAATAAAGAAGCGATCGCCTAGGGGGAAATCGGATCGCGCAGCGCGGCGCCAGCCGTGCAATCGGATCTAAGTTGCAGTGACGTTTCGTAAAAAAATAGAGCTGTGGGTATTGAGGGATGATAGGTGCTTCCGATGTGCGATGCGCGCTATTCGCACATCGGAAGCACATCGTGGTAGGATAGAGAAATTAGACGGGCTTGACTTATAGTAAAATAGGGACGGAAGATTAGAGAAGGTACAAGCATGGCATCCATTCGGGAGTTGCACAATCAACTGATCGATAAAGAACGTTCGGCTACAGAAATAACCCAAGCAGCCCTCGATCGCATAGAGACCTTGGATCCAAAGTTACACAGCTTCTTGTGCGTGACAGCCGATCGGGCTCTGGAACAGGCAAAGGCAGTGGATGCTAAAATCGCCGCAGGAGAAGAAATTGGACTGCTGGCAGGTATCCCGATCGCCATCAAGGACAATCTCTGTACTCGAGGGCTCCCCACGACTTGTGGTTCCCGCATTCTGGAAGGTTTTGTGCCACCTTACTCCTCAACGGTGACAGAAAAACTGGCAGCGGCGGGTGCGGTGATGGTGGGGAAAACTAATCTGGACGAGTTCGCGATGGGAGGTTCGACGGAGACTTCTGCTTTTCAAGGGACGGCTAACCCTTGGGATCTATCCCGGGTGCCGGGAGGTTCCTCCGGTGGCTCAGCCGCTGCGGTAGCATCCTCTCAATCAGTGGTGGCTGTGGGTTCGGATACGGGAGGCTCGATTCGCCAACCGGCATCGTTCTGCGGCATCTTCGGTCTCAAGCCTACTTACGGTCGGGTGTCTCGTTATGGGTTGGTGGCTTTTGCTTCCTCTCTGGATCAAATTGGACCATTGGGTCGTACAGTAGAAGATGCGGCGATTGTGTTGCAGGCGATCGCGGGTTACGATCCCAAAGATGCTACCAGTCTGAAGGCTGAGGTTCCCGACTATGTGGGGATGCTCAAACCCAATTTTAAGGTCAGAGGACGCCTGAGAATCGGGGTGATTACAGAAACCTTTGGTTCGGGGTTAGAACCGGTAGTAGAAGAGACGGTGAAAAAGGCGATCGAACATCTACAGGACTTGGGAGCAGAGGTTCAGATAGTTTCCTGTCCCCGTTTCCGCTACGGTCTGCCAGCCTACTACATTATTGCTCCTTCGGAAGCGTCAGCGAATCTGGCCCGTTATGATGGGGTAAAATATGGCTTGCGGGCGGAGGGGGATAATCTCCTATCTATGTATGGTTCTACTCGGGCTTTAGGCTTTGGGGCCGAAGTGAAACGCCGGATTATGATTGGGACTTATGCTCTCTCGGCGGGGTATTATGATGCTTACTATCTCAAGGCGCAAAAGGTCCGGACTTTAATTAAGGAAGACTTCGATCAGGCTTTTGCTAAGGTAGATATATTGGCCTGTCCCACGACTCCGACGACGGCTTTTAAGGCGGGGGAAAAAACAGAAGACCCCTTGAGTATGTACTTATTGGACTTGATGACTATCCCAGTTAATATGGCAGGACTGCCAGCTTTAAGTATGCCCTGTGGGTTTGATGACAAAGGACTACCGATCGGTCTACAATTAATAGGCAAGGTACTGCGAGAAGACCATCTGTTGGAAGTGGCGAATGCCTACGAGCAAACGACGAGCTGGCATTTAAAAAAACCCCCGATTTAGTTGTAAAATATGGAGATGGGTTAGGTGGGCGCTGCCCACCAGGGATCGAGATTTAACCAATTAACAATTATGGATTTTGTAGGTCTACATATTCACAGTGATTATAGTCTGCTGGATGGTGCTTCTCAACTGCCAGAATTGGTAGATAGAGCTAAAGAGTTGGGTATGGAGGCGATCGCCCTGACGGACCACGGGGTAATGTATGGGGCGATAGAGCTGATTAAGGTTTGCAGGAGCAAAAATATTAGGCCAATTATCGGCAATGAAATGTATGTGATAAATGAAACAATTAAAAATAATAAAGGGAAGTACAGCCACCATCACCAAACAGTGTTGGCGAAAAATACACAGGGCTATAAAAATCTAGTCAAGCTGACGACAAAGTCCCATCTAGAGGGAAAGCGAGGCAGCGGGATATTTGCCCGTCCTTGTATCACAAAAGAATTGCTAGCAGAATACCATGAAGGTCTGATAGTAACCAGTGGTTGCCGGGCGGGAGAAGTGCCAAAGCTAATTCTCAACGATCGAGCAGGAGAAGCTTGGGAAGTGGCAAAATGGTACAAAGAAATATTTGGAGATGATTACTATTTAGAGATCCAAGACCACGGTTACCAGGAAGATAGAATAGTTAATGTGGAAATATGGGAGATGGCCCAGGAACTGGAAATTAAGGTAGTGGCGACGAATGATTCCCATTATATTGACTGCTATGATGTAGAAGCTCACGATGCCCTACTTTGTATTAACACGAATAAGTTATTTAATGATGAAAAGCGTACTTTTCGCTACAGCGGGACGGAGTATCTCAAGTCAGCAGAGGAGATGAAGCAGCTGTTTAGAGATCATTTGCCAGATAAGGCGATCGAAGAGGCGATCGCGAACACGGTAGAAGTGGCGGATAAGGTGCAAGCATATGACATAATGGGGGCACCGCGCATCCCCAATTATCAGAAGGAAGGCCATACACCAGATAGTTTTCTTGAGGAAAAAACATGGAAAGGACTGGAAGAACGGCTAAACTGCAAAGGACGCAAGGAAATCGAAACGCGCTATCCAGAATATAAAGAACGGTTGGAAATTGAGCTGAAAGTAATGCAGGAAAAGAAATTTTCCAGTTACTTCTTAGTAGTTTGGGATTATATAGATTATGCCAGAGAAAATCATATTCCAGTGGGGCCGGGACGGGGAAGTGCAGCGGGTTCTCTGGTGGCCTATGCCCTGAAAATTACTAATATAGATCCCGTACATCACGGACTGCTATTTGAACGATTTCTCAATCCCGAACGGAAATCAATGCCGGATATTGACTCTGATTTTTGCATTGAAAGAAGGGATGACATGATTAAATATGTGACGGCGAAGTATGGTAGAGAAAATGTAGCCCAAATTATTACTTTTAACCGGATGACTTCCAAGGCCGTTCTCAAAGATGTGGCCAGAGTTTTGGGTGTTTCCTACGGAGACGCAGATCGGATGGCGAAATACATCCCGGTAGCGCGGGGGAAACCAGCAAAACTGAAGAAGATGATTTCCGATGAGTCGCCAGAACCGAAGTTCAAAGAAGCATACGAAAATGGCAAAGTTAAAGTTAAAGACGATCGCGGAGAAATCACTGGCGAAATCCCGGTCCGCCAGTGGATAGATATGGCGATGCGGTTGGAAGGGACAAACAAAAGCGCTGGCGTGCATGCAGCGGGGGTGGTGATTTCAGCGGAACCGTTGGATGAAATTGTGCCGCTGCAAAAGAATAATGAAGGGGCGGCGATCACCCAGTATTCTATGGAAGAACTGGAATCTCTGGGTCTGTTAAAAATGGACTTTCTGGGATTGAAAAACTTGACTATTATCCAGAATACCGTAGAACTGATTAAAGAAAATCATAAATTAGATATAGATCCAGACCAGTTACCTCTACAGGAGAGAAAGGCGAGAGACATTATTGCCAAAGGAACGGTAAAGAAAATCCCCCCAGATATTAAAAAGACTTACGAAATGCTAGGAAAAGGAGATTTAGAAGGCATCTTTCAATTGGAATCTTCGGGAATACGTAAGGTAGTGCAGAAATTGAAGCCTGATAATATAGAAGATATATCTTCGATTCTAGCCCTGTACCGACCTGGACCTTTGGATGCGGGACTGGTTGATAAATTTATCGATCGCAAGCACGGTCACGAACCCATTGAATACGAACATCCCATGTTAGAGCCGATTCTCAAAGAAACTTATGCGGTGATGGTCTACCAAGAGCAAATCATGAGAATCGCTCAGGAATTAGGAGGATATTCCTTGGGTCAAGCGGACTTATTGCGTCGCTGCTTGAGTGGCTCGACCGAAATAATTGATGCAGCAACCGGTGGTAAGGTGATCCTGAGTGAAGTTGCCTCCAACCCAGAGTATTGGCTGGGTAGAAAAGTATTCTCCCTGGATTTGCAGACCCAGAAGATTACGCAGCAGCCAATAGAAGAAATTTATCCTAATGGGATGCGCTCTGTTTGGGAGATTACCACTAAAACTAACCGCAAAATTAGGGCAACGGCGGATCATCTTTTCTACACCCTGTTAGGATGGAAGCCTCTGGGAGATTTTCAGGTGGGCGATCGCATTGGCCTGGCCAAAAACATCCCGATCGTGTCCAGAGACGCCCACCAGGGTGGGCGCTCTCGGACACGATTCGATCATAGCAGTGAAATATCAGACGCTCAAATCAAGCTAGTGGCTTATTTGCTGGGAGATGGTCATCTTTCCACTAAGAGTCCTGCTTCTAGTTATTTCTGCAATAGCGATATGGATATAATTGCTGATTTCAATGATTGTGCCTATAAACTATTTGGCTCAACTGCACCAGTGGATTATCAGTTACATGCCGGTCGTAAATCAGTGTTCTATGCTAGAATTGGTTTTGTCTCAGCTTTTAACTCCTGGGTAGATAGCCATGTAAAACGCGCTCATTCCAGAGACAAAGAAATTCCCAGCTGGGTGTATTTACTATCGAAGAGCCAGTTACAACTTTTCTTGGGAACCTTATGGTCAACAGATGGCAGCTTTGACACGAGACTCGGACATGCAGATTATACCTCAACCTCATCAGTATTAATCATACAAGTTCAGCATCTACTCTTGCGCCTGGGAATTGTGGCCCTCTTCAATGTCAAGAAAATTAAGTATAAAGGTAATCCTCATATCTCTTATCGAGCGCAAATCACCGGACGTGAGGATATGCTCAAGTTCTGCGAACTGGTTCAGCCTTACCTAAGTAGCGATAAGTGGGAACAGGCACAAAGATGTTATTTAGTTATTAAAGATAAACAGCTTAACTATTCTAAGCATACGATTCCTGCGGAAGTAATCGGGCTAATTGCTAAGGCGAAAAAAGATAGTGGTATGACTTGGGCAGAAATCGATCGGTCTGTGGGAGCAAAGCAAAAAACGATGTCTTCAGGCTTGAATTTCCAGAAAAGTTCAACTAGGAGTTTGTCACGACATCGAGTGCAAAATTTTGCTACTGCATTCCAGAATCCAGAATTAATGAATATCGCGGAATCAGAGATTTTTTGGGATCGGATAGTTTCTATTGAATATATCGGTGATGAAGAAGTATTTGACTTGACAATTAGATCGACGCACAACTTAATTGCCAATGACTTCATTGCTCACAATTGCATCGGGAAGAAAAAAGTAGATGAGATGCAAAAGCATCGAGAGAGGTTTATAGACGGTTCCATGAAAAATGGAGTTAAGAAAAGAATAGCAGAATCTTTGTTCGACCAGATGGTGAAATTTGCCGAATATTGCTTTAACAAATCTCATTCTACAGCCTATGCCTATGTGACCTATCAAACGGCTTACTTAAAGGCGAACTATCCGGAAGAATACATGGCGGTGCTGCTGAGTGAAAACAGTGACGACCAGGATAAGGTGCAAAAATATATCGCTAATTGTAAGAAAATGGGCATTGAGGTAGAAGGACCAGATATTAATCGCTCTGGAGTGAAATTTAGGCCAGAGAGAAAAAAGATTTTATTTGGACTGTCAGCGGTGAAAAATCTGGGCACAAATGCAATAGAATCTATTATTAAGGCCCGGAAAGAGGGTGGTGAGTTTCAGGATCTGGCCTCGATGTGCGATCGCCTAGATTTGCAGGCGGTAAACAAACGCGCTTTGGAAGCTTTAATCAAATGTGGAGCATGCGATCGGATCAATTACAATCGTCATCAATTAGCAGAATATATCCCCAAGGTGACAGAGTGGGCACAGAAAAATAAAAATAGCCTCAATTCAGGCTTGCAGATGACCCTTTTTGACATGGAAAACTTTAAGACGCCAGCTCCGGAGCTACCGGTTGTTAAAGATTTTACCGTGCAGGAGAAGTTGCAGTTTGAAAAGGAATACTTGGGATATTACGTTTCGGCCCATCCCCTGACATCGGTGCAGCGACCAGATGATGCCATAGATTTGAAAAAGCTAGAGGAGCAAAAAGGCAGAACACAGATTAAAGTCCTAGTGATGCTTACAGAGGTGAAACAGCATATCACGAAAAAGGGCGATCACATGGCATTTTTGCAAATAGAAGACCTGACAGGGAAAGCAGAAGCGATCGTCTTTCCCAAAAGTTATGAAGATATTGAAGAGTTGCTCGTCCCCGATCGTCCACGGATCCTCATAGGGAAACCCGATCGCCAGGACGAACAAAAAGTGCAGTTGATCGTGGATAATGCTGAAAAACCAGAGCAGCAGAGGATGTTATCCGCACCCCAGTGGGAACCAGAAATAGATGACTTCCAGCCATCAGAGGAGCAGTTGATGTCGGACGATTTTTCCGGAACAAAACCCCAGTCGGAACCGGAAATAGATCGGTTCGAGATGTATGGGAAGGAGGATCGGGGGAGATCCTCGATCGCCTCATTCGACCAGCCACCAAAACAGGAGATCGAGATGGAACCTCAGTCAGAACCAGAAGAAAATGAGTCGATCGTCAAATCAGAGCAGCGGTTGGTGCGCGTGCAGTCTTACGTTTTTCCAGATAGCGATCGCTTCAGATCGCCAACCCAAACAAAAGGTGAAATTGATCAGCTAAAACTCCGGCACCTGAAGTCCGTACAACTCACAGCCAAAAAACTAGGTCTCGATCCGATTAATCTCAGCCAACTGTCACAACAGCACCCGCAAGTAGCTGTCCGGGTGGTTGCTAGGATCGAAGAAGTCTATCATACTGAACATGAACCAAAGGGCTCACGCCTGCTGCTTGAGGACTTGACTGGATCGGGTGTGGCCATTGTTAAACCAGAGCTGTATCAGAAAATTGGCTCATCTTTGAGCGAGGACAGCTTTGTCATGCTTTGGGGGAAAGCGCAACAACAGGATGCTGAAAGGTGGTGGCTGATGGTGTCAGATGCTGTCCCCATTGAACCAAATTACCTGGTGGTGATGAAACTGAACGATAAGATGGCTAGTAGTAAGACATTTCAAAATCAACTATCATCAAGGTTGAAAGACCTCTCAGGAGAGACCAATAAACCCAAAGTTCCCGTGCTCGCGATCGTCGAGGGTAAAGACTTTCACATTCGTCGTGTGATTCGTTTTGGACATGAATTCTGGGTGCAAGATCCAGAAAATGCTGTGAAAATTATAGCAAGTCTACGAGAGTTGCGCAATAATCAGGTTTGGCTGCAATCATTATCTCAATAACAATAATTGTCTGGAAAATTGCGAATTTATAATTGCGGCCCGACGCGCGCGCAGCGCGATCTGAACTGCGCTATGGATATTAATAAACGAGCGAAAATTCACAATTAGCCATCCATAAAGATTGGTCCTGTTTATTCCTGCTTTTTCTCCCTCACCGCTTGATAGAAACCCAGGACAATCAAAATATTTGACAGGGTTAAAAAAAACTCCGCGCCACCATGCAGCCAATCTATATTTGCTAAAGATTCACCATAGGCTACCCGGGAGTAAATCCCCGCTGGAATGGTGACCCCAACAAACACTAGAGTCATATAAAATCCTATCAGGGATAAACGCGGCATTTTCCCCGATCGGGTAATAAACCACAGAAATCCTAGGTAGGGAAACAGGGATAACGCAAACAGCGTGTCTTTAGAAATCATCTATTTGTTGATTGTTAATTGTTGATTGCTGATGAACTCCGGCACTGGTAATGCTCACTGTTCGCTGAGACTAGATCGCCAGATCCACCAACCAGCAGCACAGACCGTGCAGTTACCTAAAACTGTCATCGCTGCTTGTAGAGTAACGAGCCATTCTAAAGATGCAGGGTTATCAAAAAAATGCCAGGTGCAAGCACACATGGCGCCGATCAGTGCTGGTAGCATCGCTAATGATAACCCGTACCAAGTGCGATCGCGCGTCAGTTCGCCATAGGTCCAGATATACCAGATGGCGGCGATCCACTCAATGACGCTAGATATGTGAACGATCCAAGTTGGAATTGATAGAGTATGCATAAATTACTATTGGTGAATTGAGAATGGAAAGCTAAGATAAAATGGAGAAAATTAGGGCGGTATTGTGCGGCTACTATGGTAAAGGTAATGGCGGCGATGAGGCATTGCTGGCAACTCTATTGCAAATGTTACCAGAAAATGTGACGCCTTTGGTATTGTCAGGAAATCCTCACCAAACCCAGACTCGCTACGGGGTGGAAACGCGCGATCGCCTATCCGCGTTCCAAGTCCTGTCAGCATTACGTGCGAGCGAGATTTTCATCTGGGGCGGCGGTAGTTTAATCCAAGATGCCACTAGCGCCCTTAGTCCTCTATACTATAGTGGTTTGATGGGATTAGCACAACAGATGGGCTTGAAAACAATTGCTTGGGCCCAGGGAATTGGCCCCCTACAACGTCCCCTGACTCGGGCGATCGCGCGGCGGACCTTTGCTGGTTGTACGGCAGTCTCGGTCCGCGATCGGGCCTCAGCCGCCGTCCTGCAAGCATGGCAAATACCCTATAATTTAGCACCAGACCCCGTTTGGGCCTTAGACTCAAAACCAGTCCCTGCACTGCGGGACTTACCAGAACCGAGAGTCGCCGTCACATTGCGCCCACACCCCCAACTGACACCACAGCGACTGGACAATCTCACCCGGGCTCTGGTACTATTTCAGCAAGCTACTGATGCAAGCATCTTACTCCTCCCCTTTCAACCGGACATCGAGATGCCGATCGCCCAGGCCATCGGACCCCAGCTATCGGGAGTCAGTCAAATTATCATGCTCGAAGATCCCAGAGTTCTCAAAGGGGTATTTCAGGGGGTACAGATGGCGATCGGCATGCGCCTGCATGCTATGATTATGGCAGCAGCAGCCCCATGTCAATGCTTTGCGCTCAGTTACGATCCGAAGGTAGACCAACTGATGGCAGAACTGGCTCTACCTGGATGGCAGTTAGCCCAAATGCCAGAGGATCCTCATCTTCTTAGCAAAACCTGGTTAGCACATTTCCGCCAGAGAGATCCCCTAGATGCCAATCAAATTCAGTCCCTTGTAGACCGGGCCAGTCGTCATCGAGATTTATTGCATCAAGTTTTAGCCCCAGATGGGCAGAGTAGAGATTAAAATCGTACTATTGGTATTAATGTGGGGTGTCGGCAGCAGCCCCGCAATCCATTCTTGAGATCCTTTAACAGTCCGAAAAATTATGAGTACCACAGCTGACACTCCAAATAACCTGCCAACAGAAGAACTAGGTGAAAATAGACCATTAGATGACATTCCCGGAGCCACCAATAGCTTAGAGTCAACCGTAGAGGCGACAGTACAAGACATGCTTGCTCCAGACCCGGACCAGATATCAGCAGAAGTACGGGTAGAGTCAAACACGGATTTGATCGATCGGGTAATGCAGTTAGAATCAGAACTGGCAGTTGCTCAAAGGCAATTGCAGCTATATCAGGAGCATTGTCAAGCTCAAGAGGCCAAACTCTCCGATTTTTCCGGAACGGTGCAGTCCGCAGAACTGCATAGCTTGAAAAAAAATCACTCTCAGGTGCAGCAGGAAAAGAAACTTGGCAAGCAAACTTCCGATTCTTCCGGAACGGTTCGCCAACAAATTCTCATAGAAACCCTCCGCGGGCAGTTGGAAACTAACCAACAACAAGTGGCCCAGTTGGAACGAGATTGTGCTCTCACTCAGCAACGCTACGAGGAACAGACAACTAAGCTTTCCCAAGCGGAAACGATTTGCCGGGATTTGCGATCGCGTCTGTACCGGCAGCAACGCTATACCCTGCAATTCAAAAATGCTCTGGACAAATGCCTGGAGATGACGGGTCCGGAACAATCGGCTGATTTTTCCGGAACGGTGGGTCGGAGCACTCAACAGGAAACATATGCCAGAGCGAACGCTGCGCGAAAAATCGTACAGGGAGTTGTCCCGAAAGCGCCAGCAATTCAACCCTGGTCAGCAGCATCTGAATATGCAGAACTTGAATTAGATCCCGATTTTTCGCGCAGCGGAGGGGACCCGGAGCGTGTTCCAGAAGAGTCGGATGCAGTACCTGGGCAGGCTTGGGGTGAGCCTGACTACTGCCCGATATCGGGCGATACTTCTACTGTCGATTTTTCGCGCAGGCTGGTTTGCAGCCTGGTTCGCGCCCCCGTCCCACAGCAGGAACAACCCAGAGAAACCCTTGGAGTATCAGAGTCCGCAGCCTCAGAAGAACTCGCTTCCCCTGAGAATGAGTTATCGGTAATGGCTCCGGTCTCGGAACAATTAGAGGATGAGTATACTGATTTTTCCGGAACGGTAGTTGGTGAGGACTTGACTGACGAGACAGTAGCAGCAGCAGTAGATGACTCTTCAAGCATAGGGAATGAGCAAACTCCAGAGGACTCACTTTCCGACGTTTGGGATGTCTCCGGAGACATCCCATCTACCTTTGAGCAGCAAGAAAGCCACCAAAGCGAAGAGCAAGCCTCAGAGGAGGGTTCCGATTTTTCCGGCACGGTGGATGCCTCGTGTCATTCGAGAGGGACACCCCCATCGCGCGGAAAGCGCGATGGGGTGGTATCTCTGGACACGACCGAGACATTGTCCCTGCTTTCCTCTACAAAATCCCCCTCTCCTCTAGTTTATCCCCTGCGTCCCCACAAGAAGATTAAGTCCCTGGCCGCAATTGACTTGCCAACTTTTCCCCGATGAATAAGCAGGTAGGCATAGGCACAAATAAACCAGCCTATGTTAAGAAATGTAAAATAGTTGCATCTCTTACCGTTCACACAACCTGTATAAAATCGTGTGTTCTCAGTGGGTCAAGCACTGAAGGCATAAAACTGCCTTGCCTTTAAGTCATAGCCATCGAAGGCATTTGACTTTACTTTTCGGATGATGTTGTAGGAGCCATTAACGTCAGCGTTCAGTAGCCCTCCCGCCGACTTATACAAACCACGCTTGACTCAGCGACCGCTAAACTTTGGCTTCTGTCCATCGCCATGTAATGGTGATTCATCTAGATGCAAGAATGATGCCTTACTGGTATAGCTCTCTTCAGTCGTGATGACCTCAATACCAACCAGTATCCCCTTGTAGGCAAGTTGGGAGACTAACTTGGCGTGTGGAATGTTAACGAACTGCTGATTGTTCTGGCGTCCTATCTGGATACCATTCTTCCAACCATCGTTCTTCCCAATAATCAGAGTCTTGATGTTGTGGTTAACACACCAGTCAATGACTCTACGACTGGTCGTGTTAGGGGTCGAGCTGGGAATCACTTCCCAACCCTCCCATTCGGAACCGGACTTGCGACTTTCACCGCATCCGGCTA
>JACOMV010000026.1:1964-21622 GCA_014324065.1 Hormoscilla sp. SP12CHS1 | reverse complement strand
TATAGCTCTAGTTTAGCACAAAAATGTTCTACTTGTTTCCTGAACAAGCTGTATTAGCAGAGGTGGAATAGATACATCGTCTATATCGTCATCTCGTCGCCGTCACCCTAAAGGGTGCGGCTACTCTAACAAAGCCCGCCTGCGCGGGCTAGAATATTTTATCGGGTACGGGTAGAATGGGAAAAAGATACCACTTCACTGCTTATGGACTGGACCACTCCTCTGCGATCGCTCCAAGCTGATTTTATCGCCCGCCTGCATTCCGATGCTGCTGTCTTGCATCACTTAACTAATCCTCAACTGAGAGGATATTTTAGTGAAATGACGATCGTCTCTGGGGCGGAGTTGGCCCAAGTCCGCCAGGATTGCTGGTCTGTTGCTGACAGGTTGAAGCATCTTTCCGGCCAGCCTATTTATGATGTCTTTATCTCTCATTTTTATGCGACAATGGGGGAGTTGGTGGCTAGGAAATATTTGGATGGTTTGGTTTCTCCTGTTGATAGAGCGGGATTAGGGGCCGATTTTTCGCGCAGCGATCGCCTCTTGCGGGTGAGTGTTGACAATGGCGGCGCGTCTAGTATCCTGGTTAAAGTTTGTCACGGCCATGTGGATGCTGTGAGATGGGAATTGCCCGCACAGTCCCTCGATAAAAATACTGTCTTGCTATGCATTTTGATTCGCGAACCCGTTACTGAAGCCCAACTGACATACCAGGTGGTTATGGCAGGCTTCCTCCCTTTTGATATGATTGCTTTTAATCATGGTATCGCTACTCTCGCCATCGGCGAACTCCTCTATGCTGGGGGCTTGAAGTCCTATTTAACCTCTCTATTCACTCAGCAGATTGCGCCAGATATGCGGACCTTTTCTGTCCCCAATGTGGTACCCAAACCAAATAACTCGGAAGTCCAAAAGTGGCAATGTTTGCAAACTATGAGGGGACATGCAGGTGCGGTAAGTTCTGTGGCTATTAGCCCTGATGGGCAAACTATTGCTAGCGGCAGTAGTGACAATAATATTAAAATTTGGCAACTGTTGACAGGGTCACTCTTGCTGACCCTGACTGGACATGCTGATGCCGTTTTGTCTGTGGCTTTTAGCCCCGACGGTCTGTATCTTGCTAGTGGCAGTAAAGACAAAACTGTTAATATTTGGCATCTGGAAACTGGGTCTCTATGGCGCAGTCTTTCCGGACATGCTGATGCTGTTGAATCCGTCCTTTTTAGCTCCGATCGAAAGACGATCGCAACTGGGGGTTGGGACGAGAAGATGAAAATTTGGCATCTGGAAACGGGGGAACTTCTGCATACTATGGACGGACATTCTCAGGTCGATCGCGCCTTCGCTATCAGTCCCGACGGCGAGACTATTACCAGTAGTAGTAGCCAGAAGACCATCGAACTTTGGCATCTGAAAACGGGAAAACTGATCTGTTCTCTCCCAGGACATGCTGATGCTGTGGAGTCCGTCGCTTTCAGTGCTGATGGGCAATTTTTGGTCAGCGGTAGCAGGGATAAGACTATTAAGGTTTGGCGACGCGGTAGTAGTTAGCCCAAAAAAATGGGGGAAATGGGTATGCCATATTTGGGTTACGATCAAAATATGGCGCTAGCAACGGTACTCTCGTACTTGGTGGAAAGTGACAACAACGCTATAATCTACTCGATCGCAGTTGACTTCAAAGCGGCGCTGGGGATACAGTAGTTTCAGACGACTTTCCCACATCTGGGCGATCGCCTTTCCCAGATAAAGGATATTTTCCGTACCTACGGCCTCGGATCCTGGGAGCATGTCATCAATGTGCTGATGGTTAATTACTTGCTCAATTGAGGTAATGTCGTTTCCTAGCTTGGCTTTCCACTGCTCGTATATCTGGCTATCGAACGCTGATGATAAAAATATACCACCTTCATGCTCGATCGTATCGGGCCAGAATAGTTGAGTGAAAGCTATGGCAAGTTCCACGTTAGCGACTCCAAACAGATAGTCCCAGAGGGAAAAGTCATCATTGTTAACTTTTTTCCACTGCTGGAAGTCCGGAAGCTTGTCTGGGTTCAATTTTGTTCTCTGTTTTACTGTTATCATTTCTAAAGGATCTTATCTACTTTTGCGGGTCTAGCTATTTTCTCCGCTTGCACGAATATTTCCCGCTGGGTTCTGGTTATGTTTGTATTCAACGACGTGAGGTGTCGGCACACCTGCATGTTCTTTTCCTGTTAAGTCTACTCGCTTAATCGCGCGTCCGTTTTCATCATAGACAATGTAGCTAGTTATTTTGCTGCCATCCATACGATAACGGACTGAGTTCGCACTTGCACCGTCAAGGGGAAAATAGCCGCTAACTTGCGTGCCGTTCCTTATCAGGGTGCTAGCATTTATACCAACTGTCCAGTCAACTGGTTTAGACACACCTGTAACTCCCTTTGGGAGATGTCTGGTTGATAGGAGTCCTTCATCCGATACTCTGCCTTGAGATTTGGCATCTCCCAATATACAATCTGGATCTAATATATCATATCGGGCATCGGGTGCTTAGGGGGCGCGAAGCGAAATCGCGAATTATTGCTGTTGGTCGCGCCATCCACCCTACCGGCCATAATATATATGGCTTCTATATCTATCCACTCTCGGTGCTGACTATGTCTCAAAATCATCGTAACTCTAATCCTATCTATCTGCTAGGCGCGATCGTAGGCATAATTACTGTCCTGACTTACATGGGAATCAAACCTTATTCTACTCCTTCTGTTAATACCGGGGACCAGACTTTTTCGTAGTCTTGGGAGTTGAGCGCAAACCCCGCAAAAGTTGGGTAGTATGGCAAGAGGATGGTAAGTATCCCAATAATTGTAGAAATCCTCTCCGAAACAACAGCATCCACCGATCGGAAGTTGAAAAAAGAAATGGCTCTCCTGGGTTTATGGTGAAAATTGTATACTGAGATACAATTTTCACCAAGAAAAAAGGCTGAAAGCCTTGATTTGGCGCACCTATAAGTTTTACTTATCACCAAAACCCAAGGAGACCCAAAGAAATCTATCAAGACACCTTCCGAACGCCTAATTATTTCTGGTTTGACCCGGAAACCCTGGAATTTGCAGGATTTGTGCTAGTCGGCGGCAAGTACGAAGCACTGAAACCAAATTCCCAAGGACATTTGTGGAGTCGGCAACTAGAAATGTATCTGGGTATCCATGAGAAGCAACTGCGCTTCTTTACCCCCGAAGGGATAATGGTACCCACACCAGAAGAAATACTTAAGTCGGCGAAACAAGAGAATAAGTTGCTTCTAGAACGGGCGTAGTTGGCTGAAAACCGGGCGGAGTTGGCTAAACAACGCTCACAGTTGGAATTAACTCAACAACGGGTCTATAAGTTAGCGGCAAAACTGCGGGAGTTGGGCATAGATCCAAATAGCCTGTAAGATGAGTGACATACTTTCGCATCGGATGAAATAATATAAGTAGGCAACTTTTGTCAATATGCCACCAAAAATAACTGATATGGTTGCATGGCAGCAAGCAGAACTGCTGATGCAACCCGCCTTACTCCGCGTCGTCGATAACATCCGCAAGCAGTTGGAAAACTCTGACTGGACTGGCACCTATGAAGATGTTCAGACTCCCATACCGGGTTATAAACTATGTTTGCAGCATCAAGACCAGCAGATCGATGTGGATATCTGGGAACTATGCTATGAAGTCTGTTTTCTCGACTACAAAGCCCATTCGCAACTAGAAAGTCAGGAAGTGGCGATCGACAGTAGTTTGCTGGAGCTCACAGGTGATGTGGACTGGCAGCGTTTGGAGGCAAAAACTCAGGCGATAATCAGTGCCTTGTTCGCGTCCTTGCCCACATAAGCACCTGAAAATAGTTCGATCGTGGCGGACTTTAGTCCTTATCTCGCGCAGGTGAGGACTAAAGTCCTCACTACAAACCTCAGAAAAATATGAAGGGGATGATGACAGCATTACAGGATATCCAAGCAGCAGCAGGCGCAACCTTTGTAGATGGAGTTGCAGTTAGTTTCGGTAATGAACCGGTGGCAATAGCAACTGCCCGCGTGGCGCTGTGCGATCGCACTCACTGGGGGCGCGTCCAGCTAACAGGGGCAGATCGGGTGCGCTTCTTACACAACCAGACTACCAACGATTTTCAAATCCGCAAACCCGGACAGGGATGCGATACAGTATTCGTGACATCAACTGCCCGCACCATTGACCTAGCAACAGCTTACATCGCGGAAGATGCCATCCTATTGCTAGTGTCTCCAGGGCGACGTCAGCAGTTAATGCAATGGATGGACCGCTATATCTTCCCGATGGATAAAGTAGAATTGCACGATATAAGCGATCGCACAGCCTGTTTCAGCACGATCGGGCCAGAGAGTGACGCCTTGATAGAAAATATCTTGGGGACAAAAGCCCTAATTGGTCAAGCCTCACATAATCATGCTATCTTTCCATTAGCAGATCTAGAAGTGCGAGTAGCTGTGGGAAGTGGGTTAGCAATGCCCGGATACACGCTCATCGCTCCAGCCGCAGCAGCACCGAAATTATGGAGTAAGATCGTAGCAGCAGGGGCAGTGCCTATGGGCGATCGGGCCTGGGAACAACTGCGCATCCAGCAAGGACGCCCCCAACCAGACAGGGAACTGACAGAAGATTATAATCCTCTAGAAGCAGGCTTGTGGCAAAGCATCTCCTTTGAGAAAGGCTGCTATATCGGACAAGAGACGATCGCGCGCTTGAACACCTATAAAGGAGTGAAGCAGCGACTCTGGGGAATAAGCCTGCAAGGCCCCGCAGAACCGGGAACTGTAATAATGGTAGGAGAGGAAAAGGTGGGGAAACTCACAAGTTACGCCCAAACAGACCGAGGTGACTTTGGGTTAGGTTACATCAGAACCAAAGCAGGGGGTCCAGGACTGCAAGTGCAAGTAGGAGAAACCGCAGGAGTTGTAGTCGATGTATCCTTCCTGATTCACGAGTACGTGTAACCGTAGGTTGGGTTGAGGTTCCTTACCCAACTCAAGCGCTAAAGCGCTTACTACGAACGGGTTGAGGTTCCTTACCCAACTCAAGCGCTAAAGCGCTTACTACAAACGGGTTGAGGGTCCGAAACCCAACTCAAGCGCTAAAGCGCTTACTACGAAAGGATTGAGGTTCCGAAACCCAACTCAAGCGCTAAAGCGCTTACGTTGTACGAATGGGTTGAGGTTCCCAGATCCTCATGGATATCTCGGCGACGGGAAGCGGTCAGTTCTCGATTTTTCGCGCAGCGTTCGCAGGTACGCCAACGGAGTCCCTGAGTCGCGCTACCGTTGTCGTCACGAATGAAAATTATGTCGCCATGTCTTTTCGGGGTAAAGACAACCGTCTGATGCGTTTCTCCGGTCAACTGGTGCGCCGAAATGCTAACAGTCTGACCGTTAACTTTGCTAACTATGGTAAGACCAAAGCAACGGGTACTCTCAACGTCCAGTACGGTGCTAATAATTCTATCTCTTCTCTGAACGGCAACGGCACCATTGACGGTCAGCGTTTCTCAATCAATTTTAACAACTCCCAATCTCAGGCACCGCAGAATCAGGGACAACAGAATCTCAATCTCTCCCAAAACGGACGGGGTCGCTTCTCTTTGGCAGGTGAAAATCGCTTGCTAACTAGCGCCAGAGTGGTCGCTAACCCTAACGGCAATGTAAATATCTCTTTGCGCGATCGGTCCGCAGACGGCCCGAAAAATCGGCAAAATCAAGTTATCTCCTTCAGGGGTCAAGTGATGCGCCGCACCGCCGACCGCCTGCTGGTTAACCTGACCGACTCTGGCAGTTTCGATGGGGGCGCAGATCCAGATCGTAGGACGGGCGGAGCGCCTACAAACAGCCCTGGACCCGTGCCCCGTTCAGGGGCACGGGGAAACACTGAAGTGTTTACTACAAACCCCTCAATTTTAACAACTCTCAAACTACTGGAGAAACTCCCCAGTTACCAGAAAATATTAATCTGTCCCAGTTAGGACTGGGTCCGTTCTCTTGGGCAGGAGAAAATCAAGTCCTACAAACTGCCACAGTTGTTGCTAGCATGAATGGAGATGTGAATATCTCGGTGCGCGATCGGTCCGCGGACGGCCCGAAAAATCGGCAAAATCAAGTTATCTCCTTCAGCGGTCAACTGCTGCGCCGAAATGCCGACACCCTGTTAGTTAACCTGACTAACTCTGGCAGTTTCGAGTCCGTAGAAGGCCGAGTCAGGATCGAGTACAGCCCCGACAAGAATGAAATCTCCTCTATCAGAGGAAAAGGAAATATTGACGGTCAGGAATTATCTCTCGGGTTTAACAACTCTCAAACTACTGGGCCGACAGCGAAGAGAGGGAATTACCGATGATATTATAAATTAGCAATTATCAATCTACAGAGAGTCCCTTGGATGCTAACCATTCCCGATTATAAAGTCGTGATTGATAACGGGCCCCACCATCGCAAAGTACAGTCACGATCGTATGACCCGGTCCCATCTGCTTTGCCAAGGCCACAGCAGCACCAACATTAATGCCCACCGAACCTCCCATAAATAGCCCATCTTTCCGCAGCAACTGATAAATTACCCGCACGCATTCCGGATCGTCAATCTGGATCGCATCATCGATCGGGACATCTTGCATATTCGCCGTCACGCGAGAATTACCAATTCCTTCAGTAATCGATCGGCCTTCTGCTTTCGGTTCCCCCGTCTTCACATAACTATACAGCCCACTGCCCATCGGGTCGGCCAAGACATTTTGAACTATAGCATTCTTTTCTTTCAGATACATCGCCACACCTGCAAAGGTGCCACCCGTACCCGTTGAGGCGACCCAGCCATCAACTTTACCATCAGTTTGGTTCCAAATTTCCGGGCCAGTAGTTTCATAATGGGCGCGTCGGTTAGCTAAATTATCAAACTGATTGGCCCAGATAGCATTTTCCATCTCAGCGGCGATTCGGCCAGACAGCTTGACATAATTGTTAGGGTCTTTGTACGGTACAGCCGGGACCGTTTGCACTTCGGCACCCAAGGTGCGCAAGGCATCTATCTTCTCTTGAGATTGGGTTTCGGGAATGATAATCTTGCACTTATAGCCTTTAGCATTGCAAATATGGGCTAAACCAATCCCCGTATTGCCAGCAGTGCCCTCAACTACTGTGCCACCGGGTTTAAGTAAGCCTTTTTCTTCAGCATCTTGAATAATGTAAAGTGCGGCCCGGTCCTTCACGGAACCGCCGGGATTGAGAAACTCAGCCTTTCCCAGGATTTCGCAACCCGTTTCCTTGCTGAAGCTGTCGATCCGGATTAAGGGCGTGTTCCCCACGGTGCCGACGAAGCCTGCTTTTATATCCATATGTTCCCCAAATTCTCAATGTCTCAGATATTGTATACCTTAAACTAGAGTACGATCGCGTTTCCAGTCTCCGGCTGGGAACGAGAGTACGAGGGTGAATTAAGAAACCCGGTTTTTCCAAAAAACCGGGTTTCTGGGCTACCGGTGAATATACCCGCCGCAAAAGTGAAACGAGGGTAAGATAACTGTTACTTATTCGGTTGAGGGGTCATCCGCAGGTAGGGCTTGACTTCGGTGTAACCTTTAGGGAATTTCTCCTTCAGGACTTCTGGGTCTTTCAGGGAGGGGACGATCACGCAGTCGCCGCCATCTTTCCAGTTGACTGGAGTAGCGACGCTGTGGTTGTCAGTCAGCTGCAAGGAGTCGATCACTCGCAAGAGTTCGTCGAAGTTGCGTCCGGTACTGGCGGGGTAGGTGAGGGTGAGGCGGAGTTTCTTGTCCGAGTCGATGATGAAGACAGAACGCACTGTCAAGGTATTGCTGGCGTTGGGGTGGATCATGTCGTAGAGGTCCGAGACCTTCTTGTCGGGATCCGCTAAGATGGGATAGTTGACGGTGGTCTTCTGGGTTTCGTTGATATCCCCGATCCAGCCTTTGTGGGACTCAACGCTATCGACGCTGAGGGCGATCGGCTTGACGTTACGCTTGTCAAATTGCGATTTCAGGCGGGCGACTTCCCCCAGTTCGGTAGTGCAAACGGGGGTATAGTCGGCGGGGTGGGAGAATAGGATCACCCAGCTATCGCCTGCCCAAGTGTAAAAGTCGATTTCACCTTCAGAGGACGCCTGGGTGAAGTTGGGGACTGTGTCGCCTAGTCTCAGAGTCATAATCTAGTTTCTGTAGTCTTCTACTAATTGTTTCCAACTTGACATTTTCCCACATACCCTGATGTTCCCACCTAATTTTAGATATTCTTAGGATTTGGATTGCATTTGCTGATAGACTGTATTAAGTTGAGTAATGTGTTATCTTCGCGCTTAAATAGGTTTGCCGATGTTTCAATTGTTATATTTTATACTACATGCCCTGGATCCGTTTCTGGTGCCGATTTGCTTTGTCTGTGCCTGGATGTTAGTGCTGATGGTAGCTTGGAGTCTCTGGGGGGCGGTGCGATCGGGGGTTACGATTTTTCGCGCAGCGTGGGCCCAGATGATGCACCAGATCCCCTGTACCGGCTGTCAGTTTTTCACCAATGATTACCGGCTCAAATGTACAGTGCGGCCTCAAATTGCCAATACCGAGAGGGCGATCGCCTGTTCTGACTATTCTGCCAAACAGAATCCTTTCAGTTTATAGGGCGATCGCATTTTTGTCAGGTTTGCAATTTAAATTCCTCTGGAGAGATTCCCCAATTGACCCAACAAATTTCCTCCCGTGCTGATTCTACATCAGGAGGCACCCGCAATGCATGAATGAATCCGGTGCTAGGGCAGGTCATTTTCAATAAATAAATTGGTTCGACATGCTCCCTTTGCCTTCTTTGCTGATTATACATCAAACTGCACCCGCAATACATTAAATTTTATCTTTTTTGGGGGCCTCTCATATTTAATAATAGACTCTGCTCCATGCTATTATCCTGCCCCCTAGCCGCCGCGTTAATGAGATGCTCCCGTTTCTTGAGTATAGAGCGATCGCCCGCACGGTCCGCGGACCGTAAAATCGGGGTAGCCAAGTCGGGTCTGCCAACCTCGTACAGGGCCCGATCGCGAATGCGGCAAGAGTCGCAGGCCCCACAGGGAAGTTCTTCGCCCTGATAGCAAGAGTAAGTCTCTTGAATGGGAACCCCCAACTGCAAGGCGCGACGGACGATATCCGCTTTAGAATCTTTAACTAAGGGGGCGACCAATTTAGGGGCCTTGCCTTCCAGTCCCACTTGAGATGATAAATTAGCCAACTGACCGAAAGCTGCCAAATATTCCGGGCGACAGTCAGGATAGCCAGAATAGTCTACCGCATTAATGCCCAGATAGATAGCTGACGCCCCCTTTGCTTCCGCCAGGGAAAGGGCGATCGCGATAAAGACGGTATTGCGTCCGGGCACATAGGTAATAGGAATTATCCCTGGTTTGACGCCATCAGTAGTTACGGAAACATTTCGGTCGGTGAGGGCCGAACCTCCCCACTGGGATAAATTAACATCTATGATATAATGTTCGGCAAGGTACAACTCTTTGGCAATAGTTTGGGCAGCCTCTAGTTCCCGAGCGTGCCGTTGGCCGTAACGAAAGGATAGGGCGATAGTTTCGTAGCCATCGGCAATAGCTTGGGCGGCGGTGGTAGAGGAGTCCAGTCCCCCAGACAGGAGGACGATCGCCATTTCGGTCATTTTATTTCACCTCCAAAAACTTGTGAGTTTGCAAACTCAAGCGCCATGACCGGTGCTGCAAAATGTAAGCAAAAACCAGACTGGGACTAGAGAGAGTATTCCACTCAGGTTGCAGGTACTTCACCACAAAATTTTTCACCTTCAGGGCCTCTTGTTCTGCCCATTCTAGATCCTGGGGGTCGGCAACGACAACCTTCAGTTCGTCAGCATGAGGATAGACAGAGGGGTGAGGAGGCTGAAAAGTTTTGGGAGAAAGGGTTACCCAGTCAAAACTGCCGCTGAAAGGATGGGCCCCAGAAGTTTCTAAATGGACTCGCAGGTGAGACTTTCGCAGTGCATCAGTCAGGGGAGTAAGGTCATGCATCAAAGGTTCTCCCCCAGTAACGACCACAATAGCAGGAGTTGCTGCAGTAGCTTCTGCCACCATATCTGGGACAGTCCGCTGGGGATGAAGCTTTGGGTTCCAAGACTCCTTGGTGTCGCACCAAGAACAATGGACATCGCAGCCCCCCAAGCGGATAAAAAAGGCGCTGACGCCAGTCCAGGCACCTTCTCCCTGGATGGAGTGAAAGGTTTCTACTACGGGGTAAGTGACTTGAGTCAATAGAGTCATGCTCAGATCTGGGGCTACAAGCGAACTGCCCCAAGACATAGATAATTTCATATTCTATCATCTATGTCTTGGGAGCGGACTTTGTGCTATCCTTACATAGTAGCAGTTTTTAGGTGCATATAAAAGTCCGTGCTACAGAGTAAGAAGTCACTCAATCAGGTGACATATGGGCAGCAAAACCAATAAATTCACCATTAGCGAGCTGAAAGACCGCGTGGCATCAACCTACATAGTAGGAGTGATGTACTCGCGTTTCGGCGATCTATTTGGGGACGATAGTATGTCTGGCATACTCTCATGGCAGTACAAAGAAGTAGTAAGTAGCGAGTATGCCAAAGAGTTCAAAACGGATATTCGCTCTCGATTTGGCGACCTCCGAAAGAGAACAACATGGGAAAATTCTTACGCTTACTACTGTGTTGCGGGGGGAATCACCAGTTATCGGACGATCGCTGGTAAAGACGATCCGCAAGTTGAGTTTGAGAATTATTTTCTGAATCCACTCCTAGAAGCGGATTTGGATCATCTATTACCTCTGGGGCTTGACTATATGGTTCAACTTCTCGGACTATCCGAAACGATCGGGCTATGCGGTGAGGTAGTTACTTACATCGAGGAGTGCGATTACAAGCCATCCTACGATAGGTTGAGAAAGGGTAAACCTGTATTTGAAGAAGGCAAGGTAAATTGCTCAACTTGGCAGAGAGTTGTAAACGTAACCAAATACTTTGTGGGGGAACACATACATGAGTATCGATCCTGGAAAGAACGAACAGAACAAGATGCCAAACACCAACTCCAAGAAGGGGCCGGTTGAAAAAAGTCAAGATCCAGAGTGGCTTGCTGCACGTAATAAGGGAAAGCAATCTCGCCGGATTTACACCGATACACTTCAAGAATGTAGGGTTCATTTGCTAAATGTACTGATAGTATTTACCAAGGATTAACCAAGATGAATAATAACCAGTTGTACGAATCAAAGGGCTTGGAAAAAGGAAAAGAAAATCTCCTTAGAAACTACGGAATTAATTGATATAGCTTTCACTGAACGATTAAGTGCTAAACGGATGACGGACAAAAACTGTAAGGGTTTCAAGCAGTGTGCAGATGAATCCTATCGCGCTGGTGATGAAGTCAGGAATTTGTTGAATTCTGAAGAGTGAAAATGTTATCTACAGCAGAGACGTGAAAGAATGGCGATCGCCTTTACTAGGAATACAAAAATATGGGCGAGCGCCTTACATTCAGTCTTCTGACAGAGTCAACACTCCTGCTTTCCTATCAACCACTAAGCGTCTATTTTCCAGCCAGGGTAAACCCAGCAAAATACCCTGAATTTCACTCCCACCTAAGACAGGAATAGTCAACTCTTGACCAGCAAAAACAACTGTTCCTTCATACACATTTAATCTCTTACATCTCTCCGTGCTGTGCGCATTTCCTGCTTGTCTATATGTAACCATCCCAAACTCTCCACATCTTGGATATCCATCGCTATCCAGTCAGTAAAACCAGTGTCTAGCAACGCCTCAACTGTAATCACTGACCCATCAGCAGCAATCAAATCAATTTCAAACAATAGCTCACCTTTGCTACCAAAATATCCTTAAGTCATATTTTGCCACAAATACCTGTTCATTCAATCGCATTGCCAAAATTTATGCCCGAGGATGCTTCTCACGGGCTTTTTGCAAGGCGACTTTGTGATCCGGGTCAATAAAATAGTCTCCACTGTCTGGCTCAATCAGAATAAACCAGTCATAATGATCCTTGATTAATTCTGGAGAAACTCGGTCAAAAATCTCCCGGCAACGCTTGCCAAATGCGTCATCCGCGGCCAGGCGTTTTTCTATCTCCTCTTGAGAAAGGCGAGGCCGATCTGGAAACAGCGGCATACCTCTTGGCATCCGTAGGCGAGTTTTCGGCGTCATCTTTACAACTCCCTTCTTCATTCTTTCACCTTAGCTTAGCATCTTCTGGGCTGCGAGCGCCATCTGCTGCCCAAATTTCCTTGAATCATGTTCTACCACAAGTCCCCGTTTCATTCAAACGCATTTCCAGAATATCTGCTGTGGGATGCTTCTCACGGGCTTTTTGAAATGCTACTTTTGGATCTTGAGCGATGAAATAGTCTCCACTGTCTGGTTCAATCATGATAGCCCAGTCATAATGATCCTTGATTAATTCTGGGGAAACTCGGTCGAAAATCTCCCGGCAACGCTTGCCAAATGCGGCCAGGCGTTTTTCTATCTCCTCTTGAGAAAGGCGGGGGCGATCGGGAAACAATGGCATACCTCTTGGCACCCGCGAGTTTTCTGAATCATTTTCACAACTCCCTTCTTCATTTTTTTACCTTAGCAATTCCGTTTGTAGTAAGAGCTTTAGCGCTGCCGTGGTGGGCGTCGCCCACCCGACAAGGAACCATTAACAATCTTCAATAGATATGCTCTAAGCGACGACAATCTCTTTCCACCTCCTCTCACAAAGAACGGTTATGGGGGTCGGTTTTCAGAGCCTTTTTCAGATAAGCTCTCGCCTTATTCACCTGCTTTTCATCGATCAGATGACTCCCCCAACGTTGATAGTTGATAGACGATCGCCTGCCACTGACGCACCTCCCGATTTTTCGGGCCGTCCGCGGACCGATCGTGAGGGAATCGCCCGGCCAGTGCTTCAACAAGAGCGATCGCCCGTGGGAAGAGCTGTGCAATCAGCAATTCTTGCAACTGTTTATAGGAACTATCTTTCAGCTTCTGGTCAGCTTCTGACAGCGGTTTTACATATTGATCTTTTTCATTTTTTGAACTCTTGGTCTTTACCTTCACCTTTTTCTTAGGTGGCTCCTGTTTTCTCTCACTTCCCTGAGGCGCTTTAAGTATCTGACGATACAACAGGAGAAACTTGTAAGCCTCAGTCAATTGAATAAACTTCTGGGAGGCAAGCTTATCGGTAGAATTGACATCAGGATGATACTGGCGAGCCAACCTGCGGTAGGAGGACTTAATCTCCGCCAAAGACGCCCCAGGTCTTAACCCCAACAGTCTATAGCACTCAGCAATATCCATAATCAAAAATGGCAGAATTTGTTCAATTCTGCCATCATGCAAGCTATATTAACAAATGGGAAACATCGTGACAGAGCCGAAAATCATTGCTTCGATGCATCCCGGTCTTGGATCACCCGGTCAATCAGACCGTACTCCTGAGCTTCAACAGCAGACATGAAATAATCGCGATCGGTATCCTTTTGAATTTTTTCGATTGATTGACCCGTGTGCTTGACTAACAGCTCGTTCAGCTGCTCGCGAGTCCGGAGAATCTGCTTCGCTTCAATCTGGATATCAGTCGCTTGTCGGCGTCCAATCCCGCCGAGGGGTTGATGGATCATAATCCGCGAATTAGGCAATGCCAACCGCTTACCCTTGCTTCCCGCTGCCAACAGGAAAGCACCCATGCTAGCAGCGAGACCGACACAAATAGTTACCACCTCACACTTGATATGCTGCATGGTATCGTAAATCGCCATGCCCGCAGTCACCGAGCCACCTGGAGAGTTTATGTAGATATAAATCGGTTTGCTCGGATCGTCAGAGTCCAGGTAGAGCATCACTGCCACAATTGAATTAGCCAGGGAATCTGTAACTTCCCGACCGAGAAAGATAATCCGCTCCTGATAGAGACGATCGTAAATACTAATCCACCGCTCGTAGGGACTACCAGGCAGGCGGTAAGGAACACTGGGAACACCGATAGGCATAGGACAACTCTACTCTTTGTCAAAATTGAATTGATAAGAAACTAAGTCAAGGCAGGTACGGGTTGAGGCAGTTCTTTGGTACTTTCCAAGACCTTGTCTATCAGACCATATTCTTTTGCCTCTTCGGGGGTCAGATAGAACATCCGGTCCATATCCTGGGCAATCTTCTCTACTGGTTGACCCGTATTTTGGGAGAAGATGCTCAGCATGGTTGCTTTATTGTCTAGAACTTCCTTGGCCCGGATTTGAATATCCGTAGCTTGACCCTGAGTTCCCGTCCTCGGCTGGTTGAGGACAATTGTAGCATGGCCCAGACTGGCTCTGGACCCCTTGGTGCCCGCTGAGAGAATCATCGCCGCTGTCCCCATCGCTTGACCGATGCAGATCGTATTTACAGGGGGCTTAATGTACTTCAGGGTATCGCAGATGGCAAAGGCTTCAGTTTCAAACCCGATCGCCTCTCCACCATACCAAGAGGTGCCTGTCGAGTTGATGTAAAAGTAGATCGGCTTCTCTGGGTTATCAAATTCTAGGTAAAGCAATTGAGCGACGATCAGTTCTGTTACGTCTATGCCGACTCTCTGCTTAACCTCGTCGTCGGAAAATAAGGGCAAACCCAGATAGACAATGCGTTCCTTGAGCAACAAGGAGGCTAAGTCTGGGGGTGGTGTCCGATAATATGCATCTCCGTAGTATGCAGATTGAGCAGCCCGAATCGGTGAGTTCATTTTGCGTTACTGCCTAAACTACTGTCGTTTTACTTATGGTAGCGTGGGACTGCCTACTATTGGAGATTGCCTTCGATATCTCCTGCGGTGCTCTAGAGGACGGCACGGCACCCAGGAGCGCATCCCGAAGCACGCATCCCGTATCCCTCACGGGACGCGCTTGCAGCAAAAGCGCAGAGGAGAGTAGAGAAGAGCACATCGATGGCGGATTGCCGACTACCGGTACTGTATGCAGAATTCGCGATGACCGGTGAGTCCGGAACAATATACAACTAATAACTGACAACAAACGGACAGGCGGGACTTGTCCTACAGGCTGCGTGTCACTGACAACTGATGGCTTATGCTAGTGATAGTCAGGTTTGCAGTTCGCAGTTGTCGCGGTGCGGTTGGCTATTGTGTTACCATATTATGGGAAATCGGGAGTTTCGTGTTATGAGAGTTGGTCTAAAAGCTGCCTTGAGTGATGCCAATGTTGATGAGCGATCGCCGAATAATCAGCGTCAACTGGCGATTTCCGTAGAAGCGATCGCCTCTACTGATTTATCCGGGTCGAGGTCTGTGCCCCTGAATTTGTGCCTCATTCTGGACCACAGCGGTTCCATGGGTGGGCGTCCTCTGAAAACGGTTAAACAGGCAGCCCAGCAGCTTGTAGACCGGCTAAACCCAGACGATCGCCTCTCGGTAGTTGTCTTCGATCAGAGGGCGAAAGTAATAGTCCCCAATGGCGCGATCTCCGACCCGCGCAGCATCAAGCGTCAGATCGACAAGCTGCGCGCGGATGGGGGAACTGCCATTGACGAGGGGTTGCGGTTGGGAATTGAAGAACTGGGAAAAGGTAAAAAAGATACAGTCTCCCAAGCATTTTTACTAACTGACGGCGAAAACGAGCATGGGTCTAATGATAAATGCCTCAAATTTGCCAAGTTAGCAACGGAGTATAATTTAACCTTAAATACTCTGGGATTTGGGGCCCACTGGAACCAGGATATTTTAGAAGCCATTGCCGATTCTGGAGGCGGTACAATGGCTTATATCGAACGCCCCGAACAGGCAGTAGATGAATTTGGACGCCTGTTCGATCGCATTCAGTCGGTGGGGTTAACCAATGCCTACCTGCGCCTATCTCTGATGCCCAAGGTGCGTCTAGCGGAACTCAAACCTATTGCCCAGGTGTCCCCGGACGCGATCGAACTGCCAGTAAAATCGGAAGGGGATTTGTTCCTGGTGCGGTTGGGAGACTTAATGACAGGTGACCCGCGGGTGGTACTGGCAAATCTTTACATCTTTCAGTTGCCCCTGGGAAGTCAGACGATCGCCCAAGTGCAAATACAATACGATGACCCCGCTGTCGGTCAAGAGGGTTTGCGATTGCGCTGCGCGCACGCTACGCGATCGGAAACTCTCAGAGTTGAGGCCAATGTGGTCAGCGCTTACAAACCATCTATCAACCCAGAGGTGCAACCCCACCTACTAGCTTTGGCTAAATATCGGCAAACTAAGCTAGCGGAAACTAGACTGCAACAGGGCGATCGATCGGGGGCTGCCACCCTGCTGCAAACTGCCGCCAAAACCGCCTTGCAAATGGGTGACAAAGGCGCTGCTACAGTCCTGCAAGAGAATGCCACCCGCTTGCAATCAGGAGAAGAACTCTCCGATGAGGACAAAAAGAAAACCCGCATTGTCTCTAAGACGATTTTGCAGTAGTTTTTCCAGGCTAGTCAATTAAGAATAAGAAACCAGGTTTTTACCGAACACCTGGTCTTGGCTTCTGGACTACTCCAGCAAGCAACGATCGCGCTTACGATAACTTCTCTCTTCCCTAATCTTATAGGCGTTTTCGCGCCTGGGAATCACTAAAGTGATTACTACAAACAGGTAAATACGAAGTGCGAGTGCAATTAAAAGGACGAGGAGTAACTATCCTGTCAAGGGTGCTTTCGATTTATTTGAAAACAGTAAGGTGGCCAAGGCCACCCTACTGTTTTAGGCGATCGCCTCTGCATGGGGACGGGCAAAGACCATCCGACCAGCAGAAGTTTGCAGGGCCCCAGTCACAACTACTCGGACTTCGGCACCAATATGCTTCCCTGCTTCTTCCACCACCACCATCGTACCATCATCCAGATAACCAAGCCCTTGCTGGGGTTCTCTCCCTTGCTTGACAATTTTCAAATTGATGTAGTCTCCCGGGAGATAGGCCGGACGAATTGCTTGCGCCAAATCGTTAACATTTAATACGGGCACCTTTTGCAAGCTAGCAACTTTGTTTAAGTTGTAGTCATTGGTCAACAGGGTGGCGTTGATTTCTTGGGCTAAATGCACTAACTTGGCATCCACTGTGTGAATCTCTTTATAGTCAGCGGGGTGGATAACCACCCTTTCTGGGTAAGCTTCTTTCAGTCGGTTCAGGATATCTAAACCTCGCCGTCCCCGGATCCGTTTTCGATCGTTGGCAGCATCTGCTATTATTTGCAACTCTTGTAAGACGAAATGGGGCACCAGAATTTGACCTTCGATAAATCCAGTGGCGAATAGTTCCTCAATGCGACCGTCGATAATGCAACTGGTATCCAGAATCTTGCTAGTTGCTGGCCTCATCGTGCCTTCTGCTAGCAACATGGTTTCCAAGCTGTGGGGATTAATCAGTCTCAGAAAGGCGCGACGGTGGGTATCTGCCAGTCCCATGCCGGAGACGGCAAAAATGATACTGACTAAGACTGCTGCCAAGGGCTTAATGAAACTAAATTCCTTGGGAATTGGCAACAGGAAAATCGGTGCTAGCATTAAGTTTGCTACTAATAGCCCCATCACTAGGCCAGTAGTACGGGTCAGCAGCACTTCTACTGGCATCTGCCGGACTTGGTTTTCTAGGCGGCGGTAGGAGGTTTGGGCCAGTAATCCTACGGCACCGCCAATTATGGCACTAAAACCAGCAGTTACCGATCGCAAGCCTTCTTGATTGCTGACTTGTTCTAGTGTCTGGTGGGGTAGCAACTCAATTCCGTAGAAACCGATACCCACTCCTGCGAGGATGAATGAAATAATAATGATTGCATCAAGCATAGTTATATACCTTGAGTTGGGTTTTCCTAAATCTGGCGGGAAATTCTCTGATAGATGACAAGCTTGACCTCTATTATATCCCTCAGAGGAGCTGTTGCTAGTTGATTTCCCACTTACTTATAAGGAAAATATATATAGGATGGTTCTGCCTAGTCGGAGCAAAAATTTAATGAAATTTTTGTAATTTACGCTTGCCCCCTGTACTCAGAGATCCTTCTGCTGCCCTTGGCATCTTTCGCACTTGGGCTGACAAAGAGTGATTATCTTAATTTTTGGCAGGGGTAGTGGTGAGCATCACAAATAGTTGATAATTTTATAATGATTGTATTCTGAAGTTGTAAGTCAGCAGGACCCTCAAGGACAGCGCACCACAGGCAAAAACGAGATGCTCCCAAACATAATAGATTCTGCCATGCCTCGCGGAGCTTATCTGCATATTCCTTTCTGCCGCCGTCGGTGCTATTACTGTGATTTCCCGGTATCGGTGGTGGGCGATCGGCCCGCGGACGGTCCGAAAAATCGCACTTGGGGAGAGGACTCGGGTACGATAATTCAATATATTCGGCAGATGTGTGAGGAAATAAAAGCAACGTCGGTGTCGGCACAGCCCCTGTCAACGGTTTTCTTTGGCGGGGGGACGCCGTCTTTGTTGTCGGTAGGGCAGTTGGCAGAAATTTTGCACGTGCTCGATCGCCATTTGGGCATTGCTGCTGGTGCGGAAATTTCTATGGAAATGGACCCTGGTACTTTCGAGCGGGTACAGCTGCAAGGTTATCACTCGGCGGGGGTGAATCGCGTCAGTCTGGGGGTGCAGGCATTTCAAGCAGAACTGCTGCACTCAAGCGGGCGATCGCACTCTGTAACGGACATTTTCGCCGCTGTGGACTGTCTCGGGCAAGTCGGGGTAGAGAACTTCAGTCTGGACTTAATATCCGGTTTGCCCCATCAGACGATCGCTCAATGGCAGGAGTCTCTGGAAAAAGCTGTGGCCATCGGGCCTACTCACATCTCGACTTACGACTTGGTGGTGGAGCCAGTTACGGCCTTTGGCCGCTGGTACTCCCCGGGAGTAGCACCCCTGCCCCCAGAGGAGACGACTGCCCAAATGTATCGCCTCGCCCAGCAAGTCCTCACGGACGCTAGTTACCAGCATTATGAGATTTCTAACTACGCCAAGCCCGGTTATCAATGTCGTCACAATCGGGTTTACTGGGAAAATCGTCCTTACTATGGCTTTGGCATGGGGGCCGCAAGTTATGTTAACCGGGTCCGCTTTACCCGACCCCGCAAGCGATCTGAATATTATCAATGGATCGCAACTGGATGTGTAATTGATGATACTGCCCTATCAGAGCAGGATCTGTTACTGGAAACTCTGATGCTGGGGTTGCGCTTGGCAGAAGGTTTAAGTCTGGAGAGTCTGCGTCAAAGATTTGGGGAAGCAACCTTGGCACGAATGGAGACTTGCTTGAAACCCTACGTTCGGAAAGGGTGGGTGGAAGTTGTCCGGCAAGGATATCTGCGGTTGAGTTCGCCAGAAGGGTTTTTGTTCTCTAATACCGTGCTAGCGGACTTATTTAGTCAGCTATCTTAAGTATAGTTCAGATAGGCTACATCAATTGGTCCGGGTCGATGTTTTGCGATCGCAGATATTCTGCTAGCCGTTCGGCCCGTTGCTGAGCCTGCTGCCGTTCTTGTTCCATCTCCTGCTGAGCCCGTTGCCGTTCTTGTTCCACCTCCTGCTGAGCCCGTTGCCGTTCTTGTTCCACCTCCTGCTGAGCC
>JACOMV010000026.1:0-1917 GCA_014324065.1 Hormoscilla sp. SP12CHS1 | reverse complement strand
CACCTCCTGCTGAGCCCGTTGCCGTTCTTGTTCCACCTCCTGCTGAGCCCGTTGCCGTTCTTGTTCCACCTCCTGCTGAACCTGCTGAACCCGTTGTCGTTCTTGTTCCAGCTCTTGCTGAGCCCGTTGTCGTTCTTGTTCCAGCTCTTGCTGAGCCCGTTGTCGTTCTTGTTCCAGCTCTTGCTGAGCCCGTTGTCGTTCCTGCTGTGCCTGTTGCCGTTCTTGTTCAGCTAACTCATCTGAGGTCAGATATCTCCTGCCCTCTTGGTCATACCAGTACACCCATTCCCTGCTCCTGCCTCGATATCTTCCCAGTCCCGTTCCTATTCCCAAGCCTATTTCTGGCAACCAGATGGGATTTCCTGACAGCAGTCTGTATTGGTCCTCTTCTAACTTATATACTTCCAAAGGTTGATGGTCTGCATGGCGACTCCTTCGCCCCCGTCTTCCACTACCGATTGGACGGCAAAATGGATTGTATATTACATAGTACAATGCCCCTAGTTCTGCATAATCTGCCATTTTTTTGTCATACTCGCCCCCGTAGGTTTTGGAGACCACTTCCATCACCAAAATGGGCACTATTCCCTTTTCTTCCCACACCACGTAGCTGAGGCGCAGTGCTGCTGATTTTATCCGCTGTACCCCGATACTGAGAAATCCATCCGGGACTAGGGCGGGTTTTTCGGGGTGATAGTATATTCCCATATCTACTCCCCAAAACCAGTCATCCCGTTGGGCCCAGATCCGGGATAATATATCGTCAGCGGCGTTGGGGATTAAGTTTTGCAGTTCGTTGTCCACAGGCGTGTCGTCTGAGTCTGGTAATTCTTCTGCCGTTGGCAGGCGTAATGTGGAATCGTATGACAAAATTTTCATGATGTCTAGTAGGTGGCAGTATACGCTTACATTCTTGAGCTGTGAGTATTATCAATAAAACCCAGCCGGATGGAAAATTGATTATGGGCCCATCCCACAGCAGGAGCTGTCCATCCATTCTACATCAATTGGTCGGGGTCGATGTTTTGCGATCGCAGATATTCTGCTAGCCGTTCCGCCCGTTGCTGAGCCTGCTGGGCCCGTTGCCGTTCTTGTTCCACCTCCTGCTGAGCCTGCTGGGCCCGTTGCCGTTCTTGTTCCATTGCTGAGCCCGTTGTCGTTGTTGCCGTTCTTGTTCAGCTGACTCATCTGGGGTCAGATATCTCCTGCCCTCTTGGTCGTACCAATACACCCATTCCCTGCTCCTGCCTCGATATTTTCCCAGTTCCGTTCCTATTCCCAAGCCTATTTCTGGCAACCAGATGGGATTTCCTGACAGCAGTCTGTATTGGTCCCCTTCTAACTTATATACTTCCAAAGGTTGATGGTCTGCATGGCGACCACTAGCGCTGGGACCGCAAAATGGATTGTAGATCGCATAGTACAATGGCCCTAGTTCGGCATAATCAATCTGCCATTTTTTGGTCATACTCGCCCCCGTCAGTTTTGGATGCCACTTCCATCACCACAATTGGCACTATTCCCTTTTATTCCCACAGCACGTAGCTGAGGCGCAGTTCTGTTGATTTTATCCGCTGTACCCCGATACTGAGAAATCCATCTGGGACTAGGGCGGGCTTTTCGGGGTGATAGTATATTCCCATATTTATTCCCCAAAACCAGTCATCCCGTTGGGCCCAGATCCAGGATAATATATCGTCAGCAGCGTTGGGTATCAGGTTTTGCAGTTCGTTGTCCACTGGCGTGTCGTCTAATTCTTCTGCCGTTGGTAGGCGTGATGTTGGATCGTATGACAGAATTTTCATGATGTCTAGTAGGTGGCAGTATGATTACGGAAGTATGTTAGGGGTCGAGCTGGGAATCACTTCCCAACCCTCCCATTCGGAACCGGACTTGCGACTTTCACCGCATCCGGCT
>JACOMV010000025.1 GCA_014324065.1 Hormoscilla sp. SP12CHS1 | reverse complement strand
TACACCTGGAGGGGTGGGCTTTCACCACCATCATCTATAAGTTGTCAGGGCTAATGAAGGCCCTGCTAGCGATTTTCATATTGAGCTGTGTCAAGTCGTTTTACGCTAAACGAATCGCACCGCCCCCCAAAACTCGATTTTCTCACTGCGATCGGTCCACGCCGTAGGTCGTACCGCGCACCGCCGGTTATGGCCGATCCCCGATCGCCCCAGTTGCTCACGCGATCGCGCTACAGTTGCCATCGGATTTGATTATGGGCATTCAACCGGAGAAGATATAACCTCTCCAAAGATCGCCTCAAGCTGAGATGACATGAAAACCAGATCGCCGATCGCCCATTGTCCAATGAGACGACTATACTAAAGTGGATAATCAGGTTAGGAGGTTCTCATGTCTAGCGCTTCCAAAGAAAAAGTTGCCTTGGTTACGGGCGCTTCGTCCGGGATCGGTAAGTCGATCGTACAGCAACTTCTGCAAGATGGCTGGATAGTTTATGGTGCAGCGCGGCGAGTGGAAAAAATCGCTGATATCGCCGCAGCGGGGGCTAAAATCCTGTCCCTTGATATCACAGATGAAGCCAGTATGACAGCCGCCACTGCTCTCTACAGAGGGGCGAATTGATGCACTGGTGAATAACACCGGTTACGGATCCTACGGGGCGATCGAAGATGTGCCCTTGCCAGAGGCGAAGCGACAATTTGAGGTGAACGTTTTCGGATTAATACGGCTGACGCAACTGGTTCTGCCCGCAATATCAGTTCCATGGGCGGGCGAATTTGGATGCCGATCGGGGGCTGGTATCACGCGACGAAACATGCGCTGGAGGTTTTATCCGATGCGTTACGGGTGGAAACAAAACCCTTTGGCATTCGAGTGGTGGTCGTGCAACCAGGGGCGATTCAAAGTGAATGGTCCAGCATCGCCACCCAGACTTTACGAGAGATACTTCCAAAGGATCTGTTTACGGTGCCATGGTCGAACCCATGGCACGAATACTCAATCATTACCCGAATTCCTCCAGTCCCGATGTGGTTGCCAAAGCAGTTTCACAAGCCGTGAACGGTCGCAATCCCAAAAAACGATACGCCACGCCGATGGATGCCAAACTATTGATATTTCTGCGTTGGCTGCTGCCAGACTGGGCTTGGGAGCGTTTGATCGCCGCTGCGATTCGGTAAGTAGTTATTTTGGATGGATAAGATTTGCTTGTCCATCTCAATTATTCCTGAATGTGCTTATTGTGAATGGGATTTATCCATGATGGGCACAGTGCGATCTCCTAACTTGTTGTGTTAGCGCCAGGGTAACAGAGATTACCAAGGTGAAAGGAACATTACAGACTATCTTATCATTACATATAGTCTTTGAGGTCTTCAAGGGGTTCATCAAAATTATCTGACATGATAATCATCCCTTTCATCGTTTCGGCAACGCGATACTTTTTACGAGCCGTTTCTTGTTCCGTAGGCTGGTTTGCAGCCGGGTGGCCTTTAGCCATATATTGTTCGCGGTTTTCAATCAAATAATCAATATACTGTAATACTTTCAATTGTAGAGATTCAGGAAGACTCTCTAATTTTTCCCAAATAGCAGGTTGGATCGTCATTTTTTCTCCTTTTCAGTTTTAAAGAATAACATTACAGCAACACCTGAATATCACAAACATTCCCACTCTCTACGCCCGATCGATCAAATACTGTGTACATATCATAAACCGCGATTTTGTTTTGTGCCGTTCCCAGTCGCCCCCCAAAACTCGATTTTCTCACTGCGATGGTCCGTAGGTTGTACCTCGCACTGCCAGTTATGGCTTATACGCGATCGCCCCAACTCACCCACGCGATCGCGGCTGGCGGACAACTGGGAGTTGTGTTAATCTGGACGAAGCCGTGAAAGGCTTTCGATGAGGAATGGGCGATCGGGATGATTTTGCCTTCCCTCGCACCAATGACCGAAGCAGTCTAATGCTAGTCTTCGCTTTTACTGCAAGAAAATCTGTCACCAAAGTGCCTTTGCCAAGCTTTACAGGCATCCCTCTGGCTTGTTTTCTCATCCAAAGCTTTCTCAGCCGATTTAATTAAATTGTTAAGACGGATGAAAAAATTTTTCTTCTTAGCTTCGCTGTAATCCTCTAACAGGTTTTCACCAGCAGGGGTTGTCAGACGATAGCATACAAAGTTCCGTTTCAGATTCTTCTGAATTTTGCACAGAGTTTTGTACAAAGCTACGTCATCTCGCTTATCAACAAAACAAATATTTTTAGCCGCTAATATCGAGAAAATTAATCCACTCAACAACTTATCTTTATAATCACTCCAGGCTTTGAGGTAAAGCACAATTCGCTTTAGTTGACCTTCTTTGTCAGCTTTGCCATTAAACCATTGGATGAATTCTCTAGGATCGCTTTCAATCCATCCTTTCTCCTTATGAGCTAGATAGGGAGTCTGCCCTTCAATAATGTAGTAAATTGGCAGATCGAGGTGATAGTTGTTAGCATAGACAAGTCTGACACAGGTTTGCTTGTCGATAGGCTTTTGATTTGTATGACCATCTACAGCTTCATAAATCCAGCGGTGAAAGGTACCGATCCTCTGACTCGGTTCTGCTTCTACTTGGAAATAGATACCATCATCAATATCAAACTCTCCATCCAGCGGCTCAATAATAGTTTTCATCATGACATGAATGAGCCTTGCCCGTGAAATTTTGGAGAAAAGCCATTCTGCTTATCTCGAAAGTAATCCCTGATTTTCTCGCGAACAGCATTACGAGACTTACGCAATGATTCTTTGCGACATTTTTTTAATGCAATATTACTATGGAAATACAGAAATAATTTATGACAGTTTGCCATTTGCTTATCCTCACCTAATGATGTATTGCTTCTGCTCTTTGAAAAATTCCTCAACCTCTGGTTTTCCACCCCACAAAAGTGCTTGATCTTTTCCCATCTGAGACATTAAGTCCAATGCCTCACTAGAAGTATTATCTAGATTAATAATTATTGCCTGATCTGGAGATAGATGATCACCAGGAATACGCAGGTAATCAAATGGAGAATCACAGTACTTAGCCAGAGTTTCAACGAAGTAACCTATAACATACGCCTGTCCCTCAAAAAACGTAGCGATCAGATCCTTATTTCAGTCCATAACCGAACGATGATGTTTAGCAACAAATCGCCTACCAGGATTCGGCTCCAGAGAACCAATAGACATTACCATTAACTTCTGAAATTTTTTGTTGTTGCCAACGAAGTACCGCAGTGCTTCTACTACCCCAATCATAGTTGGATTATTGGCATAAACTCCTCCATCAATAAACTGCTTGCGATCGTAATTATCGATGGTAATGATTGGCAGGTCTACCATCAGTTAAAGAAAATGCCGGAATACACAACAAACAGCGAGAGTCTCCAAGGGTTAGTTCTCCAAAAATTTCTTCTAATGCTCTCTTCAATTCGCTGTTATCATACTTGCTTCTCAGAAAAATATGTTTAAGCGAACTGAGCAAACTATTTCCCTGTGAGAAAATTTGCTTTCCTCGCCTATAGTACAGATTGCTAATCACTCCCACAGGGATATTGAGGGATATCCCCAGAGCAATTAATCCTCCTGTTTAAGTGCCACAAATTAAATCAAAATAATCAGCGATGTGACAGTTAAACCTCTCCTCAAAATGTTCGAGGATTCGAGCTGAATACAGACCTTTAATACCCCCTCCATCTATCGATAGAACTTTGAATGTTTCTGATTTGGGAGCAGAAGGCAAAGGAGAGTGAACCATATTAGCAGTTGATTGTTTAGATGAAATAGTCACACCTATAGCTTACAGTCTTAGGCTTTGACTCTACATCTTGTACTTTTACAAGTATAGCGATTGCTTTAATATGCGTGTAGCAATTGAAAAGTAGGGATAACCGTACAGGCTTTGTAGTAAGGAACGTAGTATAGGGTGATAAATGTGCATCGGCTAGGAGAACGCATATCTGGATAACACCCCGTAGGTTGTACCTCGCACTGCCTGTTATGGCAGAGGCGCGATCGCCCCAACTCGGAGATCCCGTTTGCTCGTCTTGTAGAGTCAAGTAAAAAATATTTGCTTTGTTCATTCCCACACCCGGCTAATTGCATAAGGATCAAATTTTGTATCGGCACTCACCAAAGACAACGATCGATTCATCCCTTGGGCAACTAAAAGGCGATCGAATGGATCGCGATGATGAAGTGGCAAAGTGACATAGCACTGCACATCAGCAAAAGTTATCGGGATAACTTCTATCCCAAGCTGATCTAAAAAAGCCGGCAGTTCTTGAAACTCAAATTGCAGTTCTAGCTTTTTAATCGAAAGTTTAATGGCAATTTCCCAAAGCGTAACAATGCTAACAGCTAACCTATCCGCATCCTCAATTTGTTCTCTTACTTTTTGTGGCAGCCTGGGGCTATCGTCAAGAAACCATAACAAAATATGAGTGTCTAGCAACATTACATATAGTCCTTTAACTCTTCAAGAGGTTCATCAAAATCTTCGGACATCCAAATTTTTCCTTTTAATAGCCCAGCCTTACGCTTTTTCTTTGGCATTTCTTTTGGGGCTGATTCCTTAGCATATCTCTCTAATAAAAACTCTATGTAGTGAAGCGCTTCCGTTTGCAGCGATTCGGGTAATTTTTCCAGTTTTTCTAAAATCGCGCCCTGTACCATCATTTTGCCTCCTTTTCAGTTTTAACTAAGAACATTACATCATCATCCACCTGAATATCACAAATATTCCCACTCTCTACGCCTGATCGATCAAATCCCCTGTACCTATTATAAACCGAGATTTGGCTTTGTGCCGTTCCCAGTCGCCCCCCAAAACTCTATTTTCGGTCCGGCGAGGGGTCCACCCCGTATCGCAGGTTTTGGCAGCGGTGCAATCGCCTCAACTCACCCACGCGATCTTCCGATCTGTACTACTACATTCTATACTTCCCGAATCTTGCCTGTCAAGCGATCGCCCCCAAAACTAGGTGCGATCCCACGCTTCGCTGTTGCGGTTGTAGGTCCACCCCGTACCGCACCGCCGGTTATGGCAATGGAGAATAAATCCGTTGGCAATCTTGCGATTAGCATCATCTTCTGGCAATACAAGAAGATGCGGTTCATATTTATTTATGCTCATAACTCTATATCGCCGCAAATTAAGGTATCGATCGGATCGCCTCGAACAGACAGATCGCTGAGCGGTCTGATGATAGTAGGTTCTAAGTGGCTTTTGCGATCTAGAACAAAGGTATTTTCATCTGAAAATTGTCGGATGGCTTCAGAATTATGGGAGGTGACTAAAATTTGTCCGCCGTTTTTAAATGAGCGTCGCAATGATATGACAAAATGTCCTACCTCTGATAGGGAAAGATAGTTATCAGGCTCATCCCAAAAACACAAGATTTGTCCATAGGATTTATTGGCAGCCAAGACAACAGCCCCAAGAAAAAAACATTTTTCACCATCAGATAAGTCCTGAAAGTAAACTCTCAGCTTTGCACTTTTTTCTTCGAACCTAACAATCATGCTTTTGAAGTCTTTGCCGATAAGTTCATTCTAAATATCATTAATGTCAGGCATGACTTCTCGAAGATATCGATCGACCTGCGTGTAGGCAGCGGGATAGCGACTGAGTAACCCAGAAAACCACTCTCCAAAGTTTGAACCATCTCGCTCTGGCTCCAAAGTTTCACCATTGGATTCTCCGGTCATTAAGCTGGGGATTGGGGCTACAATAATCATGCGTGCGAGCCAGGTCTTGAAAATATGAAGTGGATCGGTTTCGGAGCGCTCTTGAATTATTGGAAGGGCCACAAGATGCCAATCTACCAGAAACTGAGCTTCAGTATTTCGCGAACTTGTATGAAGAGTGACTTGGGATTCTTGGCGAGAGTAAATTGGATTTCCCTTGACTAGAAGTTGCTCTTCAAAAACTCGCAGTTCTCTGAAATTTTCTGGTAACTCAAAGGCAATGACATATTGGTAGAGTTTCTCATCAAGCAATACTTCTATTTCAAAGTGGATTGGCACATCATCCCTGTCATGAGCGAAATCCTTTGATTGGACAAGTTTTCCAACTCTATTTATGCCTCGACCGATACTCTGAAGCACTTCTAATGCACTGGCAATGGTTGATTTACCTGCACCATTTTTCCCGATCAAAAGAGCAGATGACATCTCTTTGAGAGTCAGTTCAAAGTTTTCCAGACATCTGAAGTTGTGTAAATATATTCTTTGCAGCATAGCCTTCAGTAATTAAAGTAGAGCGCGACTTCGCTAACTATTATCGCAGGATCCTGTTCCCTTGTCAGCTATCTATACTCCCGATCGCGCGGATGAAGTTCCCCATCTGGGACTTGTTCTTTCTGGATAAAATTCCCCAGGTAGAGTCTGACAAATTCATCGGCTGCTGCTGGGTTGATATGATAAAGCCCTTCAGCAATTTCAGCAACAGTTTCCGCTGTCGGGTCTCTAATTTTGTGTACCCACCGGTAAACGTTGCCACGTTCGATCTTCAGCATCACTGCTAACTTATTCTGACTGAGACCGTAATTATTTAATACTTGTTTGAGCGCTTTACCTGCTTTTCCCATGCTTGTGCGATCGGATCGAAGAAAATGTTATCTTTCTGGTTCGCGATTATAGCCCAGAAACCCGGTATGGAGTCAACACCGGGTTTCTCAATGCTAAATTAGATTATCCAGGCCAGACTAGGACAATGCCCGATCGACTGCTGCCAGTGCCATGTCTACTTCGGACCCGGAGACGATCAGGGGTGGCACAAACCGGACCACCTTGGGACCGGCAGGAACCAGGAGCAAGCCTTCCGCCATCGCCCCCTTAACGACATCAGCAGATGTCAGTTCCATGTCAGCCGCAAGTTCCAGACCGTTAATTAAACCCCAACCGCGCACCTCAGCGATCTTGTCGGGATATTTAGCGGCGATCGCCCTCAACCCCTGGCGCAGTTGTTCACCCCGTTCCCGGACATTTTGGAGAATCTGCTCATTTTCCAGAGTTTGGCAGACAGTCAAAGCCGCTGCACAAGCAAAGGGATTGCCCCCAAAGGTGCTAGCATGATTTCCGGGCTCAAACACGTCGCAGAACTGCTTGCACATCAGGGCCCCAATGGGGATCCCGCCCCCTAAAGCCTTAGCAGAAGTAAAGATATCCGGTTCAATGCCGAGATTTTCATAACCCCAAAGCTTGCCAGTCCGCCCCATGCCCACCTGGACTTCATCTAAGATCAGCAGAATGCCCTTTCGATCGCATAATTGCCGCAGGCGCACAAAGTAATCCACATCCCCCGGACGCACGCCCCCTTCTCCTTGTAAGGGTTCTAGGAGTATTGCCGCTACCCTACGTTTGTTTGTATTTAGAGAGGCGATCGCCTCTGTTACTGCCTCAAAATCATTATAAGGCACGTAATGAAACCCAGGCATTAATGGGCTAAAATTCTTTTGGTACTTGGGTTGACCTGTAGCGGTAATCGTTGCCAGGGTGCGTCCGTGGAAGCTGGCATGAGCCGTCAATATCACCGGTTCGTCAATATTTAACTTTATGTGGGCGTATTTCCGCGCCAGTTTGATCGCGCCTTCATTCGCCTCCGACCCAGAGTTACAGAAAAACACCTTGTCGGCACAAGAACGTTCCACTAGCCACTTCGCCAGTTCCCCCTGCATCGGAATATAGTAAAGATTAGAAACATGATGCAAGGTCTGAATTTGACGGGTCACCGTTTCCACCAGTGCTGGGTGAGCATGTCCGAGGGCACAAGTAGCAATGCCAGCTACAAAGTCCAGATATTCCCGTCCTTCAGCATCCCAAACGCGGCATTTTTCACCCCGTGTCAGGGCGATCGGGAAGCGCCCGTAGGTGGACATCAGATAATTATCAAACTCTGCTTCATTGAAAGCGCTTGACTGGACCGGAGTTGACTCTGTAGTAATGGGCGGGTTTAACGTAGCGGTCATCTGACTCACTGGCTTATCCTTTTGCTTAACGGCTTACAGAAAACATTTTAGGTCAGCAGATCGCGTAGCGTGCGCGCAGCGCAATCGCCTGGCGACTGAGCCTGAGTTTACAATTATCCTCAAAATCTTGTCAAGTAGATTTTATGTCAGTAGATCGTAACAATTTCCCAGGCAGTGTGGATCTTCAACAATACTGTTGCATTACTCGATTTGCCTCGTTCCCTGGCTCCCGCCTGGGAACGTCTATTTACAATTGGTGACTAGCATTGTACTCGACTTTCAAGCAGAAATATCGCCGCCTCCAAACCCAAATAATTGCCGGTGGCCTATCCCTAGCTGGGGTATTGGCGATCGGCACCTTATGGTATGCGCTGGTTGAGGGCTGGTCCTGGTCAGATGCGGCTTACATGACCGTAATTACCCTGGCGACAGTAGGTTATGGGGAAATCCATCCAATGGGCGATCGGGGGCGGTTGTTCACGATCGCCCTGATTTTTATGGGGGTGATCGGCATCGGTTACATTGTCAATCGCTTGACAGAAGCTCTGATTGAGGGCTACTTTCAAGAAGGCATCAAAAGGAGGCAGTTTCATCGCTTGCTAGATTCTCTGAACTCACATTACATCCTCTGTGGATTTGGTCGCACCGGGCGGCAAATTGCCTTAGAATTTGAGGCAGAAGGCATCTCTTTTGTAGTCATAGATTCGGATCCCGACTCCATCAAGGAGGCCCAGGATCTAAATTGTGTGGTGGTCCAGGGAGATGCCACTCTGGATGAAATTTTGCTGACCGCCAAGATCGAACAGGCGGTTTGTTTAGTCGCAGCTTTGCCCTCTGATGCCGAAAACCTCTATACTGTACTTTCTGCTAAGACTCTTAATCCCCACATTCGGGCGATCGCCCGTGCTAGTTCTGAAGAAGCCATCCAAAAACTGCAACGGGGGGGCGCAGATGCCGTTGTCTCGCCCTATATTACCGGCGGACGGCGGATGGCGACCGCTGCCCTCAGACCCGAGGTGATGCATTTTGTCGATGGGATGATTACAGGTAAGAATCGCTCGTTCTACATGGAAGAATTCCTGATTGACCCCCAAATCTGTCCCTTCGTCGGCCAATCCCTGAGAGAAACTAATTTGCGATCGCAAACCGGGGCTTTGGTTTTAGCCATTCGCCGCTATGACGGCACCCTGCTGGGCGGTCCTACGGGGGACACTCTCTTACAAGCTGGCGATTTATTGATCTGTATGGGCACCACCTCCCAACTGCGACGCCTCCATCATATCCTCGGCTATTGACGCAACTTGACGTCCGCTGGTGCTGTGGTTCATTGCGAGTGGTATAATTCGGCCCTGCGAGACTCCTCAGGCAATTTGGTCTCTATCCTGTCGTTAGTTCTAGACGTGACTGAACGTCAGCTGGCTGTTGATGCTAAAAATCAACAATTGAAGCAAATCGAGATAATTCTTCGTCAGTCAGACGGCAAATTCGCCAGTCTGGGAGAATCTCGGCACCGAGATGGCGATAAAATGCGATCGCGGGTTCGTTCCAGTCTAAAACTGCCCACTCCATCCGCCCGCAGTGGTGCTGAACGGCCAGTTTCGCCAGATAAGTAATCAGGGCTTTACCGATACCTTGACGCCGATATGCTGGTAACACAAATATATCCTCCAGATGAATTCCTGCTTGGGTTAAAAATGTGGAATAATTCTGAAAAAATAGGGCAAACCCAACAGCTTTTCTGTCTTCTACTTCAGCTAAGATAGCTTCCACTAAGGGCCGATCGCCTTCTAGATGTTCTTTCAAGGCATCTACGTTGCCCACAACTCGATGGGATAGATTTTCATACTCTGCTAACGCTTTAATCAGTTCAAACAGTATTGGCGCATCATCTGGGGTAGCTGAACGCAAAATTAGGTTCTCGGTTTTTTCTGACATAAGATATTTTTGCAGTAATGTCGTCATCCGGTTCGCTTCAACTGCCGGGCTCAAACCAATTCTAGATCGCCAAGCCATCAAAATATTGGAAATCGCGAAGGTTATTGGTCACCAGAATTAATTCTCTTGTGGCAGCGATCGCGGCGATTTGCCCGTCAGCAAACGCAGGCATTAACCCGATCTGGCTCAACCGCGATCGTTCGCTCGCGTGCCAAGTAGCAGCTGGTTCGTCATAGGGTAAAATTGGCATCGTCGCGCGAATATAGTCGAGTTGAGCAAAAATGGCGCGGCGCTTTCGGGACTCAGGTAAGCGTAGCGCACCGTAGAGAATTTCATGCAGTGAAACACTTGGCAGGGCCAAATCGTCGGCGAATCGATCGATATTTGCACGAACGAAAGGATTAGGCACTCGACGAGTTAATTCAGATAGAACGTTCGTATCTAGTAAAAAGCGCATCAGTTATCCCAGCTAAAATCACGACCTCCATCAGGGGAACGATCGCGAACGTCTCCCCAAATCTCATCCGGATCGATATCCAGTTCTTCGACCCCATATTCTTCACGCCACTTCAGCATGGCCTCCCAGAAATTCCCCTGTTTCTGCTGCGGGAGCACCTCAACTGTCACCTTTTCACCGTCGGCAATATCCAGATCCCAGAGCAACTCGATCGTGCGTCCCCGTTTGATACCTTGAATCACCATAGGCTAATAACAATGAACATCTAGCTCCATCTTAACACAGAGGTTGCCTTTTCTCGGGAAGACACGATCGCCATTGGCCCATCCCCTACCGCAGCCAATTTTTCAAGTTTTGTTATCCTAACGCAAGGCAGTCCGGGACCAGACAAGAAACCTGGTTTCTGGAGATCTTTTTGGCGAATCAACCAAATTTGGTAAAAGAAACCCGGTTTCACCGCCCCCGCGCGATCGCCTCCCGTCCGGGACCAGACAAGAAACCTGGTTTGGGGCGATCGGGCGAATCAACCATATTTGAAACAACCCAAGATGGCTTGCCAAGGGATCTTTTACAAATCTTTCCTTTGTCTGACCTTCACCAATGATATGTAATCTAATGAACCTTTTCACGGTTGTCCTCCGATGACGTTTTTCTCCCAGAGTTCGCTCATGCTGTATTTCGCGAGCCACTCAGTTAACTTTTCGGAATCTAAAGATTTAAATTCACTGCAACTATTATCGCTATTTCTTTCCACAATGAGGATATTTTCTGGCTCGAACTCATCCACTAATCGAGGAGACTGGGTTGCCATCACGATTTGGCAATTTCTACTTGCAGTTCTTGCCATTCCAGCAAGTACTGCAATTGCTGAAGGATGTAATCCTAACTCTGGCTCATCGAGAACAATTATCGCCGGTAATGTTTCTGGGGGTTGCAGAAGTAAAGTAGCAATTGCCATGAAGCGCAAGGAGCCGTAGGAAATTTGATGGGGTCCAAATAGGTAATCGGCCCCTTTCTCTTGTCAATTGAGCATAATGTAGTTTTCGTTCAGGCGGGAAGGTTTTAATTCAAAATCTCCAAATTGAGGCATTATCTGTTGAATATATCTAATTATTCGTCGATAATATTTATTTGTTGCATCGCTGTTTTGCATGGCATAGAGAAATGCTGCTAAATTACCAGCATCACTTCTCAGAAATCTATTATAGTCGATATATCCCTTATTTCTGATCTTTGCTGCTTTTGATGTATCGTGAAATTGAAAAACCTGGCAGCGATCTTTGGCTCGCTCTGGCAATCCCGACTCCTTCCGACCGGGATCTAATGTAAATGTATATGGACTTTCTCGCCCTTGCTGCTGATAACTAATTGTTTCTTCAGTAAAGATAACTGTATCCCCTGCTGCATGAGACAAAGAAAATTTATAAATATCTTTTGCTTCCGGATTGGTAAATTCCATTTCCGCGATCTCGCGATTAGTTTTCTTGGCACCATAATATAAAAGCGTTTCCGCTCCCCCATTTTCTCCAATATATATTTGCAGGGCCTCAGTCATCATATAGTTAAGCATGCTAAAGAATGATACCAAGTTACTCTTTCCCGACCCATTGGCCCCAAGCAACACGGTAATATCCTGAAAATCTATAGTCTGCCCTTCTGGCGCTATAGATTTGAAACCCTTAAGTTTAATATAGCTCAGTTTAAGTCGCTTTTCTTGATTCATAATTTTTCGGTTTCGATAGTTTCCGATCCAATGTTATCATAACTCATAGCCTTCTGTAAAGTGTTGATAGAAAAATTGGGAAAAATTTTTCCTTCTCATAACCCGATCGAGAGGGATACCCCCGATCGTGAGCGTTACAATTTTACACGAGGTCCCAGTGGATGAGGTAAGGGCAGAGTTTTTCTTTCCCGAGTTAGGCATTTTATATTTTGTGATCGTAACGGCAGGACGGTACCAGACAAGAAACCGGTAATTTTGATTCCTAAACCAGAGTTGGTAAAAGAAACCCGGTTTCTGCCTCCCGCCCGATCGCCCCCGTCCTGGACCATACAAGAAACCCGGTTTGGGGCGATAATTTTGGCGAATGGAACCACTTGTTTTTGCTTGGGGAAAACAGATAGTTATCCAGTGTTTTATGCAACATTTTGTAACAGCTTTTCTACGTCTTGCCGTAACACCAAAAAGTGGCGATAATCATTTGCCCATTCTACAAACGCTACTTCATCCGCAAGTTGCCCCTTGCTATAGCGATCGAAAAACTCCTCAGAATCCATACTGTGCTGACTTTCATACAAACTCAGACGCTTTGCTACCGCAATCAGCGCATCCAAAGGTGATGTGTATACTATCCGTTGCTTTCGCATTTTCAACCCCCTAGTGCTTAATTAATATATCTTTGACAAATCCTCACGATCCTCACGGGCGGCACCCGATCGCCCCTGACGCTAAGACCAAGAAACCGGTTTTCTGGGATAATTTTGGCTCCTAAACCAGATTTGGTAAAAGAAACCCGGTTTCTGGCCCCCGCCCGATCGCCCTTCGGAATTTCATCAATCTTTTCACGGTTGTCCTCATCTAGGGATCGAGAATGGGGAGCGCTACTCTCAATTATTAGCCTTAACATACAAAGATTCCAAAAAAATAACTGCTTCATCCAGTAAATCTTCCGGCAACTGTTCGATTAACGCCATCGCCTTGTGACGAATATCATGACTCATTTTTGACTTTTGCTCTCGATTAATTAAACCTTCTTTGCTGCCATCGGATATTGCTTGTTTACGGTTGTGTTCAAAGGGCTTCAAATTCGATAAATCTTCTTCAGGAGTGACAAATTATCCCACATATGCTGGCAGCTCAACTACTTCTTTTTTGTAATATTTAACCACCACATTCATGGCAACTCGTTGATTAAATCTAAACAAGTCTGAGAACCGTGGCTCTGCATGAGTAGTTTGCAGTTGAAAAGCACCCACTCGATTAACTTCAGTTGTAAACATGAAGATTTGCCGCTCTTCACCAATGGATAATAATACCTCATGGGAGTTGGGAGCTTGGGCAGGTTTAATAGACAAAACTTGTACTTTCATTGTCTCAATGAATAAATGGCTTGACTATTCCAATAATTTCTAAATTCTTCTCTATCCATTTTATAACTTGTAGCATCCCAAGGGTCGCGAATTAGGATTTTTCCTGTCTCGTCCCGCAACCACTACTATATGACCCAAGTTAGCCAAAGGTTCCCACAAAACAGCACCCCAAGAACCCGTGCTAATCAGTACATCGATAATTTCTGACTCTGTTGCTCCTGGAATAGACACGGTACCACCCAGCCAAACTCTAGCACCACTGGAGTCAAAATGATTGAGTGCAGCGGCGAGAACTTCAGCACTCACAGGTGCTCCAGTTTCAGTCGCAATTAGGGATTGATTCACATCGTAAATTTCTCGATCTTTGAGTAACATTTCTCCGCCAGCTATTCCACAGGATACTATGTCTTGTTGCTCGACCACATTGGCATCAGCTATCTCATCAATCACTGGCCAATTTTCACCTGCGCCCGATAGTTGTTCCATCACCCTTGGGTACTATCCCTCATATTTTTATCCTTTACCTAATTTTACCCTGCGCGATCTAACTTCGTTCCCAGGCGACCCCTGGGAACGAGTAACGAGAATATCGCCCGACTCCCAGGTCCGCGATTTAACTGTACTCGTCATCATACTGAAATTGCGGGTGTACCCAAAGAAATTCGCGACGCTTGTTTTGCACTCGAACTAATCCTCCAAAGGTGGGGTCTTTTGCTTTTAAGATGGCGTGCAGTTCTCGCAACACTGCCCCTTCGGCACGCATTGGGACATCCTCAGACTCATCGTGACCTTGATCGCCTCCTTCTCTGGTAGCATCATCAAGGGTCTTTTGACCGAGTTGCAGTTCTTTTTTCATGGCCGCATAAGCTGCTTCATCCAGAGCTACTTTAGTGGCTACTGGCAGTGCTAAAATCAAGGTTGTTGTCATCAACTTGAGAAATGGTTTTGCCTTCACTAGCCACTTTCGTGGTAGTTCTAACTCATAGACCCCTCGCTTATCCCCTGGAGGATTTAAGGCCGGGACTGGCCGACGGGAATGTTCGCACCACAAGGTTAGTTGAAATTTGGCGATCATCCATTTCGGACGATCGAAAAATCCCGGCTCTATGGGCTGGAAACTGAACAAGCGAGGACCATCTTTCGCTTCATCCACGAACATCTGCTGGAACTGAGTAAATTGTAAATCAGTCGGCGCTAGCTTTTCCCTCAAAATTGCTTCAACTTCAGTTTCAGGATTTTTGAGTTCCAAAGGATAGGGATGGCGTCGATCGGGGTCACGACGACTCATCACAACTTTCATTGCAGCATGAAAAGCATCCTCATCATTTCGATGTTGAGAAATATACTGCTTTAGCTCAGGATTTGTCATTTGGTACAGATTTTTCATCAGATCACAAACTCCCAACTTCCATCTTCATCAATTACAAGGGCAATTTCATCATTTCCTCCAGCCTGTATGTAAATCGTCTTCAACCTGCGGTCATAACGAAAAACATGAATGGGCTGATATAAATTAGAAAGCAACTGACAGAGGAATACTGCGGTCACTAACTGTTGCTGTGTTGGCAAACTGCAACTCCCATATCTACACTAAGTATAGCTTATCATAGCACTAACTTGCTTTACTTCCAGTTCCATACCTGAGAATGTTATTCTTAGCACCGGATAGCGATCGCCCGACTCCCAGGTCCGTGATTTAACTGTACTCCTCTTTATACTGAAATCCTGTACCCAGGGGAACTCCCTCGCAGCGAACGGCGAACAGTTCACGGCGAACGGTTGACAACGGGCGCAAGACCACACCCCACCTGAGTTCGGAGTTCTCCGTTGGGGTTTGAAACCCCAGCGGAGAGGTTTGAAACCTCAAGGGAGACGTTTGAAACCCCAAGGGAGACGTTTGAAACCCCAAGGGAGACGTTTGAAACCCCAACAGTGGGGCACCGGTAGCAGCTAGTAGGTGCCGACAACTCAAAGAACAGGAACAACAACGGGCCGAACGGGAACGACAACTCAAAGAACAGGAACGACAACTCAAAGAACGGGAACGACAACTCAAAGAACAGGAACAACAACTCAAAGAACAGGAACGACAACGTGCCGAACGCCAACAACAACGTGCCGAATGCGAAGAACAACGTGCCGAACAGGCGGAAGCGAAAATTAAAATGCTTTACGAACGACTGCAAGAACTGAGCATCGATCCCGAACAGTTGTAAGTAGGCGATCGCAATTTATATCGGGTCCGTTAGAGAGTAGGAAGGAGTTCCGCTATGAACTCCTCCGGAGTGCCCCAGTCCGAAACTCAGCTCGCCGTATTGCACCAAAATAGGATACAATGTAAACCTAGTCTTCAGGTAGAGGTACAGTAGATATGGTACAGCAACTAGAACAGTCCCCGACTCAAGGTGCGGTTTGACTTGACAGGGCCCGAACTACAGATATTCACGGAATCAGGCGATCGGTTTTTAACTTATTTGGAAATGAGGCAAGAACTCCAAGAACTCGAACTTCAACGTGCGGAACGGGAACGACAACGTGCCGAACGGGAACGACAACGTGCCGAACTCGAACGACAACGGGCCGAACAGGCGGGAAGCGAGAATTAAAATCCTTTCCGAACGACTGAAAGAACTGGGCATCGATCCCGAACAGTTGTAATATCATGTCCGATCGAATGCCCTAACATAAAAATTGCATCACCTGTAGGTTGGGTTGACCCACGAAACCCAACCCCCGATTGGGTAACGCGGGGTACGGTCACAAGTAGTTGATAGCCAGGTGCCGAGATGCGATGCATGTAATCTAGCCCGCGCAGTAAGGTTGCCCTCGCAGCGGAGGGGGCGTTACCCGGGGATCTGGCACAGGGCTGCGTGTCCGGAGCGAAAAATCGCTCCGGACATTGCTTTGTTCCTGTAGCCGGGCCCCTCGTTCCCACGGCGAAGCCTGGGAACGGGTGAGGGCGGGGAGGCCGATCGCGCACTGCGCAGCGGAGGGGGCCCGGAGCGTGCAAGCCTTGTACCAACTGGTTTTGACCACACCCCCGTACCCATGCTGTCGGTCCATAACCCAATTGAGACTCTGGTTCCTGCTTTAGCTGTTCGGTTTCCGGAGAGATGGATTCAAACCTCTTTGGTCGCTTCCAGATAGGACTCGATCTTAAAAAAATATGCTCATGGCGAGTCATCTAACTGGATGAGTATAGTTAATCAGACCTGGCGGTTTGTATTAAAGTTTCTTAAGATTAATTGCGGTTTTCCGAGGAATTATTGATAAGAAATTTCACTAAGCCTGCCAGTGCTGAGGCGATCGCACCGGTTCATGGGTGGGAGATGTAATCGATGGTTGGTGGGAGTAGCTAGCACGATTGTAATAAATGTTGCTAGCGTAATTGTAGGGTGGGCCAGATCCCCGGGTAACGACCCCTACGCTGCCCGACCAGGACGATCGCTTGACTGACTGGAAAAAAAAGTTATAATGAAAAAATCTGAACAGAGGAGACGAGGGTCTGAATAATTCATATTTTGAGGGCGACTGGCCCACAGAAACTATTAACATAGGCGTGGATGTCAAGGGTTGGGAGATTTATGTCACTTCCCCCGTTGATATCAATGAGGCAATTGAAAATGCTACTGCGTCGCCGGATTCCGATAAGCAGTTAGAAGCAACAGTTGCCAGATATGTGCAACAAGAGGGATTTACAGTGATAAAGTTTAACACCTTGTTTTACAGTATCAATCCTAATACAGGTGGTCAAAATTATATTGGCGAGATTGATATAGAAGTAGCAGAGGCGATTATTGAGGTGACAAATCAGCCCAGAAAAAAGGCAGGCCAAATTGGAAAATTGATAACTAACCCTAATATGAACCCAACGGGTAAACAGGTTATACTATATGCACCAAACTTCATCGTGGGTGCTGGGGAGGCAGTTATCAGAGTCGGCGGAGTTATGGTGCGAACTCAATTAGAGTTGAATCGCGAACTACATCAAATCAGGAGTAATTAAATGCTTAAAACAATTATTTTAGTTTCCAGTGTCACCATTGTTAAATCGGAATTTATGCAATTTATCCAAACTCTCGACAACTACAGTGAAGACCCAGATAAGATATATGATGGACAGCTAGACAATAATAATGGGTATTTCTGGGTAAGGTATGACCCAGAAGAAGAGTTGTCAGGTTCGGAACTAGAAGCGAAAATCAAAAACATTATCCCGAAACTGGGAAGTTCGCCCCAGACGGAAATTCTCCTGGATATCGGGAAAAATGTCCAAAGTGAGATGTTGGCAGCGGAATTTGTCAAGCATTTTGACAAGATATGGCCCTGTGTGGTGGATACTTTATCGACTGTATACTCTGTGCCAGAGTTTCTGGAATTATACTCGCCCCAAAAGAGTAGGACAGGCCGACCCCGCAGGGTAGCGTGTGCGCGCAGCGCAATCGCCCGCCGCAGTGGTTCCGTAACACCTTGAAGGGCAAGGACAAACCTTAAGAAATAGTAGAAGTCCGACAAAAAGCTTTTGCTGGCTACAAAATAATCACTCTGGGATCTGATACCCTACAAAAGCTGCTTAGCTAGAGTTATGTACGAAAAAATTACTCCTCCCGATACGGGTGCAAAAATCACCTTCCAAGATGGTCAACCGATCGTCCCTGACAACCCGATCGTGCCTTTCATTCGCGGCGACGGCACGGGGGTGGACCTGTGGCCCGCTTCCCAAAAGGTGTTTGATGCTGCTGTGAAAGCTGCCTACGGCGGTAAGCGCCAGATTACCTGGTTTAAGATCTATGCTGGGGACGAAGCTTGCGACAAGTACGGCAAGTTTCAATATTTGCCCCAAGATACTCTTAATGCGATCGCCGAATATGGGATTGCCATCAAGGGCCCCCTGACAACCCCGATCGGGGGCGGTATCCGTTCTTTAAACGTAGCATTGCGTCAAATTAACGACCTCTACGCCTGCGTCCGTCCTTGTCGCTACTACCCGGGCACCCCCTCTCCTCACAAAACTCCGGAGAAACTGGACGTGATTGTCTATCGGGAAAACACCGAAGATATTTACCTGGGGATTGAATGGCGTCAGGGTACGGAAATGGCTGATAAGTTGATTAAACTGCTGAACGGCGAACTGATACCCGCCACTCCCGAACATGCTAAGAAGCAGATCCGCCTGGACTCTGGGATTGGCATCAAACCCATTAGTAAGACGGGCAGTCAACGTCTGGTGCGCCGCGCCATCCAGAATGCTTTGCGACTACCCAAATCTAAGCAAATGGTGACTTTGGTGCATAAAGGCAACATCATGAAGTATACTGAAGGTGCCTTCCGGGACTGGGGTTACGAACTGGCGACGACGGAATTTCGGGCCTCATGCGTTACGGAACGGGAATCTTGGATTCTCGGTAATAAAGAAGATAACCCAACCATTACTCTGGAGGAAAATGCCCGCAAGGTGGAACCCGGATACGACGCCCTGACCCCAGAAAAGCAGGCCGAAGCGCGATCGGAAGTGGAAAGCGTTCTCGATCAAATCTGGGATACCCACGGGAATGGCAAGTGGAAGGATAAGATTATGGTGAACGATCGCATTGCGGACAGTATCTTCCAGCAGATCCAGACGCGCCCGGGAGAATATTCCATCCTGGCGACCATGAACCTGAATGGAGATTATCTCTCGGATGCGGGGGCGGCCATTGTCGGGGGTTTGGGCATGGGACCGGGGGCTAATATTGGCGATGAATGCGCTATTTTTGAGGCTACCCACGGCACGGCCCCCAAACATGCTGGTTTGGATCGAGTTAATCCTGGTTCTCTGATTCTCTCGGGGGTGATGATGCTAGAATTTATGGGTTGGCAGGAAGCTGCCGATCTGATCGAAGAGGGAATAGGAAAAGCGATCTCTAATGGTGAGGTAACCTATGACCTGGCGCGGTTAATGGATCCCCCTGTGGAACCCCTGAAATGTTCTGAGTTTGCTGACGCGATTATTAAATACTTCAATTATTCGCCACCACCATCCTAAAACCCCCACCCTCAAGGGTGGGGCTACAGGAACAAAGCCCGCCTGCGCGGGCTAAATTAAAAAGTAAGAGGAATCTGATCATGTTTATCATCAACCTAGCCTAGGGGGAGAGGAATCTGGTCGGGTTTATCGGTGGACGATGGATCAAGGTCGGCTCTCCCTTCTCCCTTCTCCCTTCTGCGGGCGTATCCTCTTGTTGGGGGAGAAGCAACGTCAAAAATTAACCTTCTTAAATCTCTTATCCAACTATTCCTCAAATTCTTGAGTCTTAAATTTTAGGGTTCGGCAATTCTCTGTGACTGTACGGACTATTTCATCGGGAAATCCTACCGTTTCGGAAAAATCGGGATTTTCTGCTTCGATTTCTAAGGTGACTTTTACGTTTGATCCATTCAGAGATGTTAGATGCTGGATGACTTCATTGGCGATCGCCGGGAAATCTAGATTCACTCGCACGGCATCGATTTCAATATTGCCATAAAAACGACGCAGTACCGGTGTTGCCCCAACTCCCTGTTCTTTTGCCCAATTGATAAGCAGTGACTACTTTTTGTCTAAGGTCCAGAGAGTAACGTCCCATAGCTGAATTTGGTCTGCATT
>JACOMV010000024.1 GCA_014324065.1 Hormoscilla sp. SP12CHS1 | reverse complement strand
GAGCCGGATGAGGTGAAAGTCTCACGTCCGGTTTTGAAGACGAGTCGGTCCGGTGACGGACTGGCTTAGTTTAATAACTGATGACCTGTCCGACTGGGTGCATCTCACTTTTGCTGCGGCCATATTCACCAGTAGCCCAGAAACCAGGGTTTTCCAAAAAACCTGGTTTCTTAATTCATGATTGATACGTTCCCTGTGCTATGTTATGAATTGCTTCAGCATTAGTAGCAACTGCACCTGCCGGATCGCACATAACAGTATTAACAGCTGTTGAAGCAACATAACCAGCCAAACTAGCACTAAGACCTTTTGCTACCGTTGTAACTTCTGCGATCGCACCAAACTCTTCACAAATCTTATGCGCAATTCCAGCAGCAACCGCACCAGTGGCAGCACCAGCTAGCCTTGCAGGAATCTCAGAGTGCATAATGAAAATAACTCCTTAATTGCGGTACAACTTTTTTCTGTCAAGTCCTGCTATCGATTGCAATAAGCTTGACTTTTATCCATCTTAGCCATTAAATTTTCCTTTGAACCCCCTAAAAAATTGGATCTTTGTTGGGACTTTTTCCGTTAATGACCAGCTCAAATGTTGGGAAATGTTGATAAATGCTGGGAAATGCTGGGAAATATTGGGAAATGTTGGGTATAATACAACTTATATCTTGCATCTTTCCCAATACTCCGCCGGTGGGCCAACACACTCCGCCGGTGGTAACCACTGGCTCATAGCTAAAGTCCACTCAATCAAAACCTGGCTCCCCCACCTGCTGCACGGCAGATTTCTATAAAAAACGCAGGGGTTTTAATCGATGACGATGTGTTGGGCTTATTGACAATACTGCAAGATATATGATAAAAGCAACCTTGACATCTACCCAACTTTATGGACTTTGACGAAGTGTTAAAACTTGCAGACGATCTAGTCTTTGCCAGAACCGGGAACTACCTCAATGAGTTGCAAGAGATGATTCTGCGCGGGACTTGGTCAAAGGAAAGCTACGATGAAATTGCTAAGAAAATCAACCTATCTGAACCTCGCGTCAGAGAAGTGGGAATGGAATTATGGCAGATTATTTCACAGGAGTTGGGAGAAAAGGTTACTAAACGAAACTTTAAATCGGCAATAAAGAGACTGCAAGTTTCCATTATTTCACATTTGGAACAGCATCACAACAGAATTGGTAGTTTCAATATTTGTGGAGAAACTAGACATCCGCCAGATATCCCCAACTCGCACCCAGACGATCGGGAAACCTCTAACGCCAAACAACCTCAAACTCAGTATCGAGATTTAAGCGAAATGCCCGACTTGGGTGCTTTCTACGATCGCGCATCCGAACTAGCGACCCTAAGAAGCTGGATTTTAGAATAAAGGTGCCGCCTGATAGCACTCACCGGAATGAGTGGCATCGGCAAAACCGCCTTAGCAGTCCAATTGGTGCAACAAATAAAAGATGAGTTTGAGTACGTAGTCTGGTGCAATCTAGAAACATTCCCCACCCCAGATAAATTTCAAGCACGTCTGATACAGTTTTTCACCCAGTCAGAAAAACCCGATACATCTGCCACTAACCAGAAAAGCTTACCGCCGATCGAGTATTTGCAAAAGCATCGCTGCTTAGTCGTATTGGATGACATTCAAAACCTGTTCTGTAGCGGCGAATTGGCAGGCAAATATCAACCAGAATCCTCGGAATATCGCGCCCTATTCAAACAGATAGAAAAATTATCCCATCAAAGTTGCTTTCTGCTCGTCGGTTGGGAGCAACCCTGAGAATTTCCGCCAGTTAAAAGTAAAAATCAGACCATTCGGACCTTACAACTGCGGGGTTTGTCCGCCGCAGATGCTGAGAAAATCCTCAGAGATCGTGGCATAGAAGAAATCGAAAAATGTACTGAGGTTTGCAGTGAGGACGAAAAGTCCTCACTGCAAACCTCAGAAAAATCGGCACTCATGCACCATTACCAAGGCAACCCCTTATGGTTAAAAAGCGTGGCAACTCTCATTCAAGAGTTGGGAGGAAGCATGACAGAGTTATTACCAGATCAGACGATATTGATAAGCGCAGATTTGCAAGATATTTTCCAGCAGCAGTTCGATCGCCTATCGGCACTAGAAAAACAAGTTATCTCATTAATAGCGCGATCGGGGGATGCATCAACCAAATTGCTGGAAAATAGCATAATTCCACCTTCAGAGTTACTAAACGCCCTGCAATCTTTATCTCGGCGCTGCTTGATAGAACAGGAAGATTCTTTGTACAAGCTGATACCAGTAGTGAGGCAGTATGTGATATCTTCTATGCAAAATATCTCGCTCCCAGATTCATCCTAAAACCGGAGGCAGATGATCGAGAAGCGGAGGAAATATAAAGATATCTTGAATATTTATATTTCCTCGGGCGCGATCGGGTTGGGTAAGGGACCTCAACCCAACCTAGGAACTACAATCATGTTGGCGGTAGATTTTCCGGTACGGGAATTTCCTCGGGGGGGATCCAGACAACTCGACCATCTCGCCATACAGCTATAGAATTACTTGCTTTTTTGTGTTGCCAGAGTGCTTTTTCGACTGCCTGTTTCAACGCTAAATCTATCAAGGTTCCATCGGCAAAAATTTGAGTAATGTCCTTTTCCTTCATTTGATGAATCCTCCTAATTATATCGCGATACTCTCCCAAATTTCATTATCAGATATATTCTGTTCAAAATCACCTCTACCAGATGCAATTAATCGAGGACTTCGGGAATCTACATTTTCATAAAAACGCCAGGTATCTGCTAAAGGGCGGTATAGTTGCCAAAAGTTGTTAAGTCCGGCATGATAGCGACGCAGAATAGTTGTTTCTGGCACGTCATGTCCGCCTTGCCGTACTCTTGCTTGCACGCGGGCGATCGCGATATCTGGGTTTGGCAACCACAAGAACACCAGATGAAACAGATAACCGGTTGACCGTAAGTTAGCTATCCAAGGGGCAAAACTGCGGGTCGCTAAGGTAGTTTCAAAGGCAAAATTTACTCTTTCTTCTGCTAACTGTTGCAAGCGTTCTAGCATAATGCGTTCGGCCCGAAACGCGACTCTCTCTGGCGCAAATGCTGATAACCCTCGGGCGATCGCGTCTGCATTAACGAATTCAGTAATTCCCAGGGTTTCTGGGAGCAAAGCAGGGGCCGCTGTCGATTTGCCAGCGCCATTTGGTCCGGCAATAATAATTATATGTGGCATAATTATTGTCTACTGCGAAGGTTTAGGAACTGCGCAAATACGAGCAGCTAAGATGTGATTGCGAGAGGGGCAAAATTGCTCGCCTTGGGAGGCAGAGCCTCCAGTATAGGACAGCGGGCCCACCTGGAGGCATCCGCCTCGAAAGGAGTGCGTTCCCTGGCGGAGCCAGGGAACGAGTAATAAGTAGTTCGTAGTTCGTAGTTCGTAGTTCGTAGTTCGTAGTTTGTTGAGTTGGAATGTCAACATAGCTGAACCTATTTCTGGGAGAGAATTTCAGTGATTTTGCAAAAGTTTACAAAAGTTTACCTAATGCAATTTACCAATGCACACCTACTTATTAGTTGAAAATTATCGTATTATTATCCTATTAGTCGGTTTTAACCGACTTTAGCTATTAGCCGGGGGTTTGCAACCCCTGGCGGGCTGACAGCGAAGTCAACCGGGTTTCTTAACTTTATTATCTATCATGTAACCGTATGGATAAGCTGATACGCTTTAATTTCTCATTCACTTCTAACACCCGCACCTTGACAACCTGTCCTACCTTGACTATCTGCTTGGGATCTTTAACAAATCGGTCAGCTAATTTGGAAATATGCACTAAACCATCCTGATGGACGCCAATATCTACAAATGCGCCAAAGTTGGCTACGTTAGTCACTATTCCTTCTAATTCCATTCCTGGTTTCAGGTCGGTGATTTCCTTAATTCCCTCCTTAAATGTAGCATACTTAAACTCGGCACGGGGATCTCTTCCCGGTTTTTCCAGTTCCTTGATGATATCTTGCAGGGTTGGCAAACCTATTCTGTCCGAGACGTATTGCTTTAAGTCGATCGCCTGGAGTCGATCGCCTGCTTGAGTTATCCCTGTTAAGGGAATCTCCAGACTAGAAGCGATCGCCTGTACAACCCCATAGCTTTCCGGATGCACTGCTGTATTATCCAAGGGGTTATCCCCACCGCGAATTCGCAAAAAACCTGCCGCCTGTTCAAATGCTTTCGGTCCCAACTTTGATACCTTCAGCAGTTGCTGGCGATTCTTAAAGGCCCCATTATTATTGCGATATGTAACAATATTCTTGGCCACAGTGGGGGTCACCCCAGAGACAAAAATCAGCAGTTCTTTAGAAGCGGTATTCAAATCTACGCCGACATAATTCACGCAGCTTTCTACGGTTTCTTCTAGCTTCTGCTTCAGCAACTTGCGATCGACATCATGCTGGTATTGTCCCACACCAATGGACTTGGGATCGATCTTCACTAACTCCGCTAAGGGGTCTTGCAAGCGCCGTCCGATACTGATGGCCCCCCTTACCGTTACGTCCAGGTCCGGAAATTCGGCGATCGCCACTTCGCTAGCTGAATAAACGGAGGCGCCCGACTCGTTTACCATTACTTTAATCGGTTTAGTTTCCAATGTCGCCAAAACTTCCGAGATGAACTCGTCTGTCTCCCGGGAAGCAGTGCCATTCCCGATCGCGATTAATTCAATTTTGTACTTGGCGATGAGATGGGCGATCGCCTGACGGGCCTCAGTACGCTGCTTTGCACTCTGGTGGGGAAATACCGCTTGATATTCCAAGAATTTCCCTGTCTCGTCCAGGACCGCTACCTTACAACCGGTTCGGAACCCAGGATCGATCGCCAATGTGGGTTTCATCCCCGCTGGCGGCGAAAGCAGTAATTCTCGCAAATTGGCAGCAAAGGTTTTAATTGATTCTACCTCAGCAAAGGCTTTTTTCTCTGATCGCACTTGGTTTGTCAGAGAAGGTTTCAGCAGTCGGTGGAAAGCATCCTTCAGCATCCCCTGATAAAGCGATCGCACTGCCGGTACTTTGGTATGAATTTCCGCCGACTCCAGGTAAGAGATCGCGAAGTCATCATTGCATGAGAGTTCAAACTTCAAGATTTTCTCCCCTTCCCCCCGCAGTAATGCTAGCAGATTATGGGGCGCAATATTTTTTACTTTTACCTGGAAATTGCGGTACATTTCAAACTTAGTGCTACCTGGGGGATAATCCTCTTTAATGCGGGAGGAAAATACCCCTTCATCCAGCAGGTCCTCTCGCAGGTAGGCCCGTAAATCCGCTTTTTCCGAGGCTTCTTCTGCGAGAATATCAGCTGCACCTGCTAAAGCATCCTCTGCCGAGAGGATCTCCTTTTCCGCAGAAATATATTTTGCTGCTTCTGACTCCAAGGACAGGGGTTTGGCCTGAGGATGGTTCAGAGATTTGATGAATTCTGCTAGGGGTTGGAGACCTTTTTCGCTGGCAATGGTGGCCCGGGTGCGGCGCTTGGGTTTATAAGGCAGGTAGAGGTCTTCCAGTTCCGTTTTATGCAAGCAGGATGCGATTTTCCCTTTCAAGGTTTCCGTGAGTTTACCTTGAGAGGCGATCGCCTCCAATATGGTCGTCTTTCGTTCTTCCAGTTCCTGCAGATAGGTAAAGCGATCGGCAAGATCGCGCAACTGAATTTCGTCCAGAGAACCAGTCCGTTCTTTGCGGTAACGGGCTATAAAAGGAATTGTTGCTCCCTCACTCAACAATGTCAGGGCATTATTTACCTGAGAGAGACTGATGTCAAGTTCTTGCGCTATGATTTGAGGAATGTTCAGCATCTGATGGTATTGATAAGACGATCGCCTACCTTCCATTCTACTACATAATCGCGTCAAACTCTCCTTGATTTCCACTTCAGAAAAATTGGATATTGAAATTATCGCTGATTCATTATAGATTACTCTCCTGAGATAACGTATAGATCGACATCTATTTCTGCATTTAGTTTATTCACCCGATCGATAATCATTTTGTCAAAATGAATTGCCGGTACTTGTCCATTCACATAGATGACGCAATCAATTTCAGCGTCATGCTGAGTACAGAGTTCTGCCAAAGGCCCCCACCCTGGTTGAAGTTGTTCTAACACATATTTAACGTGGTCTTCTAGTTCGGCCGACTTTTCCAACTGAGACTTCAGACTCCAACCATTTTGCTGGTGACGTCTAGTCCCCTTGGGATGAATTAATTCACCCATTCTCCAAGTTTCGCTGGGAATTATCCCCACTTTAGTAGTAATTTATTCCGGGTCGAATTCTCCAGTCAAGGTGAAAGATGCGAAAATTTCAGATTCCATGTTAGTATAGCCTCATGCTTTAGGATGAGGGATACTTGTCAGCAATTGCCGGTACACTTCCAGAGTTTGCAGACCGATCGCCCCCCAACTATAATGTCGGCAGCATACTCCCGGGCGTTGTCTCCCCGCTGCTGTCAGTCCTCCCGATCGGCAAGTGCTATACTTCGCGTAATTTATTATATAAAGATGGAGGGTGAAAGGCAGCAACAATGTCCTGTTCAGGAACGCCAGCGTCCACCAATTCTAAGGCAATGCCATAGTTAGGAACGCCAGCGGTCCCCAATTCTAAGGCAACGCCATCTACATCGGCGTCGCGGTGAATCCAGATTTTATCGTTGATTATTTCAATATGGACGAGGCACTCGTGGACTCGTTTATTATTTTGTCTATCTTTTTGCCATCCCATGGTAATTAACAGATAATTACTGCGGTCTTCACTGACAATAAAACGTTTTTAGAAGTACCCATGGGAGTAGGGACCCCCATAGGAGTAGAGACTCCCATGGGAGTGTTTCTCAAGGACTCGAGAAATAATCTCGCCGTATTGTTTTAATTTATCCATCGTACTACCTCCTGATTGATTGAGTTAAATACTACCATAACCCGGATGACGGGTTCGGCCCTAAGAACAAAGGGACCCTTCGCAGTATATAAGCGATCGATCGCCCCCTACTTATCCCACTATACAGCAACAGCACTGTAGCCCGATCTACAGTGCTATGTGGTATTCAGGTTTAGGGGTATTGTGTACTATGCTAGATGTTGCTGCACCGCTAGCACGAGATTTTCGGCCCACAAACTGGTAAGGTCTGACCTATCTGCTTCTACCATAACCCGGATGACGGGTTCGGTGCCAGAAGCGCGCACGAGGACGCGCCCAGAGTCCCCCAGGGCCTGACTGGCACGGTCGATCGCCCGCTGTAATGGCTGGCACTGCTGCCAGTTTAGCCTAGTCTGGCGGTCTTCTACCCGCACGTTGCGCAGCAGTTGGGGATAGGTCTGGAAACTCCGATCTACCAGTTCTGACAGGGTTACTCCTGATGCTGCTACCAATGTGGCTAGGTGCAAAGCTGTTAAGGGTCCGTCTCCCGTGACGCTGTAATGGCGACAGAGGACATGTCCTGATTGTTCGCCCCCCAGCATGGCACCGGTTTTCACCATCTCCGCCTGGACGTACCGATCGCCCACAGGGGTGCGGATTAAGTGGCCCCCTTGCCGTTCCCAGGCCCGCTGGAACCCCAGGTTGGCCATGATTGTAGAGACGATGGTGTTGGCTGGCAACTGTTGGGCTTGGCGCAGGGTTTGACCCCACAGGTAGAGGATATAATCCCCGTTGACTGGTCGGCCCTTATTGTCTACCGCGATAGCCCGATCGGCATCCCCATCAAAGGCAATTCCCAGATCGGCATTGTACTCTTTCACCGCAGCTTGCAAAGCCTCCAGGTGGGTGGAACCGCAGTTGACATTGATCCGATCGCCGTCCGCCCGGTCGTGAATGCAGATGACCTCAGCCCCGATCGCCCGGAACAGGACCGGGGCCACTGGCACCGCCGCACCCCAAGCTAAATCTAAGACTATGCGCATCCCCTGCAACTGGCCTTGACTGGATGTGGTTAAGGACTCAACATAGCGATCGATCAACTCCGGTCGATGATAATGCCGTCCCCAAGGGCTGTGGGAAGTGGTAATATCTGGGTGTCCGCGCAGGGCAGCTTCAATAGCATCCTGTAAAGTCTGGGATAGCTTGGATCCATCGGCACCAAAAAACTTAATGCCGTTATCTTCTGGGGGGTTGTGGCTAGCGGAAATCATCACGCCGGACAGGGCCCCAGTAGTAGCAGTGAGATAGGCCACGCCGGGAGTCGGACATAGTCCGAGATTCCATACTTCTAACCCAGCGGCGGTTAAACCTGCGGACAGAGACATGGCCAGCATGTCGCTGGAGTTTCGCGAATCTTGACCGATAATAATTGTACCCCCACTGCGGGCACGATCGCGTAGCACGTGACCGGCCCAGAATCCCACCTGCAAAGCTAAGGGTGCAGTTAGCAGATCTCCCGCTTGACCGCGAATGCCATCGGTGCCAAAAAGGGGGGTTGCGGGCAAAGTCAGGGGAGTCCAAGTTTGGAGATTCCCATTCTGAGGGGATACTGGCGGAGTCATAGATATAGTCTGGTCTAGACGAGCAGAATAAGAAGTCTTTAAAGCAGCATTAACCATAATTCACTCCATGCACAACACACTCGTTCAGGAGGATATCATCATTAGAAGCATTAGAAGCACTTGTAGCAGGATCCTGTTCCCGGCTACTTGCCATTAGATGTATTCGTAACTTAATTCAATAATCCGGACTGTCCGAAGCCATAATCTGCTAGCACAGATTATGGGCGATCGGGTCATCCACCGGAAAAATCGGGAAGGATAATATCTCCCGATCGCGTAGCGTGCGCACAGCGCAATCGCAGCCCGGAATAGTTTACCAGACTGCGTAACTGCTAACCAAATCAAAACCCTGTCGGTTGTCGTCATGACCCTGTTCTTCTGGACTAAGATATGTTCGTGCTGCTTACTTCATATAAACACTCCAATTAAATTTATATTTGCGATAATATGTTAGTTAACTTAGTAACCACTTCAGTCATCACTTCCGGGGTTACTTGACAAGCAAACTCTGCTGGTCTTGCTTGCCAATCCAATGATCTAATTTGATCTGCTAAAACTACTCCTGATATAACCAATCCTTCTGGAATCAATACTTCAAAACGGTAACCTTTTACCTGGTTAGTGATGGGACAGACCAAAGCGAGTCCAACTCGACGATTGTATCGCGTTTTTGAAAGCACCAGTGCTGAACGGCGACCTGCTTGTTCCCGTCCAGCTTGAGGGGTAAAGTTGAGCCAAATGATATCCCCCTGATGCGGAACGTACAACTGAGAATTATCGGAGTTCATATTCTCTTGTTTCTGACAATCCTATTTCACTGTGTGTGGTATCAGGTTTAATTCCTTCTAGCAATTCATTGAATTTACGTTCTTTTTCCAGTAATGATGGCACTCTAGTAGCAATAAGGCGGACTGCTAAATATTCTACAGATTCTTCCGTCATATCTGCCAACAAGGTTAATTCCTGAAAAAGCTTTTCTGACATCTCTAATGTTAGCTTGTGTGTATTCATTTTACACCTACTATTGTCTAGTTTACTCTCCATGTAATCATTTGTCCTTGATGACTTCATCAAAATCAGTTAGGCAGCTTCCTATATCTGACATAACTTGGCTATGGCTAGATAGCGTATTTCTATTACAACATCGTATCATCAATTATCATAGCGCAGGTGAATTGTTTCACCCCCACCCTCAAGGGTGGGGCTACATGAACAAAGCCCACGCTCCGGGCCCCCTCCGCTGCGCAGGGGCTATGTAGTTCTCGATCGCAGTCCCGACGCGCCTTCTCTAGTCAAATTCCTTCCTGTAGTCGGCGAACTGCTCATCTATATTTTTGGGGATAGATACAAGCGTCCCGCGTTCGTCCCGAAACTTGCGATCGGGGTCTCCCTTGAAGGAAAGCCAGTTCAAACTCGTAGTGATCATAAATTTGGTATCGCAGATGAGGATTTTTGCGTGAGTATTTCCCAGGCGTTTCAGCCAAAAATTCTTGTACTTACGAGCTAATTTTTCCAGATCCTTCTCGGCTTTGCTGTCAGCTTCTGACATGTTTTTATCTTCATTTCCCAAACCGTAGCCAATGAAAACTTTCACCCCACGCTTGAGCATTTTTTCAAAAGCTTGCAGAAACTTTTTGTCAACTACATTAGCTCTAATCCAAGGAGAGATAATCATCAGACGTTCTTGGCTATTATCAATAGCCTTTTGCAGCATAGGCTGGTGGTCGTAAACTTTCAGATTCCGCACTGTCAGCTCCTCAACCTGTTTTTTCATAGACTCAAGTTCCTGCTGGAGATCGCTAATTTTTTGCTGTAATTCAGCCTTTTCCCGATCGTTCTCAGCTTCTTCAAGTTGCTCTTGACTCGTATCTAGTTCAACTTGAGCAGAATCAAACTTATGTTGCAGTTCCTCTGCTTCTTTTAGCCGATCTTGGGTAATCAATTCAGGGCCAAAAACTTCTTCAGCTAGCTTACCAGGTTCGCTTTCCTTAAGAGACTCTGAAATTCAGAGTTTCTGACGGCTATGGGCAAAGACTTCTTCATGTTTGTCAGAACGGAGGCCATCGATCGCGAACGCCACTTGCACCTCGTCACTTTCTTTAGCTTTATAGATTAATGCCAAGGCGGGTTGAAAAAATCTCGACCTGCGCTCAATGGCTTTCAAAGCTAGCAAATCTTGCTGCTCTTGCTGCTCTTGCTTCCTCCTTCTCTTCTGTTCTAATTCGCTGATAATTTCGTCCACATCCTTGAGTTTGATGTCAGGCAATTCTGGGGGTTTATTGGGAGAGGGGTCAATTTCTATAATTTCGTCCTGGCGCAAGTCTCTCGGTTTGAGTAACCATTGTTCGTACCAGCGGGCTTTACGCAGCAGTCCGTCAAAGTTGATCTCGAAGGTGCGCTCCTCCGGGACAATAGTTTGAGCCTCTTTTAGGGGTATTTTACCTTTTTGGGTCAATTGCCACACTTGCATCGAAGATCCTTCAGGGGCGATGAGGTCAATATCTTCACTCCTCCTCAGATTAATCATTGCATCTTTGAGAATTTCCTGTTCGAGACCGAGAAAATTGCCAATGTCTTCTGAATTAAGTCCGGCATCCATTGCTTTCAAGACATATTCTTCGATCGGGGGAATTTGTTTGCGGATCTGGCATATCGCTTGCAGGGTGACTTTATACACTGGTAACCCGACTTTTCTACTGCTAACCAAGTCAAAACCCTGTCGGTTGTCATAGCGCTTCAGTTCTTTTGGGGTAAGATATGTTGATTTTTGTGAATTCATAAAAACGCTCCCACTAAATTTTTTTCCAGTAGCGATGTATGCAGTTGAGTTTCGTGCCTCTCACTTTTGTAATCTAGCCCGCGCAGGCGGGCTTTGTTTCTGTAGCCGGACCCTTTAGGGTTCGGGCGGCGGCGACTCTACCCAACCTACAGAAACTATGATAACGTAGCTTCTATCAATTGGCAACCGTCTGATTTTTCCGGAACGGTGTGCTTCTCGATGTAATCAAGAACTCGACGTAACGGGCTGTCAGTAGGTAGGTTACGACAAAAATGGTGATCTCCTACGATGACTAAACCAACTCGACCTCGGGATAAAGCGACATTGAGTCGCGCTTCATCCCGCAGGAAACCTATTTGGTTTTCTTTGTTAGAACGAGTCACGGAATAAATGACAATATCTGCTTCCCGCCCTTGGAAGGCGTCCACCGTGTTGCACTCAACTGTCAAGTATTTCCAGACTTTTTCTTTTGAAGATAGTTGGCGCTTGAGTAATTCTAACTGTGCTGCGTACCCACTCAAGACGGCAATGCTGTATTTTTTCTGAGCCGATTCTGCCATGATATTTAGCTCTTCCATCGCCTTGACTATGACGTTGACCTCAGTGGCATTATTATAACTAGAGTTAGCAGCCTGTTCGCGACAATTTTTCAGTTTGGTTGTTGTCAACCAGGTAACCGGTTGCTGTAAAACTTGACTGAGGTTTTCATCTATATCGGTCCTAGCACTTTTGAGCTGACCTTCATAAAAGCACTGGCCGATCAGATTGCCAATTGGTGCTACCATCCGATGTTGAATGGCGAGCATCTTTCGACAAGCTTCTGGGAGAGTCTCCAGCAGCCGATCGAACAAGGTTTCTCGGATCTCCTTCTCATTGAGCTCGTACTTGTTCAGAAGCTGCGTATTCCGACTGGCTTCATCTTGGAAGGGTGGCAGTTGCTTGGGGTCGCCTACCAGTATCCACCGACGCGATCGCGCCATTGGCACCAGCACTTCTGTGGCCAGAGCTTTGGAAGCCTCATCAATAATGCAAAGGTCGAATTCTATGTCCTGAATGTATCTGGCAATGCCGATACAGGTTCCAGCGATAACAGACGATCGCTTAATCAAAGCGGCTTTAAATTGATAACTGCGCCCGAAGCACTCGAACCAATCTGCTTGCAGTTTCAGCAGTTGTTGAATCATCTTAGCATCGGGGTCATTTTGATCTAGCAACTTATCGATCTGCAGATATAATTCCTCAGATGATAGCTTTAATAGCTCCCGTTCGTCAATTACACTTAATGCTTGCAGGCGTTTAGCCACTTCCCTTTGCTCCTTACGGGCAGACTTTGACTCCTTCTCTAACTCTTCAATCTCTCGCGACAGACGTTTGCTCTTTTCTCGATCTTCATCAGTCTGTTCAACCTGAATATTATATTTCTCCTATTTCCGACTTTCCAGTTCTGTTCTCAGATATTCAATCTTTGTCAGCTTGGCTTTCAACTCTTGCCAAAGGGTCGCGACTTTAATATCATGAATATCATCTTGAGAGAACCCTTTCTCTGCCGACAAATTGTCCAGAAACTCCTGGCTGCAGGCGATCGCCTCCTCCCTCCACCGTTCCATCTGTTCTTCCAGCAAGAGAGAGTGAATCGTATCTGACACCCTGGAACGGTTGCCGAGTCGCACCATTTTCAAATCAGGATTGAGAGCTAGAATTCGTTCTAGGGCGTTATCCAGTGCTACGTGAGTCTGGGAACTGAGCAAAATTCTGGCATCAGGATTTTGCTGAAGAGTTTGTCGGATAACTTCTGTAATAAATGTCGTCTTTCCCGTCCCCGGCGGTCCTTGGACTATCAAAAAATCTGCCGTTCCCAATGCCGCCTTCACCACCTCTTGCTGTGATGGGTTGAGTTTGGCATCCAAAAATTTCACTGCTGCTGGTAACTCGGGAGTATGGACGTATTCAGGATTGACCAGTAAATTCCGAATATCCGCCCGTACCCCCTGATCGTATTTAATCGCATCTACAGCATTCTCTTGACGTCTTAATTGATCAAGCGCCGCATCATTATCGAAAAGCAATTCGCCTCCTTTTGGGAGTTCGTCTATTTCTCCATCGCTCACAGAGAGATACAATTCATCGCCATTGACTTCCACTACCTCTCCCCGCAAAATCCTACGTCTATCCGACCCTTTCACCTGACGGAGTTGTCCCACAACATCATCTTCTAGTAGTTCTGATAACTCAAAGATTACCTGATTGCCATGCCCCTCCGGTTCAACGCTCCTGTATTCCAGCGGTTCTTCTCGATTCTCCTCCCAATCTTTCCTCGCTTTCAGAGAATCGCTCCCAACTCGGAATATGCGCTCTTCTGCTCTTCTCTGGCGCAAATCTGCTTCATGCCCTTCTACCTCTTGTCTCAATTCCCAAATAACTTCCTCTGCTTCCCATATTATCGGAGGATTGTCAAATCTGAATTCATAGGGTGGAGACCAGGCACGTTCTCGATTTTTTTCTAGACTACTGCTGGACCAGTCTTGAGCGTTAATGACAACTAACTTATATTGGTCTGTGGCCACGTGATATCTGTATGAGGATCCAAATATCGAATAATGATTCTCTTGATCTTCTTCACCCTTCTTGTAAGGATAGATTCCACACCCACTATTCAAATCTTCTAGGACAATCCTTTCAATTTCGTCCTGAGATTTCTTGAGTAGATTCTGAAGATTGTTTAACGCCTTCCTAGTAAGTGTCAGGTAACAACGGCTTTGCCTGCGTGACTCACTTGGCGCTCTCCTTCCTTGGACAGCATTGATTTCAGCTAGCAGCACATCAGCATTCTGCTGGCGCTTTTTGGGATCTAAGGAAACAGTACGCTCGATGATTTCAACGATTTCTAGCCATGCCTGTGCCTGTGCCTCCAACTCTTGCAGTGCCTGACTAATGCCATCACTATCTGCAATTTCCGCCTGCGTGAGACATTTCAGTACCAATACTCCAAAACTGTAAACATCGCGAGTATAAGTATAAGTCCCGTCGTCAACCTCTGGCGGCGTGAAGGTGTGCGAACCAAAGTCTCTGAGCGTAATACTCGGTTGCAGATATCTCCTGAGCTTAGAGATGCCGAAATCAGCGAGTTTGAATGTTCCGTCACTCGCCACTAAAATGTTGCTGGGCTTGATATCCCGGTGAATGATTTCGCGATTGTGGGAGAAAGCCAGCGCTTCCAGCACCGGTAACCCGACTACTTTCCAGAACTCATCCCAATCCTTCTAGAGATGATTCTTTCAGAAATGTTGTCAAGTCCTTCTCCATCCACTCCAGGACGAGGAAGTAGTTACCCGTCATTTCATCCGGACCTGAATCAACCTGACCTGAATCGAGGAGTTCGACAATGTGAGGATGCTTTAAATCTTTCAGGGCTTGGGTTTCGCGCTTGAAGGACTCAGCTACAACCTCTGCCTCTATCTCTTGGTTCTTGAATTTCTTTATGGCGACTTTCCGCATGGCGACTTTCCGCAGCCCTTCCTTCATGTCTATGGCTTCATAAACATCAGCCATGCCGCCCGATCGCCGGTTGTCGAATAGAGCGTAGCGGTCGTTAATCATGCTCATAACTTTGTTGCTCTTAGATTACTTCTGTTTATTCTAACATCGTCTCATCAATGATATCATAGCGCAGGTGAATTGTTCCCTTTCCCTCGCCCCCCTGCGCGGGCTAAGTCTCCATCAATTATCATAGTGCCGGTGGATTGTTCCCCCCACCCTCAATAATGGCGCCTCATGTTCCCTCCCTCGCCGGCGCGGGCTAATGGATATCCTTTACATTTAAAGTCTGCCGGAGATCGCCCCTTTAACTTTACCCGATGCCTACGCAGGTAGCAACCTCCGATTAGCCGTAAGGATCGTCAAATTATCGCCAGAGAAATCCGTATCATGAGTGACCAATATCAGTTCCTTAGCCTTGCATAGTTCCGCCAACATCTGGTCATTAAAATCATACTCGCCTGCTGCATACTCTCTTACCATCCCCCGCAGATTAACCGATGTCAAACCACTCTCCGTCAGTTCACACTTATCCAATATTTTATCAGCCTTTCTGGCAATTTTGGCAGCAACTGGCTTAAACCGATCGCTGTCGCGGAAAGTTTTGAAATTTGCTGGCTTTCTGACTTGTGGTAATTCGTTATAAATGAAAGCATTAATGAATTCAGACAGTACCAGCACATCGAGAAATATGCGACCTCGCACACTGCGAATTCGCCTGAGTGCCAAAGTATATGTGCTTTGTAATCGCTGGTCTCGATTACCTGTCGGACCATAAATGTACAGCCAGACATTAGCATCAAACAACACCGAATTGGTTGCGCTAAATTGGTAATCGTTTATCCGGTATACTTGGTTAGTCAAAGAAGTAATCTCCAAATGCTTCCTTCGCCGCAGCTATATATCGCTCCGGGTCTTTGATATATTCCTTTGTCCAGTATATTGCATCTTCCATGTCTATGGCATCAATTTCCTCCATATCCACGACCCTGAGAGATGATTCCACCTGCTCTTCTGGAAAGACATGGTACAATTGAGCGATCGCCTCTGCCAGGAAAGCGGTAGTAATATCTTCCGCATCCTTGAAGGATACTATCACCTTCTTGCCTGCCTGAAAAGCCGCTGCTATCCGGTCATAAACTTTCTGGCCATCTTCGCTGGCTATACATATTGTGTCCCCGATCACCTCCGTGACCACAATCTCTACTGCGTTTTCTGTTTTAGTTTGGGGGGCTGTTAAGATATTCATGGCTTCTGAATGAGTGAGTTAACAGATTTAGTGACAATGATAGCAAAAAATTTGTCCCCTTGTCATAGTACGATCTAGTATGAACCTTTACTCATCGTAGTACTTTCCGAATGTTTCCCGTGCTGCCGCTTTCCATCGCTCTGGGTCTTTTAGATAATCCTTTACCTCTTCGATTGTATACTTAAGATCGTCGGCATCAATTTCCTCCATATCCACGACCCTGAGAGATGATTTCGATCTGCTCTACCGTTCCGGAAAAATCTGGAAATTCGGCGTATAAATGCCCGATCGCCAGGAAAGCCGAAGTAACATCTTCAGCATCCTTGAAGGATACGATCGCATTCTTCCCCGCATGAAAAGCTGCTGCTATCTGGTCGTAAACTTTATGACCATCAACGCAGGATATACTTAGATTATCCCCGATCGCCTCTGTGACCATAATCATGACGGCATTTTCTACTTGAGTTTGGGGGGCTGTTAAGATATTCATAGTGTTGTGAGAATTTACAAATATTATCATAGATGACCGAGGCAAGCAGATCCCTTGCCTCGGTACATAAGAATCAAACTCCCACCTCTACCAAGAGAGGTTCCATAGTTTCCCAAGTCAGTCCCTGTTGAATGTAACAGGGAGCATCAAGATTATAGGGACTTTTTACCCGATCGATACTAACAATCCTCGCGGAGGCTGGCAGAACTGGCACATCGGGGTCAAAAGCTGTAGGGCGCATGAGGGAACTAGAAAATCCCTTGAAAATCAGAATTTGGTCTGATTCTCCACTAATTTCTGCCGCGACCAGCAGCACTTCCGAGGGGCGTTTAATCGTATACTGTTCCAGACGGTTTGCAATCGAGTTATTCATGGTTATACAGCTGATCGTCCTTGCTTGCCTAGTTTGAACAGCACAAAAGAGCTGAAGTACAGAACGTAAATCATTAAGCCAAGGATCCCCAGAACCCCTAAAAATCCTTCCGTAGAGTTGGCATGGAAAATCTGTTTATAAGCCCAAGGGGCTTCTAGCCAAATGTTGCAAAATGGATCGGCGATCAGTTGGGCTTTTGCCAGCACTGCACAACGCAGGTTGGGAATCAGGAGCACAGCGCCCCCGATCGTGTAAATTGTAACTGCCCAGCGCCAGGCAGTAAAGCATAGTTTCAAAGGCCGAGATGACGGCAAATCTTCAATTTCTTCGTTCAGGTCCACCCAAAACCACAGGGAGATGGGAATCAAGATACGAGCGCACAGACCCGAGACAAAACTGATGGGCATAGCGGCAATCATCAGATAGACTGTAATTGCTAACAGACTCGCAACTCGCCAGTAAATGATTAATAAATGCACCATCGCCCCCGATCGCTTGACAGCCGCCCAGACTAGCAGCCCTAGGGGTATCAACATTGTAAATATTACCGCCAGGCGGTAGTCAGTCCAGACAAGACTTCGCAACAACATTTCATCCATAAACATTTCCAGGCTGATAAAAGCTAAACTCAAACCCATCCCACCATGCTACCAATAACCCCGCCAGCACTCTGCTAGCGGGGTCGTCTTGGGTCAAATTTACAAGCACCGTTCCGGAAAAATCAGAGCCTCGCGAGGTATACCGGCAGACCCACCGTTCCGGAAAAATCGGAGACCGCGATCGCTGCCAAAGATCGCCCTAGTCTTCATATATACGGCACTCAGCAGCACCAGGATCCTCATCGCAGTATTTATCGAAGTTGGTTTTTCCAGAAATTTCCTTCTGATGCGATGCTTCTGCTTGCATTTCTTCGAGAGCATCATAGGCTGCGGCACATTCTGGAGAGGTTGCACCTTTGGTATCGCATACAGCACGAGCTTGCTCGCGTTCTTGTTCGATTTTTTCTTGCAAGGTAGTCATTTATTATCCTCAATCATGTTTTTGCTAGTTGAGCAGCTAGCGCAGGTTCTGGCGCAAGGCACCACTAACGATGGTTGTACCTGACTTTGGCGAGGAATAGCTGTATGTATGCTTATTTTTTAAGATTTCACCCATCCTCCCTCACGACCAGAGCTGGTGCTGCCTATGTATAGAAATGTTAACATAGATTGTCAAAATATGCTAAGTTGTGGTAATACGAACCAGCATAACAGAGATAACCGACCCTCACGGAGATGGAAAATCTGGACGAACCGATAGGATCTAGAGAGTCGGTACTGATAACCAGGTTTCTCTTGTCAGAACATCGATCTCTCTAAGATAGCGGCACCAAAAACCCGGTTTCTAGCTTCAACTTGACTGATGTTCTAGAGGCCCATGGCTGCGCTGGGGGCGCAGCGCTATCGGGCGCGACGGTGGCCCTGGCTGCGGACATTTGACTGCTACGAGGGAAACTATATACAATTTCTAACTATGAACAATCAAATGAAATGGGCAAATGCCTTATCAACCCGTGCTTCTTTGGAAGCAGCAGTCATAGAAGTCTGCGAGAACCTCCGGGAACTATTACCAGGAGAGGCTTCTTTGGCCCTAGTGTTTATTTCCAATGCTTTCGCCAGCGAGCATTCCCGCCTCATGCCCCTGCTGCAAAAACGGTTGTCGGTGCCAGCGCTGATTGGTTGCGGCGGCGGCGGCGTGATTGGCATGAACCAGCAAAGAAAGGCCCAAGAACTAGAAGGTTCGGCAGCCCTCAGTATTACTTTAGCTCATCTGCCCGGAGTTGAGGTGAAAGCTTTTCACGTGAGTTCCGAGGCATTGCCGGATCTAGATAGTCCCCCAGACGCTTGGGCCCAGGCGATCGGGGTTTCCCCTGCTGTCGGTCCACAGTTTATCATCTTAGCCGATCCGTTTTCGGCTGGCATCAACGACCTACTCCAGGGATTGGATTATGCTTACCCTGGGTCTGTGAAGGTGGGGGGCCTGGCTAGTGGCGATCGCCAGAGGTCAGGCAGTAGTTTGTTTTGCAATTACCGACTCTACCGAGAGGGCACGGTGGGAGTGGCATTGAGTGGCAATATCGTGATGGAAACAATTGTAGCTCAGGGATGTCGCCCGATAGGGCCAACGTTCCGGGTGACGGAGGGAGAGCGAAATATTTTGCTGGCCCTGTCCGAGTCCGATGTCGAATCGGCACTGGGTGGTGGTGGCAAGTCGCGCCCGCCTCTAGAACTGTTGCGGGAGATGGTGGCAGATATGAGCGAAAAAGACCGGGAGTTGGCCGAACACTCCCTGTTTGTAGGCATTGCCCGGGATGAATTTAAGCTGCAACTGCAACATGGTGACTTTTTAATCCGCAATTTGCTGGGAGTCGATCCCAAAGCCGGGGCGATCGCGATCGGCGATCGGGTGCGTCTGGGTCAGCGGATTCAATTTCACCTGCGAGACGCCCAAGCATCTGCTGAAGATTTAGACCTGCTGTTGCAGCGCTATCAAAAGCAGTCTGCCAAGGGGGCCGCCGCCGGGGCCTTAATGTTCGCTTGCATGGGACGAGGAGAAGGACTTTACGGACACCCCAATTTTGACTCTCAGCTGTTTCAACGCTATCTGGACGATATTCCCCTGAGTGGCTTTTTCTGCAATGGCGAAATCGGACCAGTGGGCGGGAACACCTTTCTACATGGCTATACTTCTGTGTTTGGCATCTGTAGTCTTGCTGGTTGAAACCCATATTTTGCCCGACAATTTGTAACATATAAAGTAATATGTTACGATCGGGTAAGATTGCAATTGCACGACATTTTGTAATCCGTAATATGTCTAAAATTTGGCCAACAAAACGTATAATTTTTTATACGGATAATATCTTTTCGGTTCACTTTCATCACCAAGCGGTTGTCAAGCTATCGTCGATATTTTTCCGTGCGGAATGTAGGTTGAAACTTGTTGCCTCATGCATCAAGCACTTTTCCATCTTGGCTCTTCGGTACTTAGTATGGTATTTGGGCAACCCATAATGGCTGTAAGCCTTGCGCAGCAAGGCTTTGAGACGATAAACTGCTCTTTTGAGGTAATTATTGGGTATAGCAAGTCACCAAATCCTTACAGAGCAAGGCTTTCGGGTATTTTCGAGCCGGAAAATTGCCAACCAAGTACCGAAGAGCC
>JACOMV010000023.1 GCA_014324065.1 Hormoscilla sp. SP12CHS1 | reverse complement strand
GATCGCCTGTCCGGGTTCGCGCTCGACCCCCCTGACGGTAGCTTTTGCCCAAAACCCCCTTATCGAAGCTATTCCAGTGTTGGACGAACGTTCAGCGGCATTTTTTGCCCTAGGAATTGCCAAGGGAACGGGATTGCCAGTAGCATTGGTTTGTACTTCGGGAACGGCGGGTGCGAACTTTTATCCAGCAGCGATCGAGGCGCGAGAAAGTCGAGTACCTCTATTGATTTTAACAGCAGATCGCCCTCCCGAACTGCGGAACTGCCATGCCGGACAGGCGATCGACCAAGTAAAATTATATGGCAATTACCCGAACTGGCAAGCAGAGTTAGCATTGCCATCATTAGAAATGGAAATGTTAGCATATCTGCGACAAACAGTAATTCATGCCTGGGAATGTACCCTGTTTCCTACCTCTGGGGTAGTCCATCTGAATGTACCATTTCGCGACCCCCTCGCCCCCATCTCACAACCAGAAGCAGAAGCATTAAAATCCGAGTTTTCCGAAGTTGATTTCTTCGCAGGAATAGCCAACATCGATCCAAGTCTAAAGCCCGCGCAGGCGGGCTTTGTTCCTGTAGCCCCACCCTTTAGGGGGGCGGCGGGGGTGGGGATGGGGGTGGAGTGCGATCGGGGCATAATTATTGCTGGGGTAGCGCAACCGAGGTGGGCGAAAGAGTATGTTTTGGCGATCGCCCATCTTGCGGAAGCATTAAAGTTCCCGGTATTAGCAGAAGGACTCTCACCTGTGAGGAACTACGCCCATCTGAATCCTAATATAATTTCCACCTACGACATCATTCTGAGAAATGAACAGTTAGCAGAAAAACTCGCCCCAGAAATTGTCATCCAGATTGGAGATTTTCCCACCAGCAAGCAACTCCGGGTCTGGTTAACAGGGAAAAAGCCGCCAACTTGGGTCATAGACCCCAGTCATCACAACCTGGACCCCATTCATGGTCAAGCAATTCACCTGCGCACATCCATAGAAAATCTTTGTGCTACAATTGAGTCAGGTCAGATGGAGACTTCCCCTTACCTGGAAGAATGGTCTGATGCGGAAAGGAAGGTGAGAGAGTCCTTAGACCCAACCCTGGCAGAGATAGATTATTTATTTGAAGGCAAAGCAGCATGGTTACTATCCCAGACCTTGCCCCCAGGAACGCCGATATTTATTGCCAACAGCATGCCAGTCAGGGATGTCGAATATTTCTGGAAACCAAACAACCTGGAAATCCAACCCTTCTTCAACCGGGGTGCCAATGGCATTGACGGCAGCTTATCTACCGCTTTGGGGATTGCCCATCGGCATCAACCCTGTGTTATGCTAACGGGAGACTTAGCCTTATTGCACGATAGCAATGGTTTTTTGCTCTCGAATAAACTTGTGGGACATTTGACCATAATCTTGATTAATAATCGGGGAGGTGGTATATTTGAGATGCTGCCCATCTCCCAAGAAGATCCGCCCTTTGAAGAGTTCTTTGCTACGCCCCAGGAGATTGACTTTGCCCAGCTATGTCCTGCTTATAATGTAGAATATGAATTGATTGCAGGGTGGGAACAGCTACAGGAAAGGTTAAATCCATTACCGGAAAGAGGGAGGCGGGTGTTAGAGTTGCGGACTTCTAGAAAGGCAGATGCTAAGTGGCGTAAGGAGAATTTGGAGAAGTTGGCGGCGGAGATAGAGTACATGTAGGAGAAGGGGCGATCGCGCTGCGCGCACATAAGCTATGCCGATCGCTGGTCCCAGTACAATTCCTCTCATCGAACCGCCCTGGTACTGTTCACCGATCGCTGGTCCCAGTACAATTCCTCTCGTCGAACCACCCTGGTACTTAAGTAGTATAACAAAATTAATTACACATAATTGAGGCGCGAAGCGCCATATCCTGCAAGAAAGTAATTTGTAAATAAGTCGGTCCAGGTACTTATCATCCCCAAAATGTGCAACGCCTTTTTGTCTAACTACTTACCAATGCCAGGAGCGATCGCTCATAGACCGGTAGCCCATTTACCGATTGTGAGTCTATCGGAACCCACCGGTGCTTACTGAAGACTTTCTGCAACTAGCTTGAGGCGTTGCAGTTGGGCCTGCATGTCCCCTTGAGTCCAGCGAGAGGCAAAAGTATTGAAACCAAAGCGGATCAGGGGGTTGGGAATTTCAAAGGAAAATTGATTCAGCAGATGGGTTCCGACCTTTGCGGGTTGACATTCCCAGAGATCTTGTCCTCGGAAAAATCCGGAAAACCCCCAGACCACCTTGCCTGGCGATCGGGACACCACCACAGTTTCTAAGGTAAGCTGCCACAGAGGAATCTGGATAATAAAGCGACCTCTGGCACCGATGCTGGTATCCCAAATACCCTCATCTTCAGTAGTACCCACTGGCTCACACCGGAGCATGGGGTTAAGCCATCGGTGCATCAAATCTCGCTCTGTAATACAGCGCTCAACTACAGTAGCACTGGCCTGAATTTGGATTGATTGTTCAAAAACTTGACTAGATGACATGGTTGGGATATAGGTATGAAATGCTGCTGGGCGATACCAAAAAGCGGCTCTTACCCTAATATGGTAATGCCCGGTCCCCCAGGTCTGGAGCAGAAAATTATCGCTAGTCGCTTAAATAGCTCGGTAACAGTGAGAAAACGGAGGCTAAGTTAGGATAATTCTCAGTAATAGCTTCTATCTGGAGCAATTTTTGCAATTGAATACCGTTGAGGATAGAAAAAATCTATGAATGAAATGTGGCAAGGCATAACCCCATCACTGGGGTTATGCCAAATAATGGGAACAGATCCGATGTCGGTGCCACCGACCCTGGCACAAATAACAACCCTTGACATTGCAAGCTTCTTCCCACTTCTGTGGGATATCGCCATTGCGGTTCTGATTCTGGTAGTCGGCTTTATAGTGGCTAAAATTCTGGCAGGAGTGGCCAGAGGAATACTGAAAAGGACCAAGCTGGATAACAAGATCGCAGGATGGGTCGCGGGTCGTGCCGATCAACCGTCAACGCTACAGACTGAGAAATGGATCTCGGATCTGGTGTTCTGGCTGATCGTGATTTTCGCGTTCGTGGGATTTTTGGACGCCCTCAAGCTACAGGTGGTTTCTCAGCCCCTGAATAATTTTCTCAGTCAGATTCTCATATACTTACCCAGGATAGCCAGTGCAGGAATTTTGTTGGCGGTCGCTTGGGTGCTAGCAACCATCGTCAAGATGGTGGTGACGCGGGCGCTGAATGCCTGGAATTTCGATCGGCAAGTCTGTTCTCAGACTGGTGGCAACCAGTTGGCGGTGAGTAACACCCTGGCAAATGCCCTGTACTGGTTCATATTCCTGCTATTTCTACCGTCCGTTCTCAACACTTTGCAGTTAGAAGGCACATTAGAACCGGTACAGGGGCTACTGGATGAATTCCTCTCGATCCTGCCCGACATGGTGGCGGCGGGACTGATTGCTGCGGCAGGCTGGTTGGTAGCGACGGTGGTGCGTCGGATTGTTACCAATCTGTTACTGGCAACCAACGTAGACCAGTTGGGGTCGAGGTTTGGACTTTCTCCGAGCAGTGGCAGCCAAACCCTTTCCTGGCTGGTGGGTACGATCGTGTATGTTTTGGTTTTGATTCCCATTGCGATCGCGGCCTTAAACACTGTCGGTATTGAGGCCATCTCTGCCCCAGCGGTAGCGATGCTAGAGGATATTCTCGGCATTATCCCCCTACTGTTTGTGGCTGGGTTGATTGTGGTGATATCTTACGCGATCGGCAGGTTTGTCTCAGATTTAGTGACAAATATCCTCACTGGGTTTGGGTTCAACAATATCTTTTCTTGGTTAGGTTTGCAATCAGCACAGGCAAGTGAGACTCAGTCGTCACCCAATGGCGAACAGACTCTGCTGCAAAAGACCCAGACCAAAACACCTTCAGAAATTGTGGGTACGATAGTGCTGGTGGCGATCATGCTGTTTGCCACAATTACGGCAACTGATATCCTGGGCTTAAATGCACTGACATTGATTCTGGGGACGATTCTGCAGATAGCTGCCCAGGTTCTAGTAGGGGTAGTAGTGTTTGCCATTGGTCTGGCTGGCGCTAACTTCGTCAAAAACCTAATTATTAGTTCTGGCACCAGCCAAAGGACGTTTTTAGGTCAGGCTGCTTACATTGCGATTATCATCTTGGTCGGCGCGATGGCACTGCAACGGATGGGAATTGCTCCTGACATTGTTAATTTGGCTTTTGGCCTGCTGTTGGGTGCTATTGCTGTGGCGATCGCCCTAGCCTTTGGTCTAGGCGCGCGCGATATTGCTGGCGAGCAACTCAATGAATGGCTAGCAGCCTTCAAGGGAGATAAAACTCCTCGGTCTTAATCGACAATTTTGCCCTTACCCCTTACTCCCTCTCCCAATTTGGAAGAGGGATTTTTTTATCAAACCAACGACTGAAACCCGCAAAAGTTTGAAGCGCTCGTAACTTGTACTTTGTTCAGAAGTATGTATGTAAGCTCCTACGGTTAGGCTGCGGGTTATTTCTATCATAGTATTTCATAACTCAAAGGGTTTCACAGCAAAATCTCCCAGAGTCACAGTAAAACTCTGCTGCTGTTTGCAGGCGACAAAGGCGATCGTCACCTCGCAGGCGACAGCTACTGTTAGCATGACGAGATTCCTTGCCAAAGGATAATCGCAAACATCATCTAAGCCAGGTGAGGGGACGCGATAGATGTCATTCCAGATCACTTCGGCATAATCTGTCGCTAAACCTACATGCAGACAGGGAAGATTTGCATCAGCACAGTAATCTTTTACCGCTTGACGACGCTATTATCAAAAGTATCGATCGCGATCGCGCTTCCCTTTAACAACTGCGAGGTATTAGCTGAGGTTAATTCTTTGGTGCGTCCATCTACAGCTACTCCCAAGGCGCGGTAGAGGGTATTGGCGATCATTTTCGCTTTATAAGCACCAACATCTGACTTGTAGTAAGGCATGGTTACGGGGAAATCTTTCATCTGGGGGCAGGAGTGGATGCTGGAGTTCTGTGAAGTTGTTCGTGAAAGAAAATAGACATAAGCAATTCAAAATTCAAAATTCAAAGTTCAAAATTTGGACAGTCTTTGGGCGCAAGGGGATGGTTAAATCTACATGATAGAATAATAGCAGAAACCCGGTCTATGGCCACAAACAGGCGATCTCCCGGTGGCACCAGGGCCATCTGCACAAACTAGAGCAAAATTGTTAGCATATTTAATATTTTTTAAAGGAGGTAAGCTGTATGGTTTTCCGCTATCAGATTGTCAAAAAATCAGTCGGTAACACCCATTATACCACCAGACCGGACTTGGGTGCTCCTCTCACCGAGAGCGAGCTAATCACAGAAGTAGAAGCTGCAACCCATTACCAAAGGCGACCTCCAGAATACTTTTAGTACCGTGCGTCGCATCCTGGTCGAAACCGCCCGCAGCGGTCGCGGTTCGGAAACTCTGTTTGATTTGTTCCGCATCTCTCTTGCCAGTGGCGGTTCTATTGAAGACCCCGGAGAAACTATTACTCAAGAGGAGATTGATCCCCGCATCGTTATCTATATGGCGGCAACGGTCCAACGAGACTTTACCAATAATCTGTCCATCAAACGCACTGGCATTGCTAGCGATCGCCTCCCTCAGATCGATGTGGTGCGCAACATGGCCACGGAAAATCTGGATGCTTATACCCCTGGTAACGTCCTGGGGGTGACGGGGGAAGACCTGAAGATCGCCAAAAGCGACAGTGCTCAGGGGCTCTTTTTGCTCCCGGAAAGGGACGGTCCCGAAACCCGCGTCCAGCAGTATATTGACAATAGTCGCGGTACTCTCACGGTGCTGATCCCCGGAGATGTCAGCGGTCCTCAACGGTTGCTGGTCCGAGTCAAGTTTAGCGAAAACCTGCGGGAAACTATCTATCTCACGATTCTGACTCAGGAATAGCCACCGGTTAATACTTGTTACCTGTTGCTCCTTTTGCTGGGAAGGTCCTCAACGGTTGCTGGTCCGAGTCAAGTTTAGCGAAAACCTGCGGGAAACTATCTATCCCACGATTCTGACTCAGGAATAGCCACCGGTTAATACTTGTTACCTGTTGCTCCTTTTGCTGGGAAGTATCTTTGGCTGCGGGGATCTGAACATGCTGTTGCCAGTTATACTAGCCCAGAAACCCGGTTTTTCCACAAAAGCGGGTTTCTTCATGCATTCTTGAGATGCTCTCGTGGCACCTTATTGATGGCGATCGCCACCTGCTGGCACCGGTGTATACAGGCGGCTTCGGTGCCAGGTTATCCCTATGACTCGCAGTTGTCACCTGCTGGCACCGGCGTACTGGACGATGCTCTCGCAAGCTGCGAGGTTATTGCTCGCAGTCTGCGAGGTTATTGCTCGCAGTCGCCACCTGCTGGCACCGGCGTATACAGGCTCCTTCCCAGGGAGGTTATTGCTCGCAGTCGCCACCTGCTGGCACCTGTAGACCATCGAGACGATCTCCCCACGAAAGGCTAGCTTATCCATGGCTGGGTGACGACAATTGTGACTGGCATCACATCGTGGCACTTTATCGATCGCGCCCTACCCGGTGTCGGCTACAGTCGCTCCAGCTATGATGCTCCCCTAAACGGAATCGTTATCGCGGGCGATCGCGCCTCCCTAAGATGAGGTTAGGGGAAGTTCTGTAGTGATAACGAGACAATTGCGCTGTCTGTTCCACCATTGCCGTCACTAATACTGTACTCAAAACTGTCAGTACCGCTACTACCTGGGGTATAGAGCAGACGATTATCATCGCGGGTGATCGTACCTCCTTGAGATGAACTTGCAGAGAAGCCTGTAACTGACAGAACATCCCCATTGCCATCAGTGTCATTTGCCAAGACGTCAATTGTGCCAGTGGCTCCCACTTCCACGGTGGCCTCGTCATCTACAGCCTCTGGTGCTACATTCGGCACCGTTATCGTCACAGTTGCGCTGTCTGTGCCACCATTGCGTCACTAATACTGTACATAAAACTGTCAATACCGCCAATAGAATCTGGGGTATAGAGCAGATTATTACCATCGCGGGCGATCATACTTCCTCTAGATGAAGTTGTAGAGAAGCCTGTAACTGACAGAACATCACTATTGATATCGGTGTCATTTGCCAAGACGTTAATTGTGCCAGTGGCTCCCACTTCCACGGTGGCCTCGTCATTTACAGCCTCTGGTGCTACATTCAGCGATGAAGTTGTAGAGAAGTCTGTAATTGTCAGAAAATCGTCATTGACCTCGGAGTCATTTGCCAAGACGTCATTTTCCAAGACGTCAATGGTGCCAGTGGTTCCCACTTCCACGGTGACCGAGTCATTTACAGCCTTTGGTGCTTCATTCAATATCGTTATCGTCACAGTTGCGCTGTCTGTGCCACCATTGCCGTCACTAATACTGTACTCAAAACTGTTAGTGTTGACACCATTTTTGAATTCAGAATTAAATATCAGAAATGAATGATTTAAAAAGTCCTGGTAGACCCGATTTCCTTGAGATGACAAAGTGCTATAATTTGTAATTAACAGCTCATCATTATTGATATCGGTGTCATTTGCCAAGACCATAATTGTTATGACACTTCCGAATGACACGGTGGCCTCGTCATTTACAGCCTCTGGTGCTGCATTCGGTACCTTTATCGTCACAGTTACGCTGTCGGTTCCGCCATTGCTGTCACTAATCCTGTACTCAAAACTGTCAGTACCGCGAAAACCATTTGCTGGAGTATAGTGCAGACTATTACCATCGCGGGCGATCGCACCTCCTTGAGATGAAGTTGCAGAGAAGCCTGTAATTGACAGCTCATCACCATTGATATCGGTGTCATTTGCCAAGGCGTCAATTGTGCCAGTGGTTCCCAATGACACGATGGCCGAGTCATTTCCAGCCGAGGGTGCGGACATCACTTTCATGTCTTCCAGGTACGCCGTCACCTCCGCCATATCCCGAGGCGCACCAGGCGCGAGCGCATCACGAACGACAATGTCCCCAGAAAATCCGAACAGAGCGCGAATAATCATTATGCCATCTGTCTGGGCCGTTAATTCGCCATTCCCATCCACATCCAGAACCAGACCCAGTTCATCGAGGTATGATGTAATTTCAACAGCATCAGTCCTCATCCCATCTCGCGCAACAGAATCTCTAACCACAATATCACCAGAGGACCCGAACATATAGCGAACTATCATGAGCCCATCCGTCAGCGCATCCAGTCTGCCATTGCGATCGATATCCAGAGTTAAATCATTTCTGTTGCCGCCCTCCGTCTCGGTAATGCCAGTCAACGGGTCTACATCTGGCGGTATTTCCTTAATCTCATCGGTACTAACCTCTAACAGCACGAGAACTGGCGGACTTTCTATTCCGGCCGATCGCCCTTCCCTAATTTGGGATCCCATATCATCCATAATGCCTAAAATTCATCGTGGAGTCTTATATATCAGCTCTAGCTGGCCTGTAGGCAAAAATAATTCCTGGTTTTCCATTGCATCTGGCTCCTATGATATAATTTCAGTCTCACTTATCCTAATCAGCTTCGGCCTTGCACCAGTTAACTCTGCCCCACTGATCAAAGGAATTGGTCAGACAAGCTTAAAATGTTTGAAAGTATCTTAATATTATATGATGGAATTGTTTCTCTTGCATAGGGACGGAAAGAATTAGGAATACTAGCCACAATCCTGTCCAAGTCAACAGAACCATTTTTTGGCTTTACCTGTCGGGATCATGTCACTGCCATTCCTAACATCCGACAACTGACAACTAACAACTGACAACATAGTTGACAGAACAGTCATCACCAACTCCTGCCATGGTCTCATACCCGTGGGGCTATCCCAGGTGGACTCTGTATCGCCAGTGTTAGGGCGGTGGTGGCGGGCCAACTCTATGGGATTGACAGCAGAAGAGATATGCTAAATAAATCTGTTCCTCACAAGCTCCACCGTTACACATGAAGTCATATCTAGCCGCAGCCATTCAAATGACCAGCGTGCCTGACCTGGAAAAAAACCTGGTACAGGCAGAAGAACTGATAAAGGTAGCCGTGAATCAGGGAGCCGAACTGGTAGGTTTACCAGAAAACTTTCCCTTCCTGGGCAGCGAGTCAGAAAAACTGGCTCAGGCTGCAATTATCGCCCAAAAGAGCGAAAAATTTCTTCAGATAATGGCGCAGCGGCACAAAATCACTATCCTCGGCGGGGGCTTCCCCGTACCGGTAGACACGGACAAAGTCTATAACACAGCATTATTAATAGACTCAATCGGCAGTGAAGTAGCCCGTTACCAGAAAGTTCATCTGTTCGACGTCAACCTCCCCGACGGCAACACCTATCGCGAATCTTTAACAGTCCAACCAGGAACCCAGTTACCGCCGGTCTACGCGAGCCCATCATTAGGCGTGATGGGACTCTCCGTATGCTATGATGTCAGGTTTCCCGAACTGTACCGGCATCTGTCAGATGAAGGTGCAGATATCTTGTTTGTACCAGCAGCTTTCACCGCCTACACAGGCAAAGACCATTGGCAAGTACTGCTGCAAGCAAGAGCGATTGAAAACACCTGCTACGTCATCGCCCCCGCCCAAACTGGGAACAATTATGCCCTGCGCCAAACTCACGGCCACGCCATGATTATTGACCCTTGGGGGATGATTCTCGCCGATGCTGGGGAAGCGCCAGGAGTGGCGTGCGCTAACATTAACCCCTCACGCCTGCAACAAGTGCGGCGTCAGATGCCTGCATTAAAGCATCGGGTGTTCGGCCGATAGCGCTGCGCTGGGGGCGCAGCCATAGACCGATTGGGTAAATCTAATTTCGCCCAATGTGTAAATAAACCTGTACAGTATACCCCGATGAGTTATACGGAACCAATGGTTGATGCAATTGCCTGGATGACTACCTTCACCCCAACCAACTTCATCCCAGGAGCGCCCCCCGGACAAGTCCTGTTGGCAACAGCAACTCCAACAGCAGCCCCCCCTAGCACTTCCATGGTACTGGCAGCAGTGTTACTGAGTTTAGTTGTCGTTTACCTGGCTAGCAAAGTCGGCGGCGAGATTTGTGCCAGAATTGACTTGCCCCCCGTCTTAGGCGAACTGGTTGGCGGCGTAGTTGTGGGCATATCTGCCTTGAACTTGCTGGTTTTTCCAGAAGGAGGAGCCCAAAGTTCCGATTCCGTGATTATGGTCTTCCTGCAAGGTACAGCCAATCTCACCGCAGAAACCTCCAGCAGCGTGTTTGAAGCCTCCAGCGAAGTCATTTCCGTTTTATCGGAACTAGGCGTGATCCTGCTATTGTTTGAAATTGGTCTGGAATCAGACTTGAAGGAATTGCTGAAATCCGGACCCACCGCAACAGTCGTAGCTGTGACTGGGGTGGTTGTACCCTTTGCTGCTGGTACAGCTGGACTGATTTATCTGTTTCATGTCTCCATTGTCCCAGCGGTTTTCGCCGGTGCTGCTCTGACCGCCACCAGTATCGGCATTACGGCTAAGGTGCTAGCAGAACTACAACGTCTGACTTCAACTGAAGGTCAGATTATCATTGGCGCAGCAGTGATAGACGATGTCCTGGGCATTATCGTTCTGGCCGTGGTAGCTTCTCTGGCCGAGACAGGTGAGATCGAAGTCACTATCGTCATCTATTCGATTATCATTGCTGGAGTTTTCCTGATTGGCTCAATTTTATTGGGTCGTTTTTTGATGCCCTATTTTGTCGGGCTAGTCAAAAGACTGCAAACGCGGGGTCAGCTGTTGATTGCTGCCCTCATTTTCACCTTTATTCTGTCCTACATTGGAGACGCGATTCAATTAGAAGCCATACTTGGCTCCTTTACTGCTGGTCTGATTCTGGCAGAAACGGAACTGCGCCGAGAACTGGAAGAGAAAATCATTCCCATTGCCGATATGTTCACGCCAATTTTCTTTGTTACCGTTGGTGCTAAAACAGAGCTGGGAGTGCTAAATCCAGCAGTACCCAGTAATCGAGAGGGTCTGATTATCGCTAGCTTCCTGATTGTGGTAGCAATTGTAGGAAAGGTAGTTACGGGATTGACAGTGTTTGGCGCAGAGGGCAAAATTAACCGCCTCGCAATTGGCGTCGGTATGATTCCCAGAGGGGAAGTGGGACTTGTGTTTGCAGGCGTCGGTTCGGCTAGTGGTGCTCTCTCAGAACCCTTGCAAGCTGCAATTATTATGATGGTGATTTTGACAACCTTTCTAGCGCCGCCCTTATTGCGGGTAGTGTTCGCCCTGCCAGCATCCGACACCAAGCCAGAAAATCCTACTGGGACTGGGACACCGAAGAGTCCCAAAGCAGAAGTATCAGCTACCGTTCGGGAACAATCGGAACAAGAGTTAAGGGAGTCGGTCAAAGAGTCAGATCGAAGTAAGTAGCAACGTCATCAGGTTTTGTGGTTTTTGCCTTAGCATTGGTCAGAAACATCTGATGACCAATGACCGAAGAGTTTTGACAAAAAAGAGGAGCGGTTCGTGAAATTCCATTGGCTATTATCTGGTGCTCTAGGTGTTTGGCTGCTATCGAGTCCCGTACAAGCGGCTAAATTACAGTTTTGGCGCTTTGATGCTAACCGCAACCGCTTAGAGTTTACGACATCCAGCCGCGTTCAGCCCAGAGCGCAACTGATATTCAACCCCACTCGTCTGGTGATTGATTTACCCGGAGTTAGGTTAGGGAGAAGCATGCAAGAGCAGCCGGAGAAAACACCAGGGATTCGATCGGTCCGGGTGGGGCAGTTTACCCCTGGAACTACTAGGATTGTGATTGAATTGATTCGGGGTTATACCCTCGACCCACAACAAGTCAGATTTCAAGGAGCTACTCCAAGCCAGTGGCTAGTTCAATTACCGACTCCCCAACCCTTAAATCTATCTCCCCCCGCCCCACAGGCTCCACCTGTATATCCTCCGCTAGAGGTGGAGCCTTTCGATCCACCGTTAAATCCTGGTACTCGACCAGCCCCTACGATGTCCGCCGGGAGCGCTACTCGCACTACCCAGCGGACATCGGAGAGTGATATACCTAGATCGAGAATTCAAGTGGAAAATCTGCGGGTGACGAACGGTGGGTTTTTCATTAGCACCCGGGGGGAAACTCCAGAAATTAAAAAGGTAAAGCGCAGTAAAAATGGCACGGAGATTAATATCGACCTACCGGGAGCAAGCATCGATCCTAATCTGAGGCGGCGAGAATTATCGATCGACAGCAAAGGTGTTAAAAAGGTCAGACTCTCTCAAGTTGAAACCTCACCTCCCGTTACTCGTATTACTCTTTCTGTTACAGAAGATAGCCCCAATTGGCGGGCACTTCCAAGCGGGAGCGCGATTATACTCTTACCCGAAGGTGGCAGTACTGCCTTGCCCTCAGACGGTCAGACTTGGCCTGCTGGAGAACAGTTAGCTAGCGCCGATCCTGGGTCTGACCAAACTGCCACCATACAGTCGGTTCAACTGTTTGGATCTCGACTGATAATCAGGACCGATCGCCCGGTGAATGCTATGGGTAGATGGGAAACACCCGCAGTCTACAAGCTGACAATCTCTCGGGCACGACTGAGTAACCAAACTAGGACACCCCAGTTAAATTCAACTGGTCCCTTGTCACACCTGAGTATAGAGCAGTCAGATATTAACAGAGTAGCGATTTCCTTGCGCCCAGTTTTTGGTTTCACAATTGAAAATTTCAGTCAGTCTGGTCAATATCTGTCTCTACCACTGTCACTCACTGCCACCAGAAATCCTCCCGTACCGCCGGTGACTACTCCCAGGGGTCCGATCGTGATTGATGTGCCACCTCCTAATCCATCTTTATCTCAACTACGGCCTTCTCCTCGGAATCCTGGTCGGAGAGACAATGAGCGCCTTGTCGTGGTGGTCGATCCCGGTCATGGTGGAGGCGACCCCGGTGCTATTGGCATCGGCGGCTTGCAAGAAAAACAGGTAGTTTTGGATATCTCCCGACAAGTGGCAACAATCTTGCAGCGACAAGGCATCCAAGCGCTGCTGACCCGCTTTGATGACCGGGAAATTGACTTGCAACCTCGGGTGGATTTTGCCGAACGGGTCAATGCTAGTTTATTTGTGAGCATTCACGCTAACGCGATTAGTCTCAGTCGTCCCGATGTGAATGGGCTAGAAACCTACTACTATGATACTGGCGTCCGCCTGGCCAGGACTATCCACGACAGCATTCTGCGACGCACTGGCATTCCAGACCGGAGAGTGCGGCGAGCCAGATTTTACGTTCTCAGGAAAACTTCTATGCCCGCAGTCTTAGTGGAAACTGGGTTTGTAACTGGTGCTGATGATGCGCCTAGATTAAGGAATCCAGCTTACCGCCGCCGCATGGCTGAGGCGATCGCGGAGGGGATTGTTCGGTATCTGCGGCAAAATTAGTCATGTCGGGCCTGGGAAGTTACAGAGGACACAGACAGATGCAAAACGGACGGATTGGTATTTTTGACAGCGGTGTTGGTGGTTTGACCGTTTTAAGAGAGCTTTACTGGCAACTACCTGAGGAGTCGATTCTTTATTTTGCCGATACGGCTCGACTCCCCTATGGCACCCGAGAACCGGTCCAAATCCAACAGTTTGTCCGCGAGATTCTGACCTGGATGGTACAGCAGCAGGTTAAAATGGTGGTAATGGCTTGCAACACTAGCGACGCTTTAGCTCTGGAAGTCCTGCGCTCAGAATTCGACCTCCCCATTATCGGACTCATCTTACCCGGAAGCCGCGCTGCTGTCCGTTCTGGAAAGCGGATTGGTGTTATCGCCACTCCAGCTACCGTGAAGAGCAATACCTATCGTCGGGCTATCCGAGAACTTGACCCTGCTGTCCAAGTTTGGCAAGTAGCCTGTCCCGAGTTTGTGCCTCTAATCGAGCAAAACAGGATTAATCACCCCTACACCAGGCAAGTAGCACGAGCATATCTGGCTCCTTTGCTGGAACAGCAAATTGATACCCTCGTTTACGGCTGCACTCATTATCCACTCATGGCACCAGTGCTCCGCCGGATTTTACCCCACTCAGTGCAGTTAGTTGACCCAGCTGTACATGTAGTTGCCGCCGCCGCTCAAGAACTAGACCTGTTAGGATACAGAAATCCTCGCCCTCTTTTACCAACCCGGTTTGGAGTCAGCGGCTCTCCGGAGCTGTTTGCCCAATTGTCAGTTCAGTGGCTAGGTTGTACAATTAAGGTGGAACATGTAAATCTCACAAAAGTTCGAGCCCAGCCAGATGAGATCTCATCTCGTGCGCAATCTCAAATCTGATCTGTCGAAATTCTGCCCCGCGCCCTAGCGGACAGAACTGCGCGTTAGCGAAGCAGAACGATTTATCGTCCTTCGCGACCACTTGACACCTCGTTGTGCCAGAATTAATATCAGATAAACTACACAGATATAAGCCGTGGCCAGAACGGGAATTATCAGGGGAAGATCTTTATAAATCATAGCACAGTTACACGGATAGCGGAGAGCAAACTGTTAGGGTATTTCAAATTATATGGATCGCCAAACCTCGCCCTTGACTAGCACTGGCGCAGGTATATGCTTACGGCCACAATAATTTAACCTGTGGCGGGGCCACAGATATCATAGCCACAATTTACTAGCCCATCAGACTTAAGACCTTTGACTAAGAACTGGACTGAGGACTTGACAACCTACCTTGAAAAGGAAGTTTATGATTGCCTAGATCAACCGCGAGTGTTTGAGACGATCGCCGGTCAGTCTCGATCGGGTTAAATAAATTTGAAATCCTTAATAATTAAAATAACACAAAATTTCCTGCGGCCGTAGTTAATTTTGAGAAAAAAGTTAACAAATCTTAATATTAGCTGTCAGATGCCGCAGGTTTGGCTTAGAATAGAGTAAATATGTAATTCGTAACCTAGCGCTAGAGTCGGCTGATCCATGACCGATCGCACAAAAATATTTTATCCGGTGGAAGCAGACCTGCTTTTGCTGACGGAAAACTTGAAGCAGCTTGTTCCTGCTCGTCACCCGATCCTGTACGCAGCGGCAGAACACCTATTCGGCGCAGAGGGAAAAGGGGTAAGACCGGCGATAGTCCTGTTGGTCTCGCGGACAACAATGCCGAACCAGGATATTACCCAACGCCACAGAAAGCTGGCGGAAATTACAGAGATGATCCACACGGCTAGTCTGGTACATGATGATGTGGTGGACTCTTCAGAAGTGCGTCGCGGCATACCGACGGTACATAGCCGTTTTGGCAACCGCATCGCAGTGTTAGCAGGAGATTTACTGTTCGCCCAATCTTCCTGGTATTTGGCTTCCTTGGATAACCTGGAGGTGGTCAAACTGCTATCAGAAGTGATTATGGATCTGGCGGAAGGGGAAATTCGACAGGGACTAAATCGATTTGATACGAGTTTGTCAATTGAGGCTTACCTGGAAAAGAGTTATTATAAAACGGCTTCTTTGATTGCTAATAGCTGTAAGGCTGCCGCAGTACTCAGTGAGGTGTCTCCGGAAATAGCGGAAAATTTATATCGATATGGCCGTCATCTGGGACTGGCTTTCCAAGTTGTCGATGATATTCTCGATTTCACTGGTTCAACTAAAACTTTAGGAAAACCAGCAGGTTCGGACCTCTGTAGTGGAAACTTGACAGCACCAGTCTTATATGCTCTGGAAGAAAAACCATACCTGGAAGCAATGATTTCCCAAGAGTTCACTCAATCAGAAGACTTGGAAAAGGCTGTGGCTGTGATTAAAGAAAGTAATGGCATCACGCGTTCCCAGGAATTAGCTGCGGACCACGCCAGTCGCGCTACCGATTGTTTAGCTTCTTTACCATCCTCTGATTCTCGCCAAGCTCTAAGGGACCTGGCTGATTACGTTTTGAGTCGTATATATTAGTGGCGTTGTACATTGAGAATGGAAAATTGAAAAGGGAAAGTTGTTGATTATTTATTCATGTTCATAGCGCTCCCGCATCGGACAGTTAGGATAGCCCAAGGCAGATCCTTGCCTCAGTTGTCAATGCCAGAATTTTGAATTGTTAGGCGATAGCGTCGGGGATATTATTAGAGTTGCCCTTGAGAAGCTGCATATATGAGAAAATTAATTTTTGTACATCAGCACGCTCAACTTCAGTACCAGCGTCGAGATTTCCGGGGGTCTCAAAGAACACCAGACTATCGACAGTTTCCATTGTTACCATCTGAAATAAAATGTGAGTGACAGGATGTGGCAAGGCCATCGCCCTCGGGTCTTGTCGGGCATAGGCGGTATTGGCGGCGTCTTTCTGGGTAGGAAAGGCATAAATGACATTTTTTTGCAGCTCGGGTTGGACCCGATTGCTCAGAGTTGTTAACACCCAATTGTCATCAGGGCTCTGTATGATATAATATTGCGAGTGCTTTAACTGCGAAGCGATCGACTTTAGTACAGGAGCGATCGCCTCCATCGAGAAGGGGGTGCTGCCATCGGTGGGAGCTTGGTCAATCAACAGTTGGTCTAAGTTCATATAGACTTCTCGGGTATTCATGCTGTGGGTAGGGATGATGAGATGGCCCAAATGGCGGCGACAAGACGAGCGGGCGGATCCTTGGTAGCAAGATTTTTGGTCAATGCTATAAATTATAAGGTACCATGCCCACTGGCGATTGCGCTGCGCGCACAGGGCTACGCCTACGCGAACGGGAGTGGCCAATGAGCGTAAAGTTTTGAGTATGCTGGTGGGTGTATTAGGGTCATTGATAGCAAAGAAGTCGTAATGGGGAGATTGGTGCCGCTCGTGGAGGAAATCTTTGAGAAAGTTTTTCAGCTCCTGTTGAGAGAACTTAAACAGTCTACCCGTGCATCAGAGGGAAACTGTCAAGAGGTGGCAAAACGTTTTGCCAAAGAAGTGACGCGGATATGCTCTGAAAGCAAGCGGATTCAAGCCTCCTGCGAAATAGCTTCATGGGCGCAGACGCTAGCCAGTCAGCGCCTGAAGCAATGTCTCCACTACTATAATTTTGGGTCTCGCCAAGGAAGGGTGGAATTACACAGCTCTCTGAGTGCGATTGTCTATCGCTACATTACTCCATCTGGGCTGCCATCCAGCTATCAAGGCAGGCTGACTCTGATTGAAGATTTTTTGCAGGGTTTTTACATAGAGGCGCTGAATTCCTTGCGCCGGGAATCAGAACTGCCAGTTACCTATCAACCGAAAACTTTGCTGGAGTTGTCAGAGTACATGGCTTTTGTAGAACGCTACGGGAAACGCCGTATTCGACTATCGCGAGGTCGGTCTCAACAACTGATTATTCTTCGCGCCCAAACTTTTTCAGGGCAGCAACCGCCAGAAACTTTTGTTGATATGGAAAGGGCAGCAGAGGGAGCCACTGGTGAGTCAGGCGGAAACTGGGGTGCAGCGCCGGGAAAGCAGGTGCGAGAGGTTATGGTGGCGACGGCGGATCATAACCCAATAGAAGATCACCTGCGCTTAAAGGTGGTTGAAGAATTGATGCAGTATTTACAGGACCGCAATCAACTTGATTGTGCTGACTACTTTGCCCTCCGCTTGCAGGATTTATCGACATCGGAAATTGAAGAGATCCTGGGTTTGACTCCCCGGGAACGGGACTATTTACAGCAGCGCTTTAAATATCATCTGAGCCGGTTTGCTACGGGACTGGGATGGGAATTGGTGCATCAGTGGTTGGAAGCGGACCTGGAACGGAACTTGGGCATGAGTCCCGGACAATGGCAGACTTTTACGGACCTGCTGAATCAACAACAGCGGAGTTTGCTCGGCCTCAAGCAACAGAAACTCCCCCATCAGGAGATTTCCTCCGAGATGGGCATCACTCCTAGCCAAGTCACCAAAAAGTGGTCACATCTGCTACAAATAGCCTGGGAAATCCGTAATACCTGATATTATTATCCGGAATGAATGCATCTAAACATGAATAGAGAGCCAGAAGCCAACACAGATGAATTACTCGCTTGGCTGCTACAAGCTCGAAGATCGAACGCATCTACACCTTCATCTGGGCCACAAGCTAACCCAGAGAATTCCAAAACTTCCAGAGAACAAACTTCACCAGACGAAGATTTATGGTGGGGTGACCCTCTTGAGCTTGTAGCGGCAGAAATTGATATTTTTACACCCGACTCCAGCGGTTCTCAAGGACAACCGCTGGAGTCTCAACCTCTTGAAATTGGAGAGATACCTGCTGTGCAAGATCGTTTCCAGGCTGTTTTAAAGCGCCGAATTAAATCTGAAATTGCTGGGAGGCTGCCACTATTTCCTTGGGAAACAGAGGTTTGCGAATACTATGATGACCCTGCTTTGTCAGACGGAGTTCCCGGACTACCATGGACTGCCCAGCTACTTTACCTGAACCTGCCAGTGCAAGTTAAACTCCCCGAAGATATCTTAACTCAGTTGCTAGAGCAATGCCAGCTTATCGCCCGATCGGGACTGCGGGAAGGTGCTAAATTAGTTCAGGCTACAAAGGAGCTGTTTCCGAACCACCTCCAGACTCTGAACGAGTTAGCTGGCATGGTGCTCTTAGAGTATCGGTTCAATCAATGGGGGCAGTTAGAGTATAGCCATCGTGGCCCGGTAGACCAGAAGCATGTCCCCACCAGTTATGAAACCGCAACGCTGACCCAACAGATGCAACTATCGTTACTGGCAGCAAGGCAGATTTTGAATGGTCTGACTCTGTCATTAAACTTGTCGGGACCGGTGTTGTCCAGAGAATGGCTGACTAGAGCTGGGAAGTTGATTGTTCGGGCTAATTACTATATTAGAGATGGTGTATCTTGGTTGGAGATTCAGGCTCAGATGCCTTGTGCTGGTAGGTTAAAGTTGACCAGAGACCAGACAGAGGCGATCGCCCAAGGAGAAAATCCCGGCAGTTTGACTGTACAATTGTCAGATATTCAAGCCGATCGGACTTACCTTTTGGTGGTTGAGTTTCCCACAGAGTCTAGGGATCCCCTGATTTTTGCTGTTTGTCCGACAAAAAAAATTCTTGACAGTAGAGGCGGCTGAATGCTAACTTAGAGATAGCTGCGGATGTGGCGGAATTGGTAGACGCGCTAGATTTAGGTTCTAGTGTCTTATGACGTGAAGGTTCAAGTCCTTTCATCCGCATTACCGGTTACTAGGTAGCCGCTTAATCTTATCCAAACCCTGAGGATCCCGGATCAAATGTTGCAGACGTAGCCGCAGCAGATTGTAGCTAGTCTCCTTACCGCCATAACGCCAGAGGACATAAGCCTGAGAAATCTCATCGATCGCCCCAGCCGCCTCCGAGTGATAATGTGGGCGTAATGCTGTAGCATACTCCAAAGGAGTTTGAGCCGGATGCTTAGGATATCCCTGAGCCTTTAACAGATCCAGCATTTGCTGGTAGACACTTTCAATGGGAGGCAACTTAGCCAGCTTCTGGCTGTGAAGCCACCGCCCCAACAGATTCCCACCCAACCATCCCAGAAAGGCCAGGCCACACGCCAGCATCAGACCAGTCAACAATCCCAGCCACTGGTAAACAGTCGCCACAGCCAGATGAGCGATTGCCCTGCCCACCGGAAAATCCCACCAAACAGAGTCGCCAATAGATTCCTGACCGGACTGGGAAACCAACCTGCCACCCAATGCCAGAACTGTCGCAGGACACCAAAAGTCTGATAATCTTCAACCGAAGGGGGAATCAGTTCGTGACCGGGAATGGGGTCAAAAGCAAACCAACCGTACTGGGGAAAATACACCTCCGTCACCGCATAGGCGTCACTATTGCGAACCTCATACAGGCCCGTGAACGGATTGAACTCTCCCGGTCCAAGGCCCACCGCTAGCCTCGTAGGTACGCCGATGGAACGCAGCATAATTGTTAAAACAGTAGAGAAGTGGTCGGGATAGCCACCTTCGTAGTCGAACAGAAAAGCCTCTACCAGATCCTGTTCTTCATCTAATACAGGCAAGTTGGGCTGAATTGTATAATGCTGCTTTAAATATTGTGCCAGATAGAGAGCTTGCTCATAGGGAACAGTCACGGGCTTTTGGGATTTTGCCAATATTTCTTCAGTCTTTTGGCGCACCCGCCCAGCAATTGAGGAGGGAATTTGCAGGTACTTATCCTCGATACTAGCTATATACTCCGATCGCGCTTGTCCCAATTGAGTGCGATCGCGCAGGGGCACTTTGGAGATCACGGTATAAGTATCCCCATCCAGCAAACCTAAAGGCGATCGCAAAGACTCTTCCGCATCAACCTCAACCTTCTTAGTAAAAAAGAAAAGTTGCTTCGGTTGGGTCATAGCGGAAATAATATTCGGCAGTTCCGAAACTATAGAATAGGTTTGCACCACCTCTCTAATTTGGGCCTGAGTCGGCCTACTCGGCAAAAAGAACCGATAGGACCAGCTAGGCCGTTCCACAGTTGCCGTCTGTTCGCGAGAAATCTCCCAACCATGACCGGTGTAGCGGTCAAAACCCAACACCCGCCAAAAACCTGCCGCCTGCGATCGCACCCGCATCACCACCCTCTGCTGCATCTGTCCCCGCAGGTTCTGGTTAATCTTAGTATTAAAGCCATAATAAAAAGTATCATCTACTTCCGTGTGCGACTCGTTTAGGTACAAACTGACACCAGTGAAAGCCTAATTGGTTTCATTAGCCAATAAACTCGATAAT
>JACOMV010000022.1 GCA_014324065.1 Hormoscilla sp. SP12CHS1 | reverse complement strand
CAGGGCTAATGATTCCCTGGTAACGCTCCCCTTTCTTGATTTGTGTCAAGTCAGTTTACTTTAAACGAATCGCACAATGCAAGCTTCTTTAGCTTTACGTTCAGCTTCTCTACGAATAGCTTCAGGACTATCAGGCATTTCCAGGGTAAATTGAATTGTGGTTGAAATATTTTGGGTTTCATCTAGCAATTATCCATTAACAATAGCGATCCGACGTCGCGCACTGCGTATAAGCCATTAGCATCTGGACACCTCAACATACTGACACAGACTAGATGAATCGGGTATCGACTCACCCCTCAGTTGCATTCCTTCCAGATGAAACTCAATTGCCTCGCGAATCATCTGCTCAATTTCTTCTAAAGTATCCCCAACCGCAACACAGCCTGGTAAATCTGGTACATAGGCTGAGTAATTTTCTGATGCTTTCTCGATTACCACAGCATAGCGCATTAGTCTTCCTCCTCCAATTGTGCCTGTTTCCAGATACTTTTAAAAGTGCCTATAGCTACATCTTTAGACATCTTACCGGGAACTGTGACTGTTCCTGCTTTTTCTGGATGTGCGTATTGTCGATGACTACCCTTAGTCCGTGCCAAATACCAGCCATCCCTTTCTAATATCCTGATTACTTCTCTAACTTTCACCTTTCAGTTTTTTCCGCACTCTACCACCTTCTCGTCAGGAACCGCCGCAAATTGAACCGTTATACCGTACTTATCTCGTAGCGGAGGGGTCCCGGAGCGTGGATGGTACTGCCCACCCTACACTTAGCTACCACCTTCTCATCTATCGGCCAATACCCACATAGCGGAAACCAGCAGCTTCTAAAACCTTCCGATCGAGGAAATTGCGACCATCAATCATAACTGCATGACTCATCCACTTTGCCATCTTGCCGTAGTCTAAAGTCAGGAACTGCTGCCATTCTGTCACGACGACTAAGGCATCGCAACCATCTGCTAGCATTTCTGGTTCCGTTTCCACGATCGCCCCGGAAAAACCGTGACGCATTCCCGTTTGAGAAATAATCGGATCGTAAGCTTTCACCTTAGCACCCAGGCGATTCAATTCTTCAATCAAATTCAGTGAGGGGGCATCTCGGAGATCGTCCGTATCGGGTTTGAAGGTTAAACCCAAAAGTCCCACAACCTTCCCCTTGAGTATTTTCAGTTCCTGCTGCAGTTTATCCACCGCGATCGCCCGCTGGCGTTGATTAACATTGACTGCGGCATTCAGCAGTTCCGTATCATAATTATAGTCCTTTGCGGTATGAATCAAAGCTGAAACATCTTTGAGGAAGCAGGAACCGCCCCAACCTATTCCTGCTTGCAAAAACTTATTGCCAATTCTCGAATCTAAACCAATTCCTTTAGCCACCTGGGTCACGTCTGCACCCACCTTGTCGCAAATATTGGCAACTTCATTGATAAAACTAATCTTAGTCGCCAGGAAGGCATTCGCCGCATACTTAATCATCTCCGCCGAACTCAGGTCTGTCACCACCACGGGAACGGGAGGTAAAGATCCATCTTCGCCAAACTTGCGTTCCACGATCGGGAGGTAGAGTTCTTGCATCATGGCGATCGCCTTGTCGCTATCACTGCCCAGCACGATCCTGTCTGGATTAAGGGTATCATAAACCGCCGAACCTTCCCGCAGAAACTCGGGATTACTGACCACATCAAACTCAGCCTTAATCTGCGTCTCGTGTCCAGAGACGCCCACCCATGGGTGGGCGCTCAGGGTCCGCGGACGGCCCGAAAAATCGGACACGACCAGGGCCTCTTCTCCGGAAACCCCATCTATGCGCTGCGCGCACACTACGCGATCGCTCGCTTTCTGTCGTATCCCTGCGGGACGCGCAACGCAATCTTTAATTCCATCCAACACAATCATTCTCACCCAGTCTCCAGACCCGATCGGCACCGTAGATTTATTGACAATCACCTTATAACCCTCGGTGAGATGCTTGCCAATGCCCCGCGCCACAGCTTCCACGTAGCGGGTATCGCTATCACCGCTAGGCAAAGCTGGCGTTCCCACGGCGATAAACAAAATCTCTCCATAATCCACACCCATCGCCAAATCTGAGGTGAACTCCAGACGTCCCGCCTGACTAGCACCCTGCATTATCTCCGACAGTCCCGGTTCGTAGATCGGCGACTGTCCGGACTTCATTAATTTCACCTTCTCTTCATTGTTGTCCACGCAGACCACGTGATGACCGCAGTGGGCTAAACATGCCCCCGTGACTAAGCCGACGTAACCCGTACCAATCACACAAACTTTCATCAATATTCTCCTCCATCATGCGTAGGACGGGCCGATTTCGCCTGTCCGCTGACGACTGTACCCATAAATTATGACAGGCGATCGCGAAAATCATCTATTGTCCGTTTCAACCCTTCTGCCAGGGGAATAGTGGGTTCCCATCCCAGCCATCTTTTCGCACGAGTAATATCCGGTTGTCGCTGTCGGGGGTCATCCTGTGGCAGGGGTTTAAAGATTATTTCCGCCTCTGGGTTAATCATTGCCTGGATCTTGTGAGCCAGTTCTAAGATACTGTATTCATCTGGATTTCCGATATTTACTGGTCCTACATGTGACTCATTCATCAACCGGATTATTCCTTCTACCAGGTCCGATACATAGCAAAAACTCCTTGTTTGGGAACCATCTCCATACACCGTCAGGGGGATGTTTTTTAGCGCCTGGGCGATAAAATTGCTCACCACTCGTCCATCATTTTCTAACATCCGGGGTCCATAGGTGTTGAAGATCCGTACCACCCGAATGTCTACATTATTTTGCCGGTGATAGTCAAAGGACAGAGTTTCCGCAATCCGTTTCCCTTCATCATAACAATTTCCACAAAACAGGGCTTTCCCGTTTCTTCTGACAAATATGACGTGGTTGGGTACGTTTACGCAGTAGACAAATCCATCGTACTCGGAAACTGCTTGCTTTCCATACCTGGGATTTTCCCTCCCATCTTGCACCTGGATCTGATATACTTTTTCTTGCGACTGGGTCTCCTGCACTTCTATATTCCCTGCATACCCCAATTTTAATAGCAGTTCTTGCACATCACTTATCAGTCTCCCTGACTTGCACTCATAGCGATCGCCCGTTCCCTCTCCCTGCCTTACAGATGTCCAGAATATGTTTAGCTGCCTGCTAGACAAGCACATCACATCTCTGGGAATATACCTTTCCTCTGATGGACCCAATTTCTCCAGATACGAGTATAGCTGCTGAGAATAGATGCTGATTTCCTGCTTGCCAAGCTTTACATTCGGGAACGGCAACCTTGCCACACATGCTTTCATCTGCTCATATTTTTCTCCTGCCTCTGCCAATATCACTTGATATTTTCCTTCTTGGATGCCAATCGTTCCCTCAGCGATATAATATCCCAAGAACTCCACCCAATCATCCATTTTTATCCTGTTCCTGGATGCGCGACTCGCCTGCTGGGGTAGATGCACTGATAAATCAAACCAGTCTCGTTCTTCTCCTTGATAATGGGCCACCTTCAGCATTTGCGCTGCTTCCCACTGCAACGGTGCATCTGCCCGGATCTGTTCAAAATTAGGCTCTTTCCTGCTTTTGGCATACATTTTGTGATTGGGCGTCACTAGCAGGTCGCAGTCCTGATTTTGAAAGTGAATGACTTTGCCTCTGTACCTTTGGGAAATTATTTCTACTGGTTGATGATACTCGATTTTACGCCTACGGCGCGCCCGTTCTCCATTCAGCGTCGCTATTCTATCTTCCCTGGATAGGGCGTGAAAATATTTCCAACCTTCGCTGGTGAGGACTTCTGTATCAGCAGAAAAGCAACTTCTAATCCCGATCGGATTAACATGGCCGCGATAATCTTCTGTTTGGGGATGGACATCTGGGTCTCCATAGACTTCCGAAGTTGAAGCTAGGAGGAATCTCGCCTTTACCCGTTTTGCCAGTCCTAGCATATTCATCGTCCCCATTACATTAGTTTTCACCGTTTTTACGGGATTAGACTGATAGTGGACTGGTGACGCCGGACAAGCCAGATGATATATCCGATCTACTTCCAACCGAATCGGTTCTGTGATATCATGGCGGAGCAATTCAAAATAGGGATGATCCAGCCATTTGAGGATATTACACTTATTTCCCGTGTAGAAATTATCCAAGCAAAGCACTTCATGTCCCGCCTCCATCAAGCGATCGATCAAATGGGAACCTACAAAACCTGCTCCACCTGTGACTAAAATTCGCATTACTGACTTCCTTGACTGCGATCTTTGATTATTGTCCTTGTTCCAGGCGCAGCACCGCCATAAAAGCTGATTGGGGCACATCTACTGTCCCGATGGATTTCATCCGCTTTTTCCCTTTCGCCTGCTTGGCTAGCAACTTTTTCTTTCTGGAGATGTCTCCACCATAGCATTTTGCCAGGACATCCTTGCGCAAGGCCGGGATATGTTCGCTAGCAATCACCCTCGACCCGATCGCTGCTTGGATGGGCACCTTAAACTGATGGCGAGGTATCAGTTCCTTCAGCTTTTCCGTCAAGCTGCGACCGACATAATAGGCTTTGTCCCGATGCACGATCATTACCAAAGCATCTACAGGGTCATTATTTATCAAAATATCCAACCTGACCAGAGGGTTTTCTCGGTAACCCAGCATCTGATATTCCATGCTGGCGTAACCGCGCGATCGGGACTTTAGCTGGTCAAAAAAGTCCGTCACCACCTCGGCCAAAGGCAACTCGTAGATGAGAGTAGTGCGCCCCTGAGTCAGATACTTCATATCCTTGAACACCCCCCGGCGGCCTTGACAGAGTTCCATCAAGGCACCCACATAGGTTTCTGGGGTAATCATGTCCACCTGCACGTAAGGTTCTTCAATCTTTTGGCGATCGTTTGGTGCTGGCAGAGTGCTGGGGTTATCTATGTTGATGACCTCACCATCGTTAAGTGTCACCCGATAAACCACTGACGGCGCGGTGATAATCAAGTCCAGATCGTATTCTCGTTCTAGGCGTTCCTGGACAATTTCCATATGCAGCAGTCCCAGAAAGCCGCAGCGGAAGCCAAACCCCATGGCGCTGGAGGTTTCCGGTTCATAGGACAGGGCCGCATCATTTAGCTTCAGCTTTTCCAAGGCTTCCCGCAACTCCGGAAATTGGTCGGCATCTGTGGGGAACATGCCGCAAAAAACCATCGGCTTCGCTTCGGTGTAGCCTGGCAGAGGATTCGCCGCCAGTTGAGCCTTGAGGGTGATTGTATCTCCCACCCGGGCATCTTCTACTGCTTTGATCGATGCTGCCAGATAGCCCACTTCCCCGCAATGGAGTTCCTCTACCTGCACTTGCGTCGGCGCTAACACCCCCAGTTCGTCGATTTCATATTCCTTCCCCGTAGCCATCAGACGGATGCGATCGCCCTTTTTCACCCTGCCATCCATCACCCGAAAATAGACTATCACCCCCCGATAGCTGTCATAATAGCTATCGAAAATTAAGGCCCGCAGGGGTGCGGACAGTCTGTCTGCCGGTGCTGGCACCAGATGGACGATGGACTCTAGGATCTCATCTATGCCGATCCCCTCCTTTGCCGAAGCCTCGATCGCCCCGCTACAATCTAGGCCAATTATTTCTTCTATTTCGGCCTTGACCCGTTCTGGGTTAGCCCCTGGCAGGTCAATTTTATTCAAAACCGGGATAATTTCCAGGTCGTGTTCCAGGGCCAAATACACGTTAGCCAGAGTCTGGGCCTCCACCCCTTGGGAAGCATCTACCACCAGCAATGCCCCTTCGCAGGCTGCCAGAGAACGGGACACCTCATAGGAAAAATCCACATGACCGGGGGTATCAATCAGATTCAGCACGTACTGCCGACCATCCTTGGCCTGGTAGTTCATCCGGGCCGCTTGCAGCTTAATGGTAATGCCTCGTTCCCGTTCCAAGTCCATATTGTCGAGGAACTGTTCCTTCATCTGGCGGGCCGCCACTGTGCCCGTGGCTTGCAGCAGCCGGTCTGCCAGAGTCGATTTGCCGTGGTCTATATGAGCGATAATGGAAAAATTGCGAATTTGAGCGACAGTAGCGTCAGTCATAGAGATTTGCCGGGAGATTCGGTGTGGTCGCAGGTTTATATGGCAATGGTCTGGGACGGTACTCATCCTTATGCACCGGGTTTAATATTGTAATCTTTTCTGTGGCCGGGGCGATTGAAAGTATCTCAGCTTTAGATTATCTTTTAATTGGGATGGGTACCATACCACTGAAGAACGAATTTCTTAATTAATTATGAACGATACTGCGATCAATACGGTGCGCGAACAGGCCGTCCCCGATCGGGTCTTGGACATAGGCCCTAAAAATCGGCGCACTGCTGACAAGGTGAAAGTTTCCCTCTACCTGGATGCCGAGTTATGGGAGCAAGTCAACCATTTGACCAATGACCCCAGCAAGATCGTCGAACGGGCCGTGCGCCAGTGGCTTAGAGGTGAAGCTCAGCGGGACGACGATCTGACTCGCACTCTACCCAAGAATCCCCCAGTACCGCCTAGAGGCGAATGGAATGATTGATTCTACCCATGTCATCTGGGGGGCGGAGCCCTCCAATCTACCCTAACAACCGCCCGACAAGGTTTTGGCGATTTTTCGGACCGTCCGCGGGCCGATTTTTCGGGCCGTCCGCGGACCGACAGCTTAGTTAGCATAAAAAAATAAAAAAAATAAAAAATATGTATATCAGAGACTGCAAAAAAGTCTAAGTGGATAGTCTATTATGTTTGAGTAGCAGGATAAAGGTTGAGAGGCGACTGGAAGCTCGACCCCGACCTTAAATATTCTGATAATCTGGCTTCTATTACACAAGGAAAAATCAATGGCAATACAAAATGCTCTAATTAGTATTGCGAGGCGCATTTATGATCTGCTAGATATTAGCGACCAATATATCCTCGGCTGAAATGGAGACGATCACCTCTACGGTAAGAATGGGAACGACACTCTCCTCGGTAGAAGGGGAAACTCTCATCGGTGGAGATGGAAACGACTATCTCACCAGCGGAGATGGAAACGACTATCTCACCGGCGGAGATGGAAGAGACAGCCTCGAAGGCGGAGATGGAAGAGACAGCCTCGAAGGCGGAGATGGAAACGACACTCTCTGGGGCGAACGTGGAAACGACTATCTCATCGGTGGAGATGGAAACGACGACCTCAACGGCGGATATGCAAACGACTATCTCATCGGTGGAGATGGAAACGACGACCTCAACGGCGGATATGCAAACGACTATCTCAACGGTGGGGATGGGGAGATGGAAACGACGGAGAAGATGGAGAAGACATCCTCTACGGTGGATATGGAAACGACTCTCTCTGGGGCGGAGATGGAAACGACTCTCTCTGGGGCGGACATACAAACGGAGATGGAGACTACGGAGGAGATGGAGAAGACATCCTCTACGGAGGACATGGGGACGACTACCTCAACGGTCAAGATGGAAACGACACTCTCTGGGGCGGACCTGGAAACGACGAAGTCGATGGTGGAGATGGAAACGACCTCCTCTACGGCGGTTCGGGCAACGATGTGTTTGTCTTGAAGCAGGGCAGTGGCTTAGATATCATCATGGGCTTTGCTGATGACACGGACCTTATGAAGCTAGAAGGTTTGAGTTTTGAAGATTTGACGTTCAGCTCTCTGGAAGGAAGTACCTTGATTAAAATCAAAGGAGAATACTCCGCCATCCTACATGGCATTGATCCGACCCTGATTAATACCCAGGATTTTATGTATTAATTAATTGAAGTTTACCAGGATGGGGAACCTCGACGCCCCACGAGCCGCCCCAGCTGCGCTGGGGCGCGCAGCGCATACGATGCCTTCCGGGTTTTCGCCGTGCGTCCAGAAGGCATCATAGGTTGCCTGCGTTGCATCCCGATTTTTCCGGAACGGTAGGCATGCGACTTCCTCACACAGTCAGATTACGATATCCTGGTAAAAGCAATTGAGATCTCAGACGGCGTTATAGAAGAAGATGAAAAAGTATGAGGATTTTTCGCATCCTCACCGAGATAGTGAAAGAAACCCGGTTTCTCAACTCCCATGCGTGAGAACCAGATAGATGCAAACGCTAAAGCGTTTACTACGAACGGCGTTTACTACGAACGGCAAACGCTAAAGCGTTTACTACGAACGGCGTTTACTATGAACGACTACGCCAGACCTATATCTACCCGAACGAAGCTATTGGGCGATAGTTCGTCGGGCGTTACTCGGTTGACGAAACCTAAGATGCGATTTTTCGGACCGTCCGCGGGCCGATCGCTGGGCAGGCTTGGGTCGATTTTAATCAGAGTGCTAGTACCCAGAAACTCCAGTGCCAAGTTGGCAAATGTTAGGCCGCCAGTAAGCCCGATCGCATCGACGCCTACCTCAAATTCTACTAGCACGTCAGCATCACGATGGTCTGCCGTTGCTTTGCCCGTCCGCAGCACAAAGGTATCGCTACCGGGACCGCCCAGGAGAATATTTTGACCTGCGCCACGCTGAGGGTATCGTCTCCAGAACCGCCATCGATGAAGTCATTGGCAGAACCTCCATAGATGCTATCATTGCCCATACCTCCCAGCAGATCTTCGGCACCGGGACCGCCCCACAACAGGTCGTTCCCACCGTCGCCCAAGAGGCGATCGTCTCCTTCCTGACCCAAGATAGCATCATCTCCGGCACCACCGGATATAGTATCATCGGTAGTTTTGCCAATCAAGATGTCATTGCCTGGAGTTCCCATACCTAGCATGGGCATTGGTGTCTCTTCTAAGACAGTATCCGATCGCGCGGCCAGGTTCTGAATGCCCTCATCCAACTCGGGACCGACATCTTCTGTATCGAACATGGGAGTAGCGGGGTCATTATCGGCGGGGAAGTTAGCAGCGAGATACTCTGCGAGGGCATCCTGTTCCGTGCCACTATCAGCAAAAACCGCCACATCATCGGCATCGGGGGGCAGAGGTTCATCTGTTAAGTCCACCCGGTTTTCGCCGAATAATGGAAAGGGATAACCATCACCACCGTCAGCGAGGAACCCTAAAGTTACCAACCGAATCTCACGGTTGGCGTCTCCTTCGACTTCCCCATCCCGGACCACCACATCCAGGATATTGCCCTCTTCATCTTTGAGTGCCAGACTGCGCACCCGATCGCCCTCTGTTTCTACTCCCGTAGCAATTTGTTCCTCATCCCGGGTAAAGGCGATCGCCTGTCGGGTAGCATCGAAGCTGAAGGCCAGGCCCCCGATCTGGGGAAAGCGACCGGGAGTATTTCCCGGGGCCGTATCGGCGACAGCATGTTCGAGGATCTGCTTGAGTTCAGAGGCAGTTACCGTTACCAAAGTCAGATCGTTATTGAAACGCAGGGTATTTTCGATATCCAACTGGGAAATGTCTCCCTCCCGCTTCGGCGGATCTGTCAGGGGATTTTCTGCTGGTGGCAATAATTCTAATTCTCCTGTCACGCTGCCGGGAGGGACGATCGCCCGTCCGATCGCGTCCCGAATGCCTCCGCCATTTTTAATCGAGACCGCGACTGTCTCATCGTACTGTTGGGCGACAAACAGGTTAGCATCCCCAGTCAAATTCCCCAAATTAGTCTCTTCAGTGCGCACGTTTGCGAGCAAACCGTTCAGGAATACAAAGGTGCGCCCGAACAGGTTCCCGTCCTTATCCAAGACGTAGTCCGCGATCGCCTCTGTCACCTCTACCACCAGGGGGTCGGCAACTTCTGCGGGGTCCACGTCCTCGTCGTAAACCCGATCGACCCCGGCCTCATCCGTAGCGAAGACACCACTTTCCTCTAGGATGTTAACGATGATGCCATTTTCATCGAAGTCCGCTACCAACCGACCGACATATTTATAGTTGCCATCGGTATTGATAATGAAGATCGGTTCGTCACTGGCGGAAGTTAATTCCAGTGGGTATGGCCCTGTTGCTTCATCTCCCGGTCGCAGCGGGTCGTCCGGGTTTGCTAGCAGGGTATTAGAACCTCCTGCCATAATTACATCGACGTCTGACAACAGTCCCGCCAGTTCGATATCGATCGCCGCTTGCTGCATATGTGTCAGCAGAATCACCTTGTCGATGGTTAATTCGTCAACAGTCTCCTGAATTTCTGCTGCCAGGGCCTCAATATCCGTATCGTCAGCAGGGGTGACCGTGATATTCCCGATGGAGGAGATGGATGGCAAGGAAGGCGTAGTGGCCCCGACGATCCCGATGGGTTCGCCTCCCACTTCGATCGCGACACTGTCGGTAATGCTATTGGGTTGAGGCGCTGAGTCCGGTTCCACTACCAACTCTGCCAAGTCTGGTTCGCCGCTGAAGTCCAGGTTGGTGCTGAGATAGGGGAATGCCGTGCCCTGATAACCCTCTGGACCAATGCCCGGACCAGTTATCTCTGGGTTGGGACGAAGGAGATCGTTCACCAGACCCGGTCCCAAGTCAAATTCGTGATTGCCAAAGGCTACCGCTTGGAACCCTAGGGCGTTATTGATCAGAATATCCCCGATGCCGGCCTGTCCGTATACATCATCGCTAGCGTTCAGGAATGGCCCGGGGATATAGATGTCTCCAGAGGATAGCTTCAGGGTATTGTCAAAGTCGTCTTCCAGGGCGTTGAAGACCGCCGAGAACCCGACCGCGACCGCATCGGCGATCGCGGGCAAACCCCCTTCCTGGTCGCTGGCGTGGAGAATTTGCAGTTGAAATTCTCCCACGGGCATGCCAGTGGCTGCATCCTCTGTCGTAAAGTCAACTTGGGCGGTTACACCCAGATTCGTCAAGTCAGTGCCAGGCCCAAACTCAATCAATATTCCGCCATTTTCAAAGGTTTGGGAAACGGGAATGCCAGTATCAAATAGATCGATCGCATCTAACTCAAATCCCGGCTCTAATATCTCAACTTCCGCAAAAGCATTGAGTTCATCCAACCCGTCTAATTGGACAGAGGTGACGATATCTGAATCAAACTGGATGTAATAGCGATCGAAGCGACCTTCTGGAATAACTAGGTCCGTTGCCTCAGAGTTATCCACTAAGGTCATGGTGAACCCATCATCACTGAAATCAATGTCGTAAAAGCCGATGAAGTTGGGTAATTCTACTCCCGGATCCACCACTGTTGTGGGATCGCTCAAGCCAAAAACCGTTTGGACACCTGTGATGGCAGCATCTTCAAAGGTATTGGTGACGGTTACAGAACTGCCTAAGACCATCGGCATTTCGTCACCGGGGAGGTCGAAGATTTGCGGGTCAACATCCAGGGGTTCGTCCAGTTCCAGCAGAATAATCTCGTTGTTGTCGATCTCGGGGGGACGACCGACGGAGAAGGGATAGTTGTTGTCATTGGCAACGAGGATGGTATTGGAGTCGATGACCAGGACATCCTCGATCGTCACGAAGGGAAAGTCGAAGCTGTTACTGCCATCTCCATTCAGATCGTTGGGGTCGTCGATCTCCAGCAAGTCCACTAACAATTCCTTGCTGACAAATCCCTCCGAGTCGATTTCCTCTAGGTTAACCTTGAAGATTTGCTTGAAGGCCGCTGTTTCTGCTTGACCGCCATCCCGTTCGATGACCAGATACTCCCTGTCGTTGATCGCAGTAAAATCTCCGATTTTTCGGACCGTCCGCGGGCCGATCTCGTGACTGGGGTCTTCTACCCGAAAGAATCCTAACAAACCCTCATACTCTGATGTTTCTGGGTCAAACTCATAGATGCGTAGGGCATTTGGTGGGTCTCCGGCCACGCTACTTTCCAGCATGCGATAGATCGTACCGCGATCGGGGCTGATGGCCATGCCTTCAAAACCGCGCGATCGAGCAATATTCCCCATCTGTGGATCTTCCAGAAAAGGATTTTGGGGCGACACGACTTCCGGACCAGTCACCATATCTAGGGCCATGCGTCCCGTACCGGGGAAGTCAGTAAAGAACCCGTCTGCGCCCAGTTGAGTCAGTTGCAGGAATTCTTGTGTAGGAGTCTGAGGGGTGCCATCGGGGTTGAGAGTCAAGAACCGTTCTTCGTCCCGCAGGGTGTAGGGATGTATTTGCAACCCGGCATTATGGGCCAAGTCGATTAGGGGGAAAACTTCACCAGTCAGTTGAGTGGTAATCTCCGCTATGCCATCACCATTGCCATCTACAGGTTCGTTCAGGTCTTCCCGCAGCAGGAAGCTATTCTTCCAGGGACCGAGTCCGGCAGCATAGCTGCTAATATAATCGATTACCTCTTGATTGGCAAGGTCACCGTAGTCAGGGGAGGAACTGAAGTCTACCAAGTCTACCAGGTCGCCGTATATCTCCCGGGCCCGGGTCTCATCAAACTCCGATGCGAAGTTAGCGACAAAGTCAAAGGGAACCGAGAAACCGCCACCGCCTTCGTTCACAAACTCGCCTTCAATGTCTCCGAAAAGCTGCACTAGGGGAATATCTTCCAGGTCTACTGCTGCTAACTGGTCTTGCAGTTCGATCAGGTTTTGCAGTTCAAAGGACTGAATGAAGATGCGGTCCGGTTCGGTAAACCCAGTCTCCAGTAAAGTATCAATGAGGGGTTCTTCCAGGGACAAACCTTGGTCGTCAAAGAAGGTCGGATGCTTGGTTTCCGGATAAATACCAATTTCACGACCCGTTTCTACTTCTACTTCCTGGACCAGTTCGATCACTTCCGCGAAAGTCGGAATCTCGAATTGGCCGTTAAAAGACTGGTCCCGGAAGTCCATCGAGGTGACTGCCCGCAGTTGTTTGATTTCCTCTAAAGTAAAATCTTCTGCAAAGTAACCGGTAATTTCTTCCCCATCCAGATTTTTCGTTGTTAAGCGTTCTGGAAATACTTCTGCTACATTGGTGGTGTCGTCCAGCAGGGGTTCGTGACGGGCGATCAAGACCCCATCAGCAGTGATTACCAAGTCGGGTTCGATGAAGTCCGCACCCTGGGCGATCGCCAACTCATATGCTTCTAAAGTATGTTCCGGGCGATCGCCACTTGCGCCCCGGTGACCGATAACCAGAGGCGGTTCCCCCGTCAGGGTGTTGAACTCCAAAATATTAGGAGTGGGAATGGGTGCTTCCAAGAGAGTGCCATCGGTGTTAAACTTCAGCAGGAAAGGACCGAACTCATCTCCGATCCAGATATTCCCTTCATTATCAAGGGTAAAGGACTCGATATCAAAATCTGCCCCGGTTAACGGGCGTTCTGCGGTATCCTCGTTGACAAGGGGAAAAGGAATCAGATTATTGGGGTCCGCCAATTGAATGAAGTCGAGAATTTCAACATCACCGCTACCGTTATCTGCGGTAGTAAAATCAGGGGCGAGGCGATAGATGCGCAGCAGATAATCCGCACTATTGTCCTGGGCCCCAAAACCATTATCCGAGAGAAACCAGAATTCATCCAGTTCTGCATTGGCAAACTGGACGCCACTAAAACCTTGAACGGGTTGTCCTTCAAAGGGGCCCACGCGATCGTTTGCCTCGATACCTGCCCCTGCGGGAGGCGAAAGACATCCAGTTCCTCGGGCGATTACCAATCATTGGGTGCCGGAGTTTCCGGGTTATCCGGTAGCAATGCCCCGGGCATATCCTGCCAGAGGAAATCCTGAAAAGTGCGGACCTGGTCGTCTATAATGGGAAACTTAGAGAGTAATAGCATCCCGAACTGACCGGGAAAGTTGCCGAACCCAAAGGCATCATTGCCGTAACCCAGTTCGCCTGGAGTTGTGACGATCTCGCCATTATTTTCCAGGTCGAACCCAGAAGCAACGCCCGTGTTAGAAGGCGCTAGGTAGAAGAAAGGATATTCTACCGGTGTCGTTTCCTCACCCGTGGGCAGCGAGTACCAGACAGAAAGATAGTTATCACCGAAGAGAGTTTGTGCTATGCCGTTCGGATCGAAATCGAATTCATTAATCAACAGCACGTCCGGGTTGACTATTTGGATAATCTGTGCTACTGCTTGCGCTTGTTCGTCATCTGGCGCAGACAAGTCCCCAATCAGCTCACCTGCTGAGTTACGGTTTAATGAAGCGTTAAAATTCGCTTTGCGAATTGATGCCATAATACTCCTCACACCGATGGCTAACATATTCTCTGTCAGAGAATATATGTTTAAGGCTAAATAAATAATATCTTCAGTTTAAAATTTGATTAAATTTACAGACCAACTGTGATAAATTATGTGCCGTCAAAACAGGTTGGTTTTTCCTTAAAGACTTCTTAACCTATCCCCTGTTCTCGGGTGTCACTGGCGAGGTTCTTTCCTAGTCCTCTCATGTCCCCATCCTCACTGGCGAAGTTTTTGACCGGTCTTCTCATGTCCAAAACCTCACTGACGAGGTTTTTAACCTGAAAATTCATGTCCAAAACCTCACTGACGAGGTTTTTAACCTGAAAATTCATGTCCAAAACCTCACTGACGAGGTTTTCAACCCCAAAATTCATGTCCAAAACCTGAACTGCGAGGTTTTTAACCTGAAAATTCATGTCCAAAACCTCACCAGCGAGGTTCATTACCGGAAAATGCAAGTCCCAAACCTCTCTGCTCTCCCCTCGCAATAAAATAAGGCTATCCAAGGGCGATCTCCTAAGAAGATAATCAAATAATGAATAAAATCTTATTATACGGAGCCAACGGTTATACAGGTTCCCTAATTGCGAGATTAGCAGTGCAACTGGGACTGCGCCCGATCCTTGCGGGACGGAATGAGGAGAAAATCAAGCCCCTAGCAGCATACCTGAACCTAGAATACCGCAGCTTGGCTCTGTCCGATACTATGACCCTAGAGACAGAACTGCAAGATGTCGTAGCAGTCCTGCATTGTGCCGGTCCGTTTCAGCAGACCTGGAAACCAATGGTGACTGCTTGCCTGAGAACAAAAACCCATTACCTGGATATTACCGGAGAATGGATGGTATTAGAGGCGATCGCGGCCCTGGATGCAGAGGCCAAAGCAGCAGGAGTGATGCTATTACCGGGAGTCGGATTTGATGTAGTGCCCTCCGACTGTCTGGCAGCACACCTGAAAGTGCGGATGCCAGCAGCGCAAAAACTGGCGATCGCCTTTCAAATGAGTGCAGACTCATCTAGTTTGTCAGGACAGTTATCCCGAGGAACCGCCACCACGATCGTAGAAGGGCGGTCCTGTCTGGGCATGGTCCGACAAAACGGGGTACTCACCCCAGTGCCAGCAGCTTGGAAAACTCGGACGATCGACTTGGGACGAGGTCAGGTCTTTACCGCAACCTTACCTTGGGGAGACGTATCCACAGCTTATTACAGCACAGGGATGCCGGACATCGAAGTATATACAGCGGTCTCGCCCTCTCTATACCGGATGATGATTGCCAGTCGCTATCTAGGTTGGTTCCTAAGTTTACCCGCCGTACAGAACTTCCAGAAACGGGCGATCGCTCTTTCGCCCCCAGGACCAACGGACCTACAACGGCAACAGGGGATAACCCTGCTATGGGGAGAAGTAGAAGACAAAGTTGGCAACAAGCTAGCTTCGCGGTTGCAATGTCCCGAAGGCTATACCCTCACAGCCATGACTGCTGTTACCATTCTCGAAAAAGTGCTGGCCGGAGAGGTAGAAATCGGTTTCCAGACCCCTTCTTTAGCCTACGGTGCCGATTTAATTTTGTCAGTTGATGGGGTCGTGCGCGAGGATATCACCTGATAGGAACTAAGCAGATGGGTAAGTCTCTACTACCAAGGCACAACTATGCTATAATTTGTTTGTATCTGTTGCTTCATGCCTTCGTCGGTGACAGCTACAAGATGCCTAAAAAACGCATCAACATCGTTTATTGCTTGAGCCGTAAACCGAACTTTTCCAGTTGGCGATTGAGTCCAAGCATAAGCCGGAATGCTAAAGCCATGGGCAAAACTGTGCCTAACCTTCAAAATCTCGTTTAGTCTCTGTCGGACAGCAACTCCACTCATGTTTCTTGCGGACCATATCCAATCACCAATAGGGTCATAGACAGTGTATCTAATTAAAAGGTTTCGTGTGTTCTCACTATTTGGCGTATTAAATCTTTGAAGTTCCCGTTCTGCAGTATCTCTAGCAATAGAATGTATAGCATGAAACTTGGGGTCTAAGGGGTTAGCAGTTGCATCGAAAAAGTTTCTAACCAGTTCGTTTATATAAGCATCCCATGCAGCAATAAATGTAGCTAAAGCGGAATGGTAGTAAACTTGTATGTCGCTGCGCGATATTGGACGCAAACGGGGTCGGTCGCCGTTTTACGAAGTATTCGTGCCTTGTTGGACTCGTTTTGGTATTTGAGTGTTGCTGGTGATGGCACAGTAATATCTCTATAGACAGTCTACGAATTGTTCGAGCGCTTTCCTGTATCTATCCAGTGGATCTCGATTTAATTGCACGCGCTCATCTGTAATCATCTTGGGACCAGGTTTAATCTCGTGCAAGGGCGTACCAGTGTGACTAGCAAACACGCAAGCACTGTGATAATCTGGGATTTCAATGAAGCTGTTACTCGGCGATTCCTTGGGATTCGCAAAAATATGACGATGATGCTTGTGTCTATTATCCATCGTCTCCTTAATCGTTTCGTTTACGGCTTCAAATGCCTTGCTCGGTTTACCATCATACAATGTCATCCTGTTGTTCACAAAAGTATGTAATTTGATTTGGGTATAGATAAACCCTCTTCCTTCGCACGTTTAGCAAAGCTAATTTTTGCGTATACCTCAGTTTGTGAATCCGTTATGCCATAGAGAAGTGCAAAAACATTCTCAAGAGCGCGACGGGAACTTTCATCGGCGGTAAATGGCACAATCACGCCTGATGCTGCAACAAGAGCAAGGCAAGCTGTGTATAGACAGCGAAACTAGGGTTACAGTCGATCAGAAAGAGGGTATTTCGATCGCCACTATGTTGACGGAGAGCAACGGTGAGGTCTTGTATTAAACTAAGCCAGAGGGTCACCCCCCCGACTCGTCTTCAGAACCTTTTCACTTGTGCAAGGATATCGCCCTGGTGCTATCATCTTTTATAAGCCAGGGCAAAGCGTTCAATACCTGCTATATCTGGAAATATCTGAATTTGATCGTAACTTCCCTGATTTGACAACATTTCCCTCACCGCTAGTGCCTGGGAGGCCATCATCTCCACCAACCAGACTCCTCCATCACAAAGATAATCTGGCCCGATCGCCAGCAATTCCCTGATACAATCTAACCCATCGTCACCCCCATCCAGGGCCAGGTGAGGTTCGTGTAAGGTCACTTCTGGTTGTAGCTGTGGTATCATCTTCCTGGGAATATAGGGGGGATTTGCCACCATCCCACTTAACTGACCCTTCAATTCCCCTAAAGGCTCAAACCAGCTACCTCGATAAAACCTAATTCTCTGAGCTAAACCGCTATTAAAAGCATTTTTTTCGGCAATTTTTAAGGCATTGGCGCTACAATCTACAGCATGAATTATCGCATCGGGGAATACTGAAGCTAGGCCAAGGGCGATCGCCCCACTACCGGTACCCAAATCCGCCCAATTTCCCCATGTTAAATCTCTTTTGGATGATATAGAGGCGATCGCCAAATCTATCAAGCACTCCGTCTCCGGTCGAGGAATCAGCACCTCAGGGGAAACAGCTAGGGAAAAATGGCGCCAAGGGGCCACACCCGTCAGATATTGAACCGGCATTCTGCCATTCAGCCGTTGTCGCCACAGCCTCTTAAGTTCGCCAAAATCAAGACCTAGCTGAATTTCAGCTAGGTCTTTAAATGACTCCAGGCGGAGACTCAATTTGTCCAGACCGGCGAACTCTTGTAATAACCAGTCCAGTTCTGCTGGGGCCACCCCTGCCGCGATCGCCTCTGCAATCGCCTCTCGCCGCCAGGAAGCCAGTTGGGCGCCGTCAATAGGGCGATCGCACTGACCATCACCAGTCCCCATTCACTCATTCCCATTCTGACTGCTTTGGAGGGATCGTAAATACTTCACAGACTCCCTAGAGGGTACCAGCACAACCTGGTTCAATTGCGGATCGTCCTTTGTTTTCAAAGTCCGAATCACCTGTAGCAGATTCACCACATCAATCTCAATATTTGGAATTTGGTTAGGGTTTGTTTCCTTTAGCTTATCCAACAAGACTTGCAAATCTTCTTTATTAAAGAAGAAAGGAACCTCCTGGTTTTCACCTCTCTGTACCGTCAATAACCCCCCATCTTCTCCTCCCCGTGCAAAGAACAGAGGCACTCCTAGAAATCTCTCCACCTCTTGACCCTCCTGGCGCAACAGGGATAGGGCCGCCTCCACCTGTTCCTTCACCGGTACTAGCTCGAATACTATTCTATCTTCGTTGTTCTTTTGAGATCTCTGGTATATTTCCGCTAGAGATAATGGCACTACTTGCACCGCATTTCCCACTTCCGGATTTTGGCTTTTCAGCCTCTGTACATATGCTTCTGCTGCCTGCTTGCTGATAAATACCCCTACTATTGAAGCCTGATTTTCCTCATCCGCCACCTCCACCACCAGCGGCGCACCTTCGGCATTCGTAATCGTAAATACTGGCACTCGGCGCAGTTTTTGCACCACATTCTGCTCTGGCAAAGCCCGCGCCTGCATACTTGTGAGCGCCACAGTCCCCAACAATGTCGTACACATCAGAGACAATGTCACGCCCCACCGGGCTAATAAATTTTTCATCGCTGCTCCTGACTTCTAGGTCATATTTTTTTCTGCTAAATATCCTTACCGCTGGCTGTGGCTGCTTTCTCCCCAGTCTGGCCCTACCCAGGCACCACTCCTTCTTCCTGCCTACCGGTGGTAGATTTTTAATCGGGATGACAGGATTTGAACCTGCGACATCCTGCTCCCAAAGCAGGCGCGCTACCAAGCTGCGCTACATCCCGTTTTTCATCTACCTCTTATTATATCCCTTTGCCCCAATTGTGGCAAACTTTTTTTCATCTTTTATCTGCTACCTAGCAAGCGTGAAAAAGGGCACAGTAGTTCTATGTTAGCCTGGTTTGACCCTTGCTGACAACCAAGAGCCGAAATTTTTCCGCCGTCGGGCTAGAGAAAATTCCCTCTCCCACCCCCTCACCACCCACCCACTCACTTCCCACCCACTGGACCACAAGAGCGATTTTATCGCATAGGTCAGCTCCCGTGCCCGCCGATCGCTCCTGGGATCGCCCGTGCGTTATAACCGTCGGTCCAGTTCTGGATCAGTTCGGGTACCAGAACATCCCTTTTATCCCCTCTGGGTCTGGGACAAAGCCCAGATTACAGTAGAAATCGACCACATGAGAATCTGCAAACAGGGTAATGTTGCTAATATCCTCGCTACGCAGTTTTTTAACTATCTGCTTCATCAGAGCCTTGCCCAGACCCTTTCCTTGGAAAGCTGGGTGAACCGCTACATCCCAGAGGGTAGCATTAAAGGCATGGTCTGACGTTGCTCGGGCAAAGCCGATCAGCCGGCTACGTTTCCCGCGTACCTCCCACATGGAAATCACGAGAAAACTGTGCTGAATGGCTTTTTTGACTTTACGCAGAGGACGTCGAGACCAACCCACAGCATCGCAGAGTTCTTCCAGTTCGTACAGGTCTAGTTCCCGGTCGGTACTGAAGAAAATGCGCGCGCTGCTGCTAGTGTTCCCGCCCGCATCTAAGGCAGCAATATACTCCTGTGTGCGTGTTTTTCTAAGAGCGACGGTCGCATCCGAGCTGCTAAACAAGCTTTTCCAAAAACCCATGCAGGCGTGATTAAGGTGTAAGAGTTAAATAGACATTACTAGCTAGTATATACTTTAAGCGGTCACCACCCAGCTCTGGGCAAGAGGCTAATGGCTGATAGCTTTTGCTATAGCCTCTATAGGTTTGTGCTTTCTGAGCGTTCCGCGTATATCTCCCGCTGTATCTATCCTTCCCATATTATGCCCCAGGGATTAAAATCCTCGACACTGGAACTGCTGAAGCGCTTTAACCGGGCGTTTCCCCAGTTTTATGAGCAATTTGTCAGCAGCGAGATCCAATTGCAAAACCTGAGGCTAGCCTACCAGTTGTACAAAACCCAGCAAGCGGTGATTGAATGGAGGCCCGAAGCTTCTAAAAGTGCCCTGCATTTTGCCTATCGTAATCAGTCTTTTTTGTTGAGCGATATTTTTGGCGTCCTCGCTGCCTACGGACTGACGATCCACAGTTTGAGTCTGTATGGTCAAATTTATCCGCCAATGGTGTTTATTAAACCGGTGGTCTCCCGTGGGGGCAAGGCGCTGACGGATAAGACTTCGGAAAACGTCTGTCGAGCCATCAGGGAAGCGCTGGCGGGCCACTTTGAGGTTGAAGAAATGCTGGCAGTGGAATTCAATCTGGATGCCGGTCTGGAACAGGTGGAGACGGTATTTTATGTGGATCCGGTCTTCCATCTACCTGCGTTGCTGATTGAAGCAGATAACTAGCCTGGTTTGTTCTATAAGGTGATGTATGCCATCTGGCAAGAGGATCTGCTGGTGGTGAATGCCAATTTGCTGGTCTGGCGAGGGCGCACTCGCCTGATTCTCTACCTTTTAGGGCCTAACGAGAGTTTAATTCCCGAATATTTGGGACAAAAGATTGCCGAGGGGGTACGGCAGAGGTTGCTGGGCCAGCTGATGTAGAGTGCTCCGTCCGGGCGGATCGCCTGTCCGGGGCGTAGTCCGGGCGGATCGCCTGTCCGAAGGTTATAACTGATTGGAGATCCACTGCACAACTATAGTAATCCAATTGAGTGAAAGAATGGATGTGGGGTATGACCGCTTCTAAAAATCTCTGCATATATGGGCAACCCCCGGCAATCATATACAAAGACCCAAGTCGGCGGTGTAACTTCGCTTAACTAGAAGCGCGATCCGCTTGGTTTGAGTCCACTTCAATTGCTTGAAACTAGCTCATTCCTTGACCTCTAGTCCCCAGTTAGAGGAGCCGGAACTCAAAAGAATTGCCGATTCAATAGCCGACGCAAAACTTGAAAAATATTCAATTTGGTAGCAGAGGCTACATACGTGCTTGACAATCTTCACGATTGGCTAGGCGGTTAAATAGCTTGCAGTTATTATTATACCCAGTTGCCGCCATAAAATTACATGATGCGAGCATAATTAATTTTCTTTGCCGCTGCTTTTCCTGTTGTGGTTAGCTTTTCTAGACTTTGGCGTTCTTCTTCCGTTAGGGAGACT
>JACOMV010000021.1 GCA_014324065.1 Hormoscilla sp. SP12CHS1 | reverse complement strand
TTAAGTCACTGGTCAGAATGTTCCCAACACGAGCAATGGAGGCGCTAGAACAGTTAATTGAACTTGCTCTGATGCTGATTGGAACAAATACGTTTGAGAACTGGTTTACTAAATGCTGTTATTGTACTAATTAAATAGCGAACAAGCTGTAAATGACTTTCTGTAGATAAAAGAAGCTTACTTTACCATCGGAAAAGCAGACTTAGTCACAGGTGAAGCTTACTTTACCATCGAACAAGCAGACTTAGTCACAGGTGAAGCTTACTTGACCGTAGAGAAAGCAGACTTAGTCACAGGTGAAGCTTACTTTACCATCGAGAAAGCAGACTTAGTCACTTGTTTAAGGCTGTCGTTCTTGGTCAGGCAAAGGGCGTTTGCCTTTCTCTGTAAGGGTTTGAGCCGTTCGCAGTCAAGGCAAAGCGCGTTGGCAGCCGTTCGTAGTAAAGGCTTTAGCGTTTGCAGCGTCCGTTCGTAGTAAAGGCTTTAGCGTTGGCAGCCGTTCGTAGTAAAGGCTTTAGCGTTTGCCCGGTGGGAGAGCGATCGCTTCCCTGATGTCTCGCCTGTTACGGGATGTAGGCGCTGAGAGGGGGCGAGGTACCGGAAGGAGGTTTGGAATCAAGTTAGCGTCCGAGTAATCGGAAGCAGATCCTATCCGGGTAAAAACTGGGCATCGCCGAAAAAATTCCCCCAGAGTACACAGCCTAGGGACTGCCCCCACAAATATTGGAACTGTTTAAACGGATTTGATATCAAAACTCAAAACTTAAAACTCTACCATTCCCCCCAATTCCCCATTCCCCATACTGGCGATAAGCACGGAAATTCCCGATCGCATCTTGATTTGTTGCCTGAAGCGCAAGCCGACCGAGCGCAATAAATCCTGAAATTGGGGCAGAGTTCGCTCGCAACCGCCGGTTATTACTAGCATATTTAAGTCCAGCAAACCGCAGTCAGGCACGCTAGGTTCCAGGACTCTTTCTAGGATGTAGAGCCGACCCTTTGGGGTCAGGGCTTGTTTGGCTCGTTGCAGAATTATTTTTGCTTGCGGGTCTGACCAGTCGTGCAGTACCCGAGCTAGGATGACAGCATCGGCTAGGGTTGACCAAGATGCAAACAAATCTGCTCCCACAATTTGCACCCGTGTAGCAAGATTTTCTGGGACGCGGACATTGGCGATCGCCTCTGGTCTGTCTAGCAAAATTCCAGTCGAGCGAGGCGAGGCTTGCAAAACCATCCAGAGCAATTCTCCCGTACCGCCTCCGGCATCCAGGACTGTTGCGCGATCGGACCGTCCGCAGTCCAAAAAATCGGAAAAGTCGATTGCTTCTGTAATAGCAGAGTAATCGTGGCGGGCATAAGTTAATAGAGCTTGGTGATAGGTTTTTAATTTCTCTGGCTCTTGCCCGTACCAATCAAAGAACGGCAGGCCAAACTGGGTATCGAATGCGGGTTTGCCCTCGCGCAGAGCAGCCGCTAAGCTCGCCCACGCTGCATAATGTTCGCTTCCCCAAAGCACTGCTGCAGATGCCATTGATAAGGGATGATTTGTCGCTAGCAAGGCACCGCGATCGCTCGTTTGCCAGAAATTCGCGCCCCTTGGAGAAACCCTGGGAAAAACCAAGCCCAATTCGTGGAGCGCTCGCAGCAGTCGCTCCCCCATCCCCGAAGCAAGTCCCAGTTTTTGTTCCATTGCCGCGCTCGTAGCTGGGAGAGCATCGAATACGCCCAATTTTACCGCAGCAAAAATTGTCTGCGATCGCCAATATCCCACCATATCTGCCGATAGCTCTTGGAGCGCGTCTCCTTCTGGCGAAGTAATTTCTAGCGAGGGTGGCGAGGGTGGCGAGGTAATTTCTGGCGATCGCAGTTGCACTATTGTTTCTCCCGCCTCGTCAATAACCAGCAATGCTCCGTCAAAGTCTTCTACGCGAGCCTGCCCGTTATAGAACGGTTCTACGGCGGCAAACCGTCGCCCATAAGCGGGTTCTCCTTGGAGATTGATATGATGCCAGCCGCGATCGTCGCGAGCCCGTGCAAATCCTTTATGAAATACATCCAAATCCCGGAAGCATCGCTGATGTTGCGGCCGACCGTCTAAAGTAATATGCGCGTGCCGCCCATCTTCTCGTTGAACGACTGCTATTCCTTCTCGGTAATCTCCTACATATCGATAGCCAATATTTCCAGATTCGTAAGCCTTAGTGCCATCGGGTCGGATGTGGAAATATTGGCCGTCCCAGGTGCGAACTGCAGAGCGTCCTTCCTGAAAATTGCCGCACCAATCATAGCGATCTGGGTAGAGGGGTTGGCCATTTTCTAGAATGTGAAACCAACCTCCAAGCGAACAAACGGCGGCACGTCCTTCGTAAAATCCAAAAGTCCTGAGATAGCGGTTTGAATAAGCGGGAGACCCATCCGCTAAAATATGATAGGCTCCCGACGAGTCTCTAACCGGCGCTAGACCCGGAGCGTGAAACTTGAGAACTTCTTCAAAGCGAGCCGAGTAAGCAGGGCGACCTTGGAAAAGGTGATGCGATCGCTCTGGTGATATTGTGAATTCTTGCCAGGGTTGTTTCATTTTGGGGAATTGGTAATTGGGCATTGGGCATTGGGAATGGGGAAATTCCCTATTCCCCATTTCGCATATTACAGCCTTGACACAGAGAGTGATTTTGATAGGTCGAGCAAAGCTGTTGGTATGCTTGGCTCTGCCAGATTTGCCAAATACTCTGGGAGTTGAGGTTGCCAAATTCCCCCAGAGTACGGCGCAGGGCATCTGGGGCGCAGCAGGGGTTGAATCGTCCTTCGGCGCTAACCCAAGCTTCCCAACCTAGAAAGGGACAAACCGCATCGGGAGCGATTTCTTGAGGCTCGTTCGGGTCAAGGGCAAAGATGTTTTCTAAAAGTACCCGTTCTCCATTGGGCTTGCGGTATCGTTCGGCGGCTGTTTGGGCAGCAGCAACTGCTTGATTCCAGCGCGCGATCGCCTCCGCACTGCGTCGCATAGATAAGGACTTAATCTCGTCAAAATGCGCCCAGAGGTGGTGTCCTTTCACTCGGTCAACCCCCAAGGATGCCGCCAACTTGACAATTTCCGCCAGTTCCTCCAGGTTTGTTTCTAGAAAAGTTAGTTGGAAAGTTACCCGACACCAATTGCCCCCAGACTCTGCATGGCGATCGCGCGCGGCAATAAACTCTTTGACATTCTCTAGCACCCGCTCCCATCGCGTCCCCAGCATAATCGATTCCTGAGTTTCTTTACTCGCTCCGTTCCAAGATATTTTAACATCCGAGGTTACGGGCAGTATTTTTTCCGCCCACGCTTTGGCTCCGCGTCCGGGAAAAGTGCCATTGGTAGTTAGGTTTAGCTTCACCCCGTATTTTTGGCAGAGGTCGAGAATTTCCTCAAAATGCTGGTACAGCAGCGGTTCTCCCATTGTCGAAGGGATAATTTCTCGCAACGGCGTCCCCGCCGACTCCGCCATAATTTTGCGGATGACGTCGATATCCATGCGTCGGCGAGGTTTCCCAGCCTCTCGCCGCTGTTGCTGTAACGAGCTGTAGGGGGAATGTTCCTCGCACATAATGCAATGCAAGTTACAGTCATCGGGATTAGTATCGAATGTAATCCGCCACGGTCCGGGTTTGTTGGCCATTCCTGTAAGGGTTGTATTTTTCTCCATCGCTCGGGCATCAATCGCTCGGGCATCAATCGCTCGGGCATAAAGTCGTTCGAGAAATCGAACGCGATCGCTAATACTGGGAACGTTCCCATCCGCAGACTGTAAATAACCGCGCATTCCCAGTTTCCGAGCCAATTCAGGATCGTCTGCCAACCGCTGCATTTGCGCGGCTAAAGATAACGGGTCGCGGTGATTAAAGAGCAGCCCATTAATAGAGTCCCGGACGTATTCTGCCATGCCCCCATAATTGGCGGCGATAACTGGCACACGGACTTGCAAGGCTTCGTGAATGACCAAAGGCGAGTTTTCTGCCCAGATAGACGGCACCACAATAGCGTCGCACTTGTTAAAAACTGCAGGGACAATCTCCGAGTTTTGGTATTCTCCCATCCATTTGATGCGCTTTTGTACCTCGAAAGGCAGATCCTTCTCTAGAGCCATAAGTGCTTTGGTTTCCATCTGGTGCCGCCCCCAAATTCTCAGGCGAGGATTGCCCTGGAGCTGTCCGAAAGCTTCAATTAAATGGTGTACGCCTTTGGCGGGTCTGTGAGTGCCGATATAACCAAAGGTGAAGGGTTCTCCAGGCAGCCTGCGACGATTTGCTAGGCGATCGCGGTCAAATCCATAATCCAAATAAACCAGTTTTTCGGGTTCCAGACCAAATTCCGATTTTTCGGACCGTCTGCGGGCCGTGCGGAATCTTTCTAAGAGGTATCGGGAAGGAGCAATAAATAAACTTACTGCCTCGCAGATTTCGCGTATATGCGCCATGCGTCGGCTTACCCAGTCCGTCCAGTAGGCGATATCGGTTTCTGCTTCCGCCAGCGCGCCGCTAAAATACCTGCAGTAGCATCGTTCGGCGCATTTTCGGTCTGCTTGGCCGTCGCAAAGCGCCCAAACGTCGGTTGGTTTTTCTGGAGAGAGTTGAATAAATTGACCCCGAGGACACATCAGCCAAAAGTCATGCAACGTGAAAACTATTGGTACTTGGCGCTGCTTGGCTTCTAGGACTATTGAAGTGGAAAGGTGATTCAGGTGATGGATATGGACGATATCCGGTTGGATGCGATCGAGCAGCGCCCCAAAGTAGCGATCTACTTCTGGGTCGCGGTAGCGATCGCGCCATCTTGATAAGTTAATCAAGTGGAGTTTTACCCGCTCGTCCCCCGGATCGGTTTTTTCACAGGTCGTATAGTCGGGGAGAAACGTATTTTCTTGTCGAGTCAGTACGTTAACTTCGTGTCGATCGGCCAAGGCCCGCGCCAGTCTAAGGACTGAGACTTCCGAGCCCGCGTTGTACTCGGGGGGATATCCGTGGATGACCAGTAGGATTTTCATCTGACACCTATGTTGCTTCGTCATTGTCTACCAATTATATAGCAGGGAACGGGGAACAGGGAACGGAAAACAAGAAAAGTCCGTCCATGCCGAACCCCGGATCCGAGGCAAGTCCCGAGCGCTCGTCTTTTGAGAGTGCTTGTCGGATTTGGGGGGAGGTAAAAACCCAGGCACCGCAGTTCGCGACTGCGAGATTGGGATTAATTTTATTCTTTCAGCAAATCCTGAAATTTTTGCTATCAGAAGGTTTGGGCGTTTTCGATCCCAGCGAAACTTAAATTTTGAAAAAAAATTTGCTTTAGGTCGATGTTAGTGGGTTATAGTAAGAACCGTTGTTGGCCGTGCTAGGCGGGACTCGTTAAGCGGTGCCCTGGCACCGCCCACCCTACTTGAGGAGATGTATTATGACTAATGCTTTACCGGGAAAAAGAGAATTTTGGGGTAATTTAGTCCAAGGTGTTAAGGCGATCCACCACCACGGATGGTTAAAAGATCCAAAGCTGGATAGAGAATTCAGTCCTCTGCGGGTATTCTTATTGCCTCCCGCCTTGCCTCGCGACAGTGGGGGGACGCGAGGGTTCCCAAAAATGGAGCAATTTTTGGGAAAAAGTTTGCTCAGTTTCTTTGAAAAGTATACTCAGAATGGGAGACAGATCGGGTTTCTCGCGAACAGTTGCTGGAGGAGTAATGGATTCTATGCTGCTACTGAGGCGATTGACAGAAAGTTTGTAAAAAGAGAAACGTCGATGACGTTTCTGATTTTATAGTCAGCAGTAGAAAAGGGATATTTTCACTTAAATTTTGGTTATAAGTACAATGTAAAAGTAGGATAAAAATGTTTTCGAGGTACTATTGACTATAAGAATTGCTACTACGAAAGAGGCATTTTTTTTCCTTGGCAAGAGGTGCTTGACGAGTTTGCGAAGATGCGGACTTGGCGTTGGAAGCAAAAGCGAGACGACTATATTGCCGCTGGCAAAGATCAGAGAAAATTTGACAAGCGCTATGGCCAGGAAAGCGTTGTCGGGTTTATGAAAAACCTAGAAATTATTGAATTAGAACGGGAATGTCTGGAGGAGGGAGAGGATCTGACGGAAATAGAACGACCTTACAGCGTTCATCAAAAGGATTACCAGAAATTGCAAGAGTTCATTGCCAACTGTCACTGCTTGTTTGCGGGGTTGCTGGCGGATGAATATTTCCTGCTATACGTTCCCATTAATGACAGAAAACCGCCTTTGTTGCTGCAGTTACTCGCCGACTTGATCGAGGGAATGCCAGAACAGGAGTTGCAAAATCTGGTAGAATTGGTGGTAGCCTTCTACGAAACTCTCTATCAGGGGATCGGGGAGTTGGAGTCGGGTTTGGTTCCGGAACTGAAGTTGGATCTGGCAGCAAGTTTGCAGCACTTACCCCAGCAGTTTGGGGCGAAGCAACAGGTAGACGCATCGATGCAAGCGTGGTTGCAAAGGCGGGGAATGACTCCGGATGGGGATCTGTTGGCGCAGGTGGAGTCGGCGTTGACTGTTGCGGACCGGGAATATGTGGAGAAACTGAATCAATGTTTGCTATTCTTGGGTGAGGAACGTCAACTGAATGTGGCGAAGGCTTGCTACTATCGGGGGATACAGCGCTGTACTCGGGAGGAGTACGTGACAGCAATTGCCGATTTCGACCAGGTAATCGCACTCGAACACGAGTTGGTAGAAGCATATTACAATCGCGGGTTGGCTCGTGCTAAGGTAGAACGGCACGAAGAGGCAATTCAAGATTATACGGAAGTGTTGCAACTTCAGCCCAGTCGCGCCCAGGCTTATAATAATCGCGGCAATGCCTTTTATGAGTTGGGAAGTTATTCCGAGGCGATCGCGGATTACGATAAAGCTGTAGAACTGGGTTTCTCCTCTGCTGAGAAAAACCGCGCGATCGCCCGAGCCGTGTTAGCAGAAGTCGAACGTAAAAAGCGGGAAGAGGAGGAACGCAGTCAACGGGAAGAAGTCGAACGTAAAAAGCGGGAAGAGGAGGAACGCAGTCAGCGGGAAGAAGTCGAACGTAAAAAGCGGGAAGAGGAGGAACGCAGTCAACAGGAAACAGAAGCTCGAAAGTATGGTTATTATTAAAGCCAGGATGGCTGCTAAGATTAGCCAGGAAGAATTAGCCGAGAGACTGGGAATTTGCATGTAATCTAGTAGCCGGACCCCTCGTTCCCTGGATCCCGCCAGGGAACGGGTGAGGGCGGCGAGGCAAATATGAGATGCCCTCGTTTAGATGCGAGACAGTTTATAATCAAATAAACATCAACTGGAACGTTAAGTTATGAACGATCGTCATAAATATTCAGGTTTTCAGGAAGTAATAGAGGCAGTAGAAACATTTTCTTTAGAGGAACGAGAAATTTTGCTAGACATCCTGAAAAAACGCTTGTCGGAAGAACGCAGAAAGCAATTAGGACAAGAAATAGCTGAAGTGAGACAAGATTATCAAGAAGGGAAGGTGCAGTTGGGGACAGTCGATGATTTTTTAGCAGCGTTGGACGAAGATTGATGAAAGTTGCTTGGAGTGCTAAATCACTGCGTTCTTTTAAGCGTATAGTTCGTAAAAACCCTCAATTACGTTTATTGCTTGAGGAGAAGTTACGGCAGTTAGCGGCAGACCCGTTTCATCCCAGTTTACGGACCCATAAGTTAAAAGGGGATTTAGCGGACTCTTGGTCCTGTTCTCTAGATTATGACTATCGGATTATCTTTGAGTTTGTTAGAGTTACAGAAGAAGAAGAGGAGGAAGAAGCGATTTTATTGTTAAATATAGGAAATCACGATGAAGTTTATTGAGACCCTTCCAGTCTTCCAGCTGAACCCCGGCAGGCGACAGTCGTAGGATGGGTTATGCGCCGCCGTAACCCATCGCCGCCGAACCCCGGATCCGAGGCAGGATCCGATCGCTCGTGTTACAGAAGATTGCGTCACAATTTTTGATTCGGTTATATCTCCGATGGAATAATAACATCGATCGCCTCAGTTTTTCCGGTAAATGCGAAAATCCCGATCTAATGTTAACACGGTACTGCCTGCGATCGACTCACTCATTCGTACCAAACAAGCATCTGCAAAAGACATGGGAACAGATTTGTATTTTTCCATCAAGTTGCCAACTGCTTCCAAATCTTCACTCAAGCTAAATGAAATTTGAATAACGCCGGCTTTCAGTAAATTAATTACTGCATCCTGTCCGCCATAAGTTCTTCGCAGCAAAAAACATGTCTCTGAAATAACTGCTTCACAGGTAAACAAGGGGATAGCAATAGTCTTCCAAATTTCTGTTGTCCAATGGTGAAAGCGATCGCTTTTATCGATAAGCGCCATCAATGGACTTGCATCTAAAATTACTTTTTATTTCATGGTGCTGAATATTCCTGAAGATACTTTTTGTTATAAGACAGATCGCCAATGCCACTCTCGACACATCCCACTCACTGTTTAGCTGCTTCATAAGCAGATATCGGTTTATCCTCAACGGTCGGATATTCTATCTTTTGATTTTGACTCTGCAAAAACTCGATAAAATCTAGAACCGACTGCTGCTGTTGAGGGGTCAAGGTTTGCAGGCGTTCTGAAATCGTTTGTTCCTTGCTAACTGCTTGTATCATCTTTTTCCTCCAGTTACACTCTTACTCCCACTCCAATAGCTTAGAATACTTTGGCGCAACACGATCGGCTTTTTTATTCAAACTCTGGTACGCATCAACAGCAGAGAATTCCTACCCCGGCAGTAACTCGGACACCTCTAAAACATCTGCATCTCCCAGCACGATAGAGTATGGACAGGGGATTGATGCTGTATAATGGTATTGGATGCCGCTAATGTAGCTAAACCCCGGCAGGCGAGACAAGAGCCCTACGCCAAACCCCCCGATCCGAGGCAAGTCCCGATCGCCCGTCAATGTTACAGGAGATTACGTCATACCGAGATGGCGATTTGAAAATTTCGCCCGTCCCCATCGCACTGAGTTCAAAAACGCGATTTATGCTATATAATGGTATGCAGTTGAAAGGTTAATGAGTTAAAATAAGTCAAAGGCAAATGGCGCAGGTGTGAAGTAGTGATGCCAGAATTCGATGAAAACGGCAATCTACCGTCAGGAATACATTTTTGCGAATGGGAGGAGTTTAAAGAGAGATTTGGTACAAATTTTCCCAGACAGCGCCTGATAGAGGGTTTGTCTTGGGCAATGGCGAAATTAAAAGCCGCAGGCTGTAGAATTATTTATATTGATGGCAGTTTTGTCACCAGTAAAGGAAAACCTAAAGACTACGATGCTTGTTGGGAAGACGATGGGGTTACTCTAGAATATTTGAAGTCCGTCGATCCTGTTTTATATAATTTCGCAGGGGGTCGTACCGAGCAAAAAAGCCTATACAGGGGGGAGATTTTCCCAGCATCTTACCCTGCAGATGAAGCCGGTAATAATTACCTAGACTTTTTCCAATTTGATAGGAGAACAAATGTACGCAAAGGAATAATTGCTATAGATTTACAGAGGTGGGAAGATGATGATCAAAAATGAGCAACAATATCAGATCACATTAGATTGGTTGCGGCGGTTTGAAGGGACAGTAGCTAAATTATATAGCGATAAAAAATTGAAAGCTGACGACCCAATACGCTGGCAACTTTATCGAGATGCGTATCAGAGTCAAGTTGACGAGTTCAAATATGAAATTGCCGAATATGAAAGACTGATAAATTGCGATCGCAAGCAGTATTTACAAATCGAAGTTGAGAATCTAACTCACCTGCCATGGGTTTTAATTAAAGCCCGGATGGCTGCCAAGATTAGCCAGGAAGAATTAGCAGAGACACTGGGAATTTCCTCACAGCGGGTGAAGGAGTATGAAGATACAGATTATCAATGTGCCAGTTTTGTAGAGCTTCTTGAAGTCAGCACGGCTTTGGGTGTGGAAGTAGAAAAGGCTGTAATGCGGGTTGATTTTGAGGAAATCGAGGAAGCAGCACGGATCGCGAAAAAATGGCAAGAGAGGAAAAAAAAGAAGGCTATGGCCGCGCCGCGCTGAGCGATCGGAAAAAGTAGTTGATTAGTCAGACAGATAAGAAACCCGGTAAGAGAGGAGTTATCGGGTTTCTGGCCCCCACGCTTCGATGTCTCCGGAGAGCGCTAGTCGCACTACTCCGGAGACATCGATCGCCCCCTCTACCAAGGGGTTTTGACCACTCCCAACTTCCAACTCCCGGTTAATTGTTATAATAGACGCATCAGCGCAAAAGGGCAAGATTTATGACACAGGAACTTATCGATCTGAGAAATAGCATCCTGGAGGAACGCTATCAAGACGCTTTGGCGATCGTGGATGAGCTAGAGGGAATGAGCAAACAAGCAATTTTGCGAAATATCGAATCATTTCTAGTCAGGATGTTGATTCATTTGATAAAAAACCAAGTAGAGTCGCGTTTAACAAACTCTTGGGTTGCTTCAATTTCCGATTCTCTACTACAAATTAAAAAGCTGAATCTCAAAGATAATAAAACCTCTTACTATATCAAGTCAGATGAATGGCAGCCTTATCTGGAAGATGCCTTAGCGGCTGCCTTTCGTCCAGCGAGTGCGGAAGTGCGGGGCGGCTTATTCAGACCATCGCAACTTTCAGAGATGATGGATAAAACCCAGCTAATTCAGACTGCTCAACAATTGTTAGCTCTGACTTACGTTCATAATTTAAAAGATTTGCCCGATATCGTCGATGAACATTTAGCTCAATTACCGGGTGGGGAAGATTGGCTTGAAGGTCGTTTGTAGTGTAACCCAGAAACCAGGTAGTGCGACAGTCGTAGGGTGGGTAGCGCTACGCGCACTGCAGGCGCAGCCGTAACCCACCGCCGCCAAACTCCGGCAGATATTATCGCCCGCCCTACGCGCTTCCCCCCGGATCCCGAACGAGTCCCGATATCGCCCGTCAATGTTACATATCATTACAAGTAATACCGAGATGACGAATTACGTTAGCTACGATGTCCTATAGGGTTCGAGCCCCGATATCGCCCGTCAATATTACATATCATTACAAGTAATACCTAGATGGCGATTGGAAAATTTCGCCCGTCCCCATCGCACTGAGTTCAAAAACGCGATTTATGCTGTATAATGGTATGCAGTTGAAAGGTTAATGAGTTAAAATAAGTCAAAGGCAAATGGTGCAGGTGTGAAGTAGTGATACCAGAATTCGATGAAAACGGCAATCTCCCGCCAGGAATACATTTTTGCGAATGGGAGGATTTTAAAGAGAGATTTGGTACAAATCTTACTAGAGATCGTCTGATAAAGGGTTTGTCACGGGCAATGGCGAAATTAAAAGCCGCAGGCTGTAGAATTATTTATATTAATGGCAGTCCATCGATCCCTGTTTTATATAATTTGGCAATAGGTCGTAGCGATCAAAAAAGCATATATGGGGGTGACATTTTTCCAGCATCTTACCCTGCTGATGAAGCCGGGAAGAATTACCTAGACTTTTTTAAATTCAATAGTAGAAGCAATACACGTAAAGGAATCATTACGATAGATTTACAGAGATGGGAATATGATGATTAAAAATGAGCAAGAATATCAGAACACATTAGATTGGTTGCGGCGGTTTGAAGGGACAGTAGCTAAATTGGATAGCGATGAAAACTTGAAAGCTGACGACCCAATGCGCTGGCAAATGTATCGAAACTCGTATCAGCGTCAAGTTGACGATTTCAAATATAAAATTGCTGAATATGAAAGAGTAAGAGATTGTGACCAAAAGCAGGTTTTGCAAATCAAAGTTGAGAATTTCAATAAACTGCCATTGGTTTTAATTAAAGCCAGGATGGCTGCCAAAATTAGCCAGGAAGAATTAGCGCAGACACTGGGAATTTCCTCACAGCGGGTGAAGGAGTATGAAGATACAGATTATCAATGTGCCAGTTTTGGAGAAATGATTGATGTCAGCATCGCTTTGGGTGTGGAATTTGAAAAGGCTGTAATGCGGGTTGATTTTGAGGAAATCGAGGAAGTGGCACAGATCGCGAAAGAATGGCAAGAGGAAAAAAGAAAGAAGGCTACGGCTGCGCCGCGCTGAGCGATCGGAAACGAGATATCTAAGTTCTGCAGTTCATCTTAACAAGAGGCCTCGCCTCACGGAGACCGTTCCCTGCCAGAGACGCCAGAGACAGGGAACAAGATAAAAGTGAAGATATAGTAAAGGAATTTATTACCCGTGCCGCCGCTGATGCCACTGCCAAGCGTGGGCGATAATTCGATCTAGGTCTGGGTATTGGGGAGTCCAGTTGAGGATGGTTCTGGCCCGGGAACTGCTGCCCACCAGAACGGATGTATCGCCCGCACGCCTCGCGCACTCTATGGCAGGAATTTCTCTACCGGTAACTGTTCTAGCGGTATCAATCACTTGCTTGACAGAAAAACCATTACCATTGCCCAGGTTAAAGACTTCACTATCACCCCCATCCAGCAGATATTCCAGACCCAAAACATGGGCGCTTGCCAGGTCGGCGACGTGAATGTAGTCCCGCACGCAAGTGCCATCGGGGGTGGAGTAATCTGTGCCAAAAATAGACAGAGATTCTCGTTTGCCTAAAGCGGTCAGCAAGGCCAGGGGAATAAGGTGGATTTCGGGCTTGTGGTCTTCCCCCAGCAAACCACTCGGGTCGGCCCCGGCGGCGTTAAAATAACGGAAACAGACTGACTTAAGACCGTAAGCCCGATCGCAATCTGCGAGAATCCGTTCTACCATAGCTTTACTAGCGGCGTAGGGACTGAGAGGATTGTGGGGATGATCTTCGGGAATGGGCAGGATCTGGGTTTCGCCATAAATAGCGCAGGTGGAAGAAAAGACAATCCGTTTCACCCCCGCTACTACCATAGCTTGCAGCAGGGTTAAGGTGCCGCTAACATTGTTCTGGTAGTACATCCCGGGCTCTTTGACCGACTCGCCCACGGCGAGAAAGGCCGCAAAATGCATGACTGCCTGAATGTTGTGGGTGGCAAATAACTGGTCTAGCAAGGCCCGATCGCTCGTATCCCCAACGACCAGCTTGACCTTGAGCACCTGTTCGACTAAATCTTGATGCCCGTAGACCAAATTGTCTAAAATGAGCACATCATAGCCAGCGCTCTTCAGCGCTAGCACGGTATGGGAGCCAATATATCCAGCCCCGCCAGTAACGAGAATAGTGGGTAATTGCGACAAGTTAAATCCCCTCTGGTGAAATATTTCAGCTTTTAGATTAACGCCAATTGTGGTAATTCATCTCTGGACGGGACTGGAAAAATAGTTACACTTTGCACGGGATTGCGCTGCGCGCACACGGCTACGCCTACGCGAACAACTTGCGCGAAAGAGGCATTGCTGGTGTCATTGCGATTTTTCGCGCAGCGTGGGGGGATCTGGCAGCAGTAAGGAAGGTTCGCACAACTTATCGACCCCCCGGGGGGTGTTACTCCTATTGCACAAGGATCTCTCAATTATCCCTCCCCTCCCAATGACATATTGGCTGCTCAAAGAAGCGCAGTTCCTGACAGTTCGCAGTATACACTAGCTAAATAGATGCTTGATAACCTAGATCTGAATCTTTCCCTGGATAAGGAGACCTACTCCGAAGAGATAGAAGCGTTGATGCGCCAGCTGCGATCGCTACAACAGAATTGTTGGGAAAAAAAGCTGTCCGCGATCGTAGTGCTAGAAGGTTGGGCCGTTGCGGGCAAAGGTGCCCTGGTGAAAAAAGTAGTGGGATACATGGATCCCCGTGGGTTTGCAGTCCACCCGATCTGGCCGCTAACTCCCCAAGAACAAAAGTATCCGTTTTTATGGCGGTTTTGGCAGAAGTTACCCAGGTATGGCAGTATCAGTTTGTTCTATCATAGCTGGTACACCCACGTGCTAGAAGACAGGCTGTTCGATCGGGTTAAGAGATCGGAAATTCCGACGATAATGCGGCATATTAACTCCTTTGAGCGCCAAATGGCAGATGATGGAGTGGCGATCACCAAATTTTGGATCCACCTGAGCAAGAAAGAACTGAAGCGGCGGTTGAAAAAATATGCCGAAGACCCCCGAGATGCCTGGCGAGTGCGATCGGAGGACTGGCAGCAGGTGAAGAATTATGAAAAGTATACTGCCTTTGCCGAAGAAATGCTGATCCAAACCAGCACGGGCCCTGCCCCCTGGACATTAGTGGAGGGGGACTCTCAGCGTTGGGCGAGGGTAAAAGTCTTAACCACAATTGCCTCTACCATTAGGGAAGCTTTGGATAAACATCAGGGCTTTGTCCCCGGGCCAACCTTACCCGCGCAGGAAAAGCTAGAACCGACCGAACCGGACTTCTTGGCGAGGGTAGATCTGAACGAGTCTCTGTCATCAGAGGAATACAAAAAGCAGTTAAAGGAAGAACAGGTAGGTCTGCGCCAGTTGCAGAGGAGTATTTTCCAACATCAGGTGCCAGTGCTCTGCCTGTTTGAAGGTTGGGATGCGGCGGGTAAAGGGGGAGCAATCAAGCGCTTGACTAACCTGGACCCCCGCAGTTATGAAGTTACCGCCTTTGCTGCCCCCACGGATGCAGAAAAGGCTCATCACTACCTGTGGCGGTTCTGGCGTAATTTGCCCACGGCGGGCAAGATTGGGATTTTTGACCGCACTTGGTATGGACGAGTATTTGTCGAGCGAGTCGAAGGTTTTGCTACGGAAGCTCAGTGGCGTCGGGCCTATCGGGAAATTAATGAGTTTGAAGCCCAGTTGACTGATGCGGGTTATGTTTTAGTTAAGTTTTGGCTGCACATTAGTCCCGCCAAGCAACTGGAAAGATTTACCGCACGCAAGCATGACCCGTTTAAGCAATATAAGCTGACTGAAGAAGATTGGCGGAATCGGGAAAAATGGTCCTTGTACGATGTGGCAGTCAATCAGGCGATCGGGCGCACGAACACGCCGACGGCACCCTGGACGATAATTCCTGCTAATAACAAGTATTACGCTCGCGTGAAAGTGATTCAGACAGTGAGTGAGGCAGTTGCCGCCAAACTGAAACGTCACTAATATCATTTGAAAAAAAGTAATTCCCTCTCTTCGCTGTCAGCCCGCCGGGGGTTCAAACCCCGGCTAATAGCTAAAGTCGGTTAAAACCGACTAATAGGATAATGCCTAAAAATTGTAGTTTTTTATACGATGGTATAAGTATTTGAGGGTGAGTCGATCGCCTGTCAGGAGGTAGTCAGAGTAGGTTTAGTTGACCCATTCTACTGCGATCGCCCTCCCTTCACTTGATCTTAGATACTGGTTGGTCAGGGTGTGCCGGATTCGTTATCAATCGTTGATTGACACAATCTACCAACACATCTAACTTCTCCAACACCGTCTGACCAATTAGCACTTCATCGCCCAAAAATAAGGCTTCTTCCAAGGTGTCGCGACCATCCCATTCAATCAGCACGCCCTCAGTAACTCCAACAGTATCCTGACGGACGTCAGCGTACTCCGTCGCTGACCGCGAATTGTCAATCCGAGACGCTCAACTACATGAATTGGAATTACTGAACGCACTGCACCTGTATCTACAAGTGCGTCAGCTTCATACACTCGCACTTGGTCTTCTGTCAGTTGTCCGCGACGCACTAGCGATTCATCTACTGCATTCGTTAACTTGACTTTCGCTCGTACTTCACCCATGATTTTACCCTCACGCTACTTACTATTATCATAACATTGAGAGAGCAAATTTTGTTCAAAGAGCACGAAAAAATGTCTGATTGGTTATCGAGATTGCAAGCAAAACGGGCGATTGGGGTGATCCGCACTCCCCAACTATCTTTGGGAAAACAGTTGGCCCTCTCGATCGCAGCTGGGGGAATGCAACTGATTGAAATTACCTGGAATAGCGATCGCCCGGCTGAGTTAATTGCACAATTGCGAACAGAATTACCTGCTTGTTTGATTGGTGCGGGCACTCTGTTAACCCCAGAACACCTGCATGCTGCTATTGCGGCGGGGGCGCAATTCCTCTTTACTCCCCACACAAATCCTGCTATAATCGAAATAGCTCTTGCTGCTGGAGTACCGGTTATTCCCGGGGCCCTTTCTCCTACGGAAATTGTTACTGCTTGGAATGCGGGCGCTACCTGTGTGAAGGTTTTCCCAGTTAAATCTGTGGGCGGTGTGAACTACATTAAAAGTTTACAAGGTCCATTGGGTCAGATTCCTTTGATTCCTACCGGAGGTGTTACCCTGGATAATGCTAGGGATTTTATTGCCGCCGGGGCTATCGGGGTCGGACTCGGAGGCAGTCTATTTCCTAAAAATATCGTAGCAGCAAGAGATTGGCAGGCGATCGCCCAAATAACTCGCACCCTCATGCAAAACTTAACCACGATCTAACTAAAATATATGCGCATTCTGGCTATTGGCGACATTCACGGTTGTGCCACTGCTTTGGATACCCTGCTAGCAACTGTTAAACCCCAACCTGCAGATACGATCGTTACCTTGGGAGATTATGTGGATAGGAGACCGGACTCAAAAGGCGTGCTCGATCGCCTGATATCCTTGCACGAAACTGGCAGGTTGGTAGCTTTACGCGGCAATCACGAACTAATGATACTCTACGCAGTATTCAGCAGCCAAAATGAATCCTCTTGGCGGATCTACGGTGGCGCCGAAACACTCGATTCTTACTCTGACTATGGAATTGGTCAACTCACAGACATCCCCGCCGCACATTGGCACTTTATCAAAAATATTTGCCGGGACTACTGGGAAAGCGATCGGCATTTTTTCGTTCACGCTAACGCCGATCCTCAGAAACCTTTGCATCAGCAATCAGAACAGATGCTATACTGGGAAAAGTTCCGCAACCCAGCACCCCACTTCTCTGGCAAAACTATGGTCTGCGGACATACTAGCCAAAAAAGTGGTAAACCTGTAAATCTCGGTCATGCCATCTGCATCGATACCAGAATTTATGATAACGGTTGGTTGACTTGTCTGGACGTGACCAGTAGCAAAGTTTGGCAGGCCAATGAACTAGGTCAGCAGCGAACAGCTAGCATTGATGAATTTAAGTCACCCCAAGCGCCGTCACCCCAAGCGCCGTCACCCCAAGCGCCGTCACCCTTTAGGGTGCGGCTACAAAAACAAAGCCCGCCTGCGCGGGCTATAATAACCTCGTTCACTGGGGACCGCCAGGGAACGGGATGCTAGAGGTTCTGCCTCATGTAATTTGTTGAAGTTTGATAAAGTTATAAAAAAATTATTAAATATGCGAGATCGCCTTGACAACGATGCGGGAAAAAAGCTATAAATAAGCAAATAGAGTTAACCATCCTGGAAAAATGTCAAAAATTAAATTTCTGTATGCTTTACCGATCGTCCTGGCAGTGACTAGCGGCGTCACCCTCGATAAGACCAGTAGTGACAATAGCGGTAGCTTGGTAAGCACGAACCTGGAAGCTTATGCCAAAAGCAGAGGCGGACGCAGCAGAGGCGGTTCCTTCCGCAGAAGTTCTCCTCCTTCTCGTTCCGGTTCTCGCAGTTCTGGTTCGGGCAGTTCCGGTTCTGATTACTACAGAAATGATGATTCCGATTACTATCCTACAAGTCCCATCTATAGGCGGAGGAGATATTACAGTTATTCAACTAGATGGGAATTGTTCTGGTTGTATCTGTTTATATTCGTGGCTGGGATCTTGGGATTGATATTATTTATATACCTGTTCCAATGGTTCGTAAATCGCCCCAAATCATCTGTACCTAAAGAACTGGCCAATGATATCGTGACAGTGAGTAAGTTGCAAGTGGCTGGGGAATGCAAAAGAGGTGCAGTCAGAAATCTCGGAACTGATCCGCAATGCAGATTTATCTAGTTCAGAAGGTCTAGCAGAACAGTTACAAGAGGCGACCCTGGTATTGCTGCGAAATTCGGCAAGCTGGACTCACGTTTGCGCTAGTTCCCAGGAGGTCAAGGGTAGGGAAAAAGCGGAAATCATCTTCCAGGAATTCTCGGTTTCCGAACGCAGCAAGTTTAGTTCGGAAACTCTTTCTAATGTTAATGGTCAAATCAGGGAACGGGAAGCTGTGAGTCCAGAGTCCGATAAAACAGCTGATTACATTGTCGTCACCTTGTTAGTAGGGACAGAAGATGATAAACCTCTGTTTGCAGAGGTGAATACATTGGCAGAGTTAGAGTCAGCGTTAAAGCGGATAGCAGCAACTCCCCCAGACTATCTGCTGACCTTTGAACTGCTGCTCAGTCCTCAAGAAGAGTCTGACTACCTTAGCTACGATGAACTCTTGACTGAGTACCAAGAGATGAGACTATTGGTTTAGTTAAAATTGAGATGCATAGGTTGGGTTGAGGCACGAAACCCAACCTACGAACTGCTACCTTACCTACGATGAACTCTTGACTGAGTACCAAGAGATGAGGCTATCGGGTAGTGGCTCGGAGGCAAACTGTGGCTGAAATTCTTGCTGCGCCGGTGTAGAGGCAGTTGCAGCGAGTTGCAGCGGACTGGGATTGTTCGCGATCGCTCCTAGAGCGTCGGTCCACTAATAATGCTTGACAAATTTGGCAATCCGTGTATTGACGAAAAATCGTTCTTCTGCTCCTTTCCCGCTTTTCACGCTCTGGCCCTGTGGGGTCGCTCCGGAGGCTCACAATTGTTATGAGCGCTACCAAATTTAGTACATGCACATTTTCTTTTTTTGTCAAGGACTTCTACTGGACCGACGCTCTAGTGGGCGTGATAATTTATCTGCGGACGTGGAGATTAGCCGGTTACAATAAGATATCCAGCCAGCGATCGCGCGAAAGAGAGGGCTAAATCTCACCGCGATCGCGACTGGACTGTTTTTCACCGGTGCAATATGGATATTACACGATTTCAAAGGGCCACTGTCCATTTCACCCGCCTCGGTTTCGGTTGAAGGCTATATCTCCGTGCCCCCTACGATCGTCCACTGAAGTCCTTGATCAGCGCTGGGACAATCCGGTTACTAGCCAGCCGGGCCCCAAATAAGTTGCGGGCCACTGGCCCCAGTTGCAATGCCGCCGCTCCCCCCATAATGAAAAGATTGCGTCCTGCCCAGCGAAGCCTCCCATCCAACACGGGTAAGCCATTGACCAGTGGTAAGGGGTTGGTCGCCCGTATATTGGCTAACAGGGGCCAGTGATTCACATCTAGCGTGCTACCGGTTGCTAGCCAGATTCGGTCGATCCGTTGTTGGGCAATGCAATGATGAACCCTCGGTTGGTTACAGGTCACGTTCCAGGCATCCTCCTGCCATGCTGCGGACTGAACTGAGCACTGTTCGTAAAAAGATAGCTTGCCGTCTCGTTCCCTGCGTCGCAATTGGGTGAGAACGGCAGGGGTTAGGGAACCCCCATTGCGGGCAGCTTGAATCATCTGCCAGCGGGTTTCCCAATCTGGTTCGGCGTGGAACCCCTTGAGGTATTTGGGGCCGAGCCATCCAGGTTCGGCATCGAATAGTTTCTCGTAAAAGGTGCGCCGCGCCATCATGATGACCTTTGCGCCCCGAGCGATCGCCCCCAATGCCAGATGTCCGCTGGTCAGCCCACTGCCGACAATCAAAATCGTTTCTCCGGTTAACTGTCGAAGACTGCGCAGATCGACCTGATGGGAGTGAAGGAGGCGATCGCTTAGGTAGTTCGAGGGCAAGGTTTGCATCCATGCGGGAATGTTGGGTTTACCGCCCGCGATCGCTAACACAACACGCTTGGCCGTCAGCACCCGACCATCGGTGAGTCCTAACCGAAATCGCTGCCATCCTTGCTGATGAAACAGTTCGATTTGCTGTATTTGTGCTGGAATTACCCGCTCCTGCAATCCCCAGCGCCGAATCACCTCTTGGCAAAAGTCATAGAAGAGTTGAGTTCCGGGTAGGTCGTAGGGAGGAAAGAGTTCCGATGGGCGTGATTCGGCAAAGGTGCGGAGGGCATGGGGATCAGGGTCGGGATGATGCACTACAGGCGATCGCAGGTGGGGAATATTGTAGGCGGCAAACTGGTGTTGCCATTGCTGTAGCCAATCCCCAGCGGGATCGAGCACCACAAAGCGGTTGCGCATGAACTCCTTCTTTTGCAGCAAATGCGTCACCAACGTTAATGCCTGGGGGCCTGCACCAATGATGGCAATATCTACCTTGTCTACCGTTCCATTTGAGGGGGCCCTCTTCCAATTACACATCACTTTCCAATTCATCTATAATATGAGAATGATAATCATTCTTTTTTATGTAATTCTATCTTAAGGCAAGACTGAATGGACTCCATGACGTTGATTGCGATCGCAGGGCCGCCCGGTAGTGGCAAACCACCTGGATGAGTCAGTTTCTCTCGAACCAGCATCGTCCTCTGTTTTACTGCTGTCCGGGGATGGGAGCGGGTTCGGTGGATCGAGCACGGATTGCGTATCGCTTTCCCCGGGTGCATTTGCTTCCCTTTCATCAAACGCCGCAGGTCTTCGCCAACCTGCCAGACCAGGCTTTGGTCTATCTGGAGCTAGGCTTTCACCTGGATTTGACCAAGCCTAGACGAGATTTTGATTGAACTGACGGGCGACGCTTACGGACAGGTGCAGCGAGTCAAGGGTATTTTTGAACTGCCGGATGGTCGAGCCTTCTACGTTGATTTTGTCGAAGGCTTGCCCGGAATTGAATACACCGAATTGAGTATTCCTCGCTGGCTAGAGGGCCGTCCCGATCGCTTCAGTGGCATTGAGGTTGTAGGCTGGAACTTGGAACAGAAAATTATTGCCCAAACCTTACTGGCTGGGTGTTTATCGGATGGCGCGATCGCCCACTATCAGGAACAGTACAAAGCCCTAATTCAGTGTGAAACTAACCAAGAGGAGAGTATCCTGACATGAAACTCGCCGTCATTTCCTGCATTCATGGCAACTATGAAGCGTTGAATGCAGTGTTATCTGATATCGACGCTCACAAGGCAGACCAGATTTATTGCCTGGGCGATCTAGTCGGTTATGGTCCCCATCCCAATGCCGTCGTTGAACTGATTCGCTCCCTCGATATTCCCACCTGTCAGGGCTGCTGGGATGAAGATATTGTCGAAGGTTTGAATGCGTGCGAATGCAGTTACCCTTCTCAGCTCGCGGAGCAGCGAGGACGACTGGCTCATGAATTGACAAACAACGTCATTCATCCAGAGGTGCGTGAGTATCTGGCAACACTCCCCATGACCCTGTGACTGGATAATCTTTGCTTTGTGCATGGCAGTCCCAATGGTCGGGGTCGAGCTGAGAGTCGCCTCTCAACCCTCCCTTTCGGAACCGGACTTGCGACTTTCACCGCAGGAGGC
>JACOMV010000020.1:21584-23967 GCA_014324065.1 Hormoscilla sp. SP12CHS1 | reverse complement strand
GCTAGGATTTGAATTGAAAATAATTCTCTTTATCATCGCTTTTTGTATTCAATTTTTATAGGTCGCAACTTAAGTTATATATCAACCTCTTGACAAAAGAGTAGGCACCGCCCACGAGGGACTGCCGGCACCGCCCAGCAAGCACCGCCCATCACTCAAGCGTTGTCCTCGGAGAATTTAAAATGGGGCAAATCAAATATGATCTAGGGCAAATCAAATATGATCTGGGGCAAATCAAATATGATCTGGGGCAAATCAAATATGATCTGGGGCAAATCAAATATGATTTGCGACCGGTGAGGGCGTGAAGAACTTGTAGATGCTTGTACCGGTGGCATTAAAATCAGTGGCGTTAGCAAGCACCGCCCAGCAAGCATCACCCACCAGCCAAAGCCAGGTTATCATAAGCATCGAAATAATCAGGCTTCACTGCGAGCGCCTGTTTGTAGGCAGCGATCGCCTGTTCTATTTTTCCCTGTTCCCAGAAGCAAGCCCCCATATTATTATAAGTTTCAGGCCAATCTTGCTTTATGGATATCACCTGTTGGAAATAGCCGAGCGCCCGATCGTATTCCTTCGTCTGATAAGCAATAATTCCCAGCATCTGCATAGCCTCTACCTGGTGAGGCTGCTATTCTAGCATCGCCAAATAAACAGTCCTCGCTTTATCCAGACGTCCGGCTTGGTAGTGACCCAAAGCCTCTTTTAATCGATCATTATCTGCTTGCTGTACCATTTTACCTCCTAATCATAACAGACAAACCAACGTTAATCATAGCTTCAATTTCCAACTGTTGAATTTCTGATTCCCGGGAGATTTTATTTTAACAGACCAGACGATGGAAATTACCGGAATTTTTGGTTGTTGCTCTCAAAACTCACCCAGGACAGGCGATCCGGCCGCTCTCGGGTGGGAGATCGCCTGGGCGTTAAGCAATTGGTAAATTCTTTCTTCTGTAGCCGAATTTTGGCAAAATGCTATTACCCCTAAATTTTGTAGGTAGCAACTTACGTTAAACTTAACAGGGAGTAAATTTATCGATATCCACAAGAGAGGTTCATCCCTTGCTCACCCTAGGCGTTAACATAGACCATATTGCGACCATCCGGCAAGCCCGACGCACGGTAGAACCAGATCCCGTGGCCGCCGCCGTGCTAGCAGAACTGGCCGGTGCCGATGGCATTACAGCCCATCTGCGGGAAGACCGCAGGCATATCCAAGACCGGGATGTCCGCTTGCTGCGCCAGACGGTCCGCACTCATCTGAATTTGGAAATGGCCCCCACAGAAGAAATGGTGAACATTGCCCTGGACATCAAACCGGACTACGTCACCCTGGTGCCCGAAAAGCGGGAAGAGGTGACCACCGAAGGAGGACTGGATATAGTCAGTCAAGTCTCGCGCATCGCCTCAATAGTGGACGAGTTGCAAACTGCGGGAATTCCAGTTAGTCTATTTATTGATGCAGACCAGGCCCAGATTGCCGCTTCAGCTCGAGTAAAGGCAAAGTTTATCGAACTGCACACCGGCACCTACGCGGAAGCTAAGGACGAAGTAGGTCGCCAGCGGGAATTAGATATTTTAGCCAAAGCATGCGCCCAGGCGATCGTGGCAGGTTTGCGAGTCAACGCCGGACATGGACTGACTTACTGGAATGTCTACCCGATAGCTTGCATTCGGGGGATGGAAGAACTCAACATCGGTCATAGTATCATTAGCAGAGCCGCTCTGGTAGGATTAGAAAGAGCGGTCCGGGAGATGAAGCAAGCCATGCGCGGACAATTATGACGATCGTGGTAAAACCCCGTAGGGCGGGCGTCTCGCCTGCCATAGGCGTCTCGCCTGCCATAATAAGGGAATAAAGTTCAAGATTGAGCATGCAAACATATTATTACGTAGCAGCTTCTCAAAAGTTTCTGACAGAGGAAGAACCCTTGGAGGAAGTTCTCAGAGAACGGACAAATAACTACAATGCCAAGGAAAAGGAGATTGATTTTTGGTTAATTGTACAGCCAGCATTTCTGGAAGCGCCAGAAATGGCAGAAGCGAAGAATAAATGTCCCCAACCAGCAGCCGCGATCGTTTCTACGAATGAGCAATTTATTACCTGGTTAAAATTGCGTTTGGAGTATGTACTGACTGGGAATTTTTCCGCACCCTCGGAGACGATACCCGATCCCCTAGCTTCCCTAGTTTCAGCATCCTAGATCTAAATGTAGGTTGCATATTTTCGGGATGATGGTTGGAAACTGCGGTGGCAGTTGGGTCTCTGAGGGCGAGGATGACTATCATCCCGATCGAGAATACCTAGTACGCAACGCCGCAAATAAATCGGATAATCATGTTGGCCCAGACTGCTCCAACATGAGGCATAGCTGAAACC
>JACOMV010000020.1:0-21435 GCA_014324065.1 Hormoscilla sp. SP12CHS1 | reverse complement strand
CAAGCCGTTTCGCTGGACTTATATCGGTAAGCCGTTGCTCATCTGAGTTATCGGAGTTATTTGCGGCGTTGCGTACTAGCCAAGATTAAGCAGTTTGAATTGGACAATATTAGTCTCTCATGAGAGGAGACGGGCAAATTTGAGGTTGTCGCCCTGTCGGATATCAAGAGATATCAAAAGTTGTCAAAAAACAAGAGGTAGAGAGTTTTGATTCAAACCATTAATCAACCCAAAACAGCCAATAATGTCAGCATTTTTGATGCGATCAAGGAAGCCCACAAGCTTTCGGAAAATCTTGAGAAGATCAAGGAGTACTACGATAAATGGTCGATCGCCTATGACCAAGATGTGCAAAATGAAGCCTACTGTGGCCCAGAGTACATTGCGGCCTATTTGGATTTGTTGCCCAAGCAAAATGGCAAGTTTTTGAATTTACGCAATCCGGAGATCGAAATACTAGATTCAGGCTGTGGAACGGGTCTGGTGGGTCTGGCGTTACGTCGCAAAGGCTATAGCAATATTGATGGGTTCGATCTGTCCCATGGCATGGTACAGGCAGCTGAAAAAACTGAGGCTTATCGAAATTTAACCGGTGGATGTGATATGAGTCAACGCATCGAAGCCTACCCTGATAATCACTATGATGCGACCGTTAGTTGCGGGGTGTTCACCCTGGGTCACGTGCCCCCCACGGCGCTGGAAGAAATGATTCGCGTCACTAAGCCTGGCGGGTTGGTAGTTGTGAGCACTCGCAAAAGTTATTACGACAGCACGGATTTTCAAGAGGTTTGCGATCGCATGCAAGCAGAAAACAAGGTCTTGCTGGTGAGCTCGATTATTGACGGGCCATACATTGCGGAAGAAGGGGCTCACTATTGGGCGTTTAAGGTTTGCTAAAGCAAAAATGCAGATCGCGGTGGTATAGCGACGCTAAATCATTTGTGTTTTTATTCTGGAGTCTAACGGCTGAAAGAATTGCCGGGTAAGGATTTCAGAAACATATTGCACAACTTATTTAGTGGATATATATAGGGGTTGGGTTGAATAATGAAACCAAACGTGCTCCCGTGAGTGCGGGATAATTATTGTAGAATAACCATGACCCAGCTCATGCAGGCGGTGGTGCTCACGGGCCACGGCGGACCGGAAAAATTGGTATATACCCAAGTGGATAAACCCTGTCCCCAAGCAGGGGAGGTTCTCATTCAAGTAGAAGCATGTTCCATGAATAACACGGACTTGAATGCCCGCACGGGATGGTATACCGCAAAACAGGAGTTTGAAGCTATTCTCCAAGATAAGGCTTCCACAAGCATCCAGAACTCAACGGCTTGGGGAGGAGTCTCCATTGAATTCCCTCGGATTCAAGGGGCCGATATTATTGGGAAAGTGCTGGAAGTGGGTGCTGGCATTGACCAAAATCTCTTGCAGCAACGGGTCATGGTGGATCCATGGATTAGGGATAAGTCTTCAGCGAGCGATCGCTATGTGGGCAGCGAATTGGATGGCGGATTTGCAGAATATGCAGTCATTCCCGCATCTAATGTTTATCCGATCCACTCCCCCCTATCTGACATTGAACTGGCCTGCTTTCCCTGCTCCTATTCTACTGCTGAAAATATGCTGGTCAAAGGCCGCGTCAGCGATACGGTACTTATTATGGGTGCTTCTGGGGGGGTGGGTAGTGCTCTCATTCAACTGTGCAAGCTGCGGGGTGCGACGGCGATCGCGATCGCCAGTCCCAGTAAGCAAGCATTTGTTCGGGAGCTGGGAGCGGATTTTGTTTACAATCGAGATGAAAAAATAATTAAATCTTTAGCTGACCATGCCATTACAGTGTATCTTGACACTGTTGGTGGAGAACATTTTCCCCAATTGCTCAAAAGGCTACAAGTAGGAGGTATGTACGTGACCTGCGGGGCCATTGGGGGCCCGATCGTCCAACTAGACCTGCGAGAGTTAATATATAAAGATTTGGAAATGATTGGCGCGACCAGAATGGAGGCCACAGTGTTTCAAAGCTTAGTCAATTATATAAATCAAAATCTTTTGAAACCGGTGGTGGCGAATACTTTTCCCCTTTCTCAAATCAAAGCAGCTCAACAGGCTTTCCAAAGCAAAAACTTTTGTGGTAAAATTGTAATTACCTTAGATGAAGCATAAAGGGATCTGGGTATGACAGGTCGCCTGTTAACTCTCAGGGGTTGACATCCCCAAGAAAAATGCTATATTAGGCTAATGACGACGATTCAAATTCTCAAAGTAAATTATGACTAAGCAGAAAATTGCCTACATAGGCACCGGTGCAATGGGCAAACAGCACATCTACAAACTGCTTAAGGATGGGTATGAAGTCCAAGTTTATGATAAGTATCCAGAAGCAGCAAAAACGGTAATCGAAAAAGGGGCAGTTTGGAAAGATAGTCCCAAGGAAGTTGCCAAAGGCGCGGATATGGTGATTACCAATTTACCCTTACCCCATCATGTCTTAGAAAATATGTTAGGGAACACAGGCGCAGTGGAAGGCATGAGACCCGGTGCAACTTGGATGGATTTCTCCACGACCGACTACCACAATACCCAACATATTGCCCAAGAAGCCGCCAAAAAAGGTCTATTCAGCCTAGAATCTCCCGTGAGCAATCTCTCCCACATGGGAGTGGATTTTTGCAATGCGAGTTTCTATGTCAGTGGAGATCGGGAAGGGTACGATCTGAGTAAAGAAACCCTAGATGCGATCGGCAAAATTTCCTTTTTTGTGAGTGATACGATCGGAGAAGCCCAAACAGTAAAACTCCTAACCAACTTGTTATTTTATGCGCAAATGTTGACATTAGGGGAAGCGCTGATGATATGTAAAATCAATAATATACCACTGCTATGGATGTGGGATTATATCCGAGCGTCCAAAAGGAATAGTGTGGTGACAGAGCAAGTAACCCCCTTTATTTTTGATGGCAGTTATGACTATTCCTGTTCTTTGGAAATTACGGTGAAAGATACCGATTTAACTGTCAAATTAGCCGACGAACTCAATGTGCCTTTACCTCTAGGGCGTATTGTTGAAGAGCGATATCAGGAAGCCGGACAGAAATATGATGCCCATGATAATCATGTGAAAGTCACTAAATTAATTGAAGAGGACAACAATTTAGATTTAAGAGTGCCAGATTTTACAGCGCCATCGCCTTATGGTTTGAATCGCAGTTACGTTCATTCTGAGACAAAAGTAGCAGATAGTTTTGGTCGGATTAAACTCCTTCCCTATCAACTGGAGTACGATTCACCAGAACCTTTGCAAGATGAGAAGTTGATGGATATCGCCCAATCTCTGACGGATTTGATGGCTTATATCAATTACTTAATCTTAGGGGAAGCTAATCAGTTAGGAAAAAACATGGGATTGACCGATGAATTATTAGTGGATGTGATTCGTTGGAGTGTTGGAACCTGTTGGGTATCTGATAATATTGATACTTATCAACCCAACCCCGACATTGTGGAGAAAATCAAAGGCTTTGATTTTGGTAAACAGGCTAAGCTTCCAGTGATGACAAAAATGCTGGCACATCTGAGTCATTAGAAATAATACCTCTTGCATCAAGGGTAAATTAGCTGCTGAAAGTATTGCGATGGCGTAGCCAAAATTAACTGTTGCAAGAGGTTTAATGGGTGTGGTCAAAACCAGTTGATGGTGGGCGGTGCCCACTTTGAAGTAGGTGATGCCCTTTTGATAGACAAGTTTGTTTGGCACAAAAATTGTACTTGAAAAGAAGGAAAATTACCTTCAAGAATGGCTTATGTGATGCGTTGTGTAGATGGCAATGCCCGCTACTCAAAAAATCTAATTGAGGGGAGGTGCTCCCTGCTAAAAGCGACTGGTAGCGACCTTCAAAGTGACATTGGCTATCGATTGATCGACCTTCTTCAAGATGGTGACGTTATTTCCGACAAACTCGCAAGCTTAAACAAGAGCTAAAAAGGAGCTAAAAGCATTATGAAGATATCTCGAATTACGGTCTATCAAGTCACTTTGCCCCTAGAGCATCCTTACCGACTATCAGGGGGTCGGTTGTATTTTGACAAGTTGGATTCTACCATCGTTGCCATAGATACAGATGAAGGCATCCGAGGTTGGGGAGAAGGATGCCCTTGGGGTTCCACTTATTTACCCGCTTTTCCACTGGGTGTCAGAGCTGGAATTGAAGAATTAGCCCCCCAACTAATCGGACTAGACCCCCGGCGCATCGATTTTATCTATCGGACAATGGATCTCGCCCTACCCGGTCATCCCTACATTAAATCAGCTCTGGATATGGCTTGTTGGGATATCCTGGGCAAAGCAACGGGACTGCCCCTTTGCGAACTGTTTGGCGGTCGTATTGATGAACCTGTAATTCCTCAAAATTCAGTGCCTACGGGTACGCCAGAGGAAATGATTAAATCAATTCAATGGGGGCAAGAAAGGGGCTATGTTGTCCATACTTGTAAGATTGGAGCCGATGTGGCTCTAGACATCGAGCGAATTGAGACTGTGAGTTCTTATTTGCCTGGAAATGAGAGCGCTACTTTCGATGTTAATCGAGCTTGGCTGATGGATGAAGCGCTCCGGGTGATGAACGCAGTCAAGGACTATGTTTGTTATTTTGAAGAGCCTTGCGAAACTTATGAGGAGTCTCTCCAAGTGCGTCGCCTCACTTCTCATCCGATTATTTTGGATGAGAAGTGAGGCGCTATGGGGATATTGTACGCGCTAACGCCGATAATGCTTGCGAGGCGATTGGTCTTAAGGTGTGTCGCGTGGGCGGTTTAACTAAGGCCAAGCGCATCCGAGATTTCTGTATGGAAAGGGGTATTCGGATGAATATTGAAGAGACGGGAGGTAGTATCATCGCAGATACGGGAGCAGTGCATCTTGCCCAGGCAACTCCACGAATGTTTTTGCGAGCTACTTGGTTGTGCCACGAAATGCTGACCGTCGATACGGCTACAGGAGGCGCGCGCAATCAAGGGGGTAAGACCTACGCGCCGGACGTGCCCGGGCTGGGCGTAGAGCCGAAAATGGATGTTTTGGGAGAGCCGATCGCCGTTTATGAGTAGATAGCAACAGGGCGATCGCCTTGTATCAATAGATGGCTATAGGCCGATCGCCGTTTATGAGTAGGCAGCAACGATATCTGAGAAACCCGGTAACTCCTACGAAACCGGGTTTCTGGCTCCCAATAGTATCGTATCCTATAAAGGAATTGCTATAGATGGCAACAGGGAATGGAAAAATAGCAAGGAACGAGACAGAAGAGATTATGTTAGGATAGAAGACAACGAACACTTGCAGCAAGCCTATGAGTTTTGTTGGCCTTACTACCAACAGCTCTACGAGCATCGACTGCGAATTGAATGAAAATTAGATATTTCGAGTATAAATGGATACATTGCCAATGCTCTCGTTAAGCAAATTAAAAGACCTCAATGGTTCAAACTCAGGCAACGAAGAACACAAATGTCTCTATGACATCTGCTACGAGCATGGGTTTTTCTATTTGAAAGATCACGGCATCTCGGCAGATTTGGTTCGGGGAACGATCGCCGCATCCCGCAACTTTTTCCAGTTGCCAGAAGAGATCAAAAAAGCCTACGGCCAAGACAAGCAAACGGTTTATCCCAAGACATGTCGGGGCTACGTTCCCCTCTACGGTGAAACCCTTCACGAAAACGTTGGCCCCGATCCCAAGGAAATTTTCGATCTCGGCATAGAACGTCCACCATCGGACAAGCCTTTTACCGGTCCGACCGTGATTCCCGATGACACCGTAGCCCCCGATTTTGCAGCATCCCATTATCAGCTTCAAGGGGAGATCGTAACTAAAATTGTGCCCCACCTGCTCCGGGCGCTGGCCGTTGCTTTAAACCGGGAACCCGATTGGTTTGACCCTTATTTTGACGATCGGATCGTCATCCATCGGACTATTTACTATCCCCCTGAAGGTGGTGTGGCAGGGAAACACACGGATAATGGTATTTTCACCGTATTAATCCAAGAATATTTCCCCAGTCCTTCCCTACGAGTTTATACCAAAAATGCCTGGATTGATGCTGACTGTTTGGAAGATGCTTTTGTCATCAACTTGGGCGATATGCTGCAACTCTGGACGAATGGCTTGTTTGTCAGCACTCCCCATGAAGTTATTCACAAGCTATCCAGGAGTCGGATTTCGATACCTTTCTTTATCTACCCTAATGTCAATGCAGTTTTTCAGCCGATAGGAACGGATAAAAAGATAAATCCTACTGAAGTCATGCTGAAAAACTTCAATTCAATTTGGGTTGCAAAAACCGGAGGAGGTCGAACACGAGAATTAAAGTAATATTATGGCGATCGAATGATTGTGCGATCGAGAGATTAATCTCACATGAGGACTATATGACCTACCGTCATGCACCATCCCCACAGAAACCCAAAAATTGGCGGTTGACAACCCACAACCCACAACTAACAACTAACAACTAACAATTAACAATCATGTTTGACTGTATTATAGTAGGTGCGGGACCAGCAGGAGGAACGGCTGCTTATCATTTAGCGAAGCGGGGATGTTCCGTGTTACTGCTGGAAAAATCCTCCTTACCTCGCTACAAACCTTGTGGCGGTGGGGTTTCCTCCGCAGTGCAAGAGTGGTTTGATTTTGATTTGACTCCTGCTATCTCTCTCAAGGTTAACTCGGTATGCTATACTTGGAATCAAGGAGATCCGGTAGAGGTAAATCTGGAAGTTCCTCCCATCTGGATGGTGCGACGAGAGGTGTTTGACTACTTTCTGGTCAAGCAGGCGATCGCCCAAGGGGCCCAACTGCGAGACAAGACAGCAGTAACGGGAATAGAATGGCAGGGGGCCTACTGGCAGGTAAACACGGCAGATGAACCAGTAACAGGTCGCTATGCGATCGCCGCCGATGGTGCCAAAGGTCCAATGGCGAAATGGCTGGGTTTCTCACAACGTAAGTATACTATGGGCTCGGCTTTGGAAGCGGAAATTCCCACCGAACAGCAAGAATTAACTAGCGCCTATTTTGAATTAGGTGCGATTAAAAAAGGCTATGGTTGGAACTTTCCCAAAACTGATGGCTACTCCATCGGCGTGGGCCGTTTTTGGGGGAAAAGTCCTGAAAAGTTCAAGCATAAATTAGTAGAATATGCTAATATGTTTAATGTGGATGGGATAAATAAGCCCTATGGTCATCCCATATATTTGTGGAACGGGAATCAAAAGCTACACGCACAAAATGCAGTGTTGGCAGGAGAAGCCGCCTGCGTGGTAGACCCCTTTACCGCTGAAGGAATTCGCCCCTCTATCTTCAGTGGCATGCGTGCGGCCCATGCCATTGCTGAGGCGATCGCGGGGGATATAAATGCCCTGGAAAAATACACCACTACCATGAAAGAAGAGTGGGGTGCTGAGATGATCTGGGCCCAGCGAATAGCTCAAGCATTTTACAACTTTCCCAGCATCGGTTACAAAGCGGGAATCAAACAAAAGAGTAACACCATAACCATGACCAAGATTTTCGCAGGGGAACGGCGCTACTCCGATGCAGCTAAATCAGCATTAAAACGCTTGATGGGCTAATTGAGCAATTGTTAATTGAGAAAGGTAGATTGATTTATGTTCATGTCCATTTTCCATTCACCATTCACCATTCGCAATTGGCAATTAGCCATAAATAAAAGTAACAATAAAGGAAATTCCAACTCCCAGCATGAAACCGACAATTACCTGAAAGGGAGTATGTCCGAGTAATTCCTTTAAGCGGTCTTCGTTGAACTCAGGTTTCTCTTGAAATAGCTGGTCAATGATCTGGTTGAGAATGCGGGCCTGCTTGCCAGCAGCTTGGCGGACGCCAGCAGCATCGTACATGACGATAATAGCAAAAATAGTGGCGATCGCGAAATCAGGACTTTCCCAGCCAGTTTGCTGTCCCACTTCCGTGGCCAGGGCAGTCACCAGAGTCGAATGAGAACTGGGCATGCCACCAGTAGTGACTAAAGCGCGGACATTCAGCTTCTGATTTTTTACCAGATCGACCACTAGCTTGAGTGCTTGAGCGATCGAACAGGCGATCAGGGATACCAACAGCACGCGATTGTTCAGAATATGGCCAAGGTCGGGCATAATAGTTTTCTAGTTACTGCGGGTGGTGATAAAATCGGTGATCGCCATCAGGGGGATCGCCCGTTCTCCAAAGGGTTCCAGTTGAGCCTTCGCCTCCTGTACTAGGGAATGGGCCTGATTTTTAGACTCATCAATTCCCCAGATACTAGGGAAAGTCACCTTTTGGGCTTGCTGGTCTTTACCAGCAGTTTTGCCCAATTCTTCCTGGGTTGACGTGATATCCAAAATATCATCGATAATCTGAAAAGCTAAGCCAATATTTTTCGCATATTGGGAGAGGCGTTCTAAATCTGATGCCGGACAGCCAGCTAGCATCGCCCCCGAGACTACTGTAGATTCTAACAGCGCTCCAGTTTTGTGAGTGTGAATATAATTGAGTGTTGACAAAGGCACGTCCGATTTGCCTTCATATTCCAGGTCCACCACTTGACCGCCCACCAACCCCGCCGCCCCGGAGGCTGTTGCTATCTTGGTAATTACTGCTAACACCCGATCTGCTGGAACCTCTTCAGTGGCCCGGGCAATATATTCAAAGGCATAGATCATCAAGCCATCCCCTGCTAGGATAGCAATGTTTTCCCCATAGACCTTATGGTTCGTCGGCTTACCTCTGCGGAAATCATCATTGTCCATGGCTGGCAAGTCATCATGGATCAATGACATGGTGTGAATCATCTCCAAGGCACAGGCCGTGGGCATGGCCATTTCCAGGGTGCCCCCCGTTAACTCGCAACTGGCCAGGCAAAAGATGGGACGCAGGCGCTTGCCACTAGCTAACAGGGAGTAGCGCATCGCCTCGTAGATCTTTTCGGGATAGCTGACCGGTAGCGCCCGATCTAGGGCTGCATCCACCAGTGCCTTCCGTTCTTGCAGGTAGACTGCTAGGTCAAATGCCTGAATAGAAGGTAGATTATCTTTCACTAACATCGCCCATCTCCTCCTACTATACTCGCTGGCTGTAGCTATCTACTGTATTTGACAACAGGGTGGCTACCGTCATCGGGCCAACGCCGCCAGGAACGGGCGTAATATATTGCGCCACCTTCCCAACTGTATCCCAATGGACATCTCCTACCAGACGGCTGTTACCTGCGGCGTCAGTGACTCGGTTAATCCCCACATCCACCAGTACGGATCCTGGTTTGACTATCTCACCCGCGATCGTTTGGGGACGCCCTACTGCCACTACGAGAATATCAGCTCTTTTTGTAATTTCTGATAAATTTTGGCTGCGCGAATGGGCAACCGTCACTGTCGCATCCGCCCCCAGCAGCATCAGGGCCATTGGTTTCCCCACCAGGATCGATCGTCCCACCACAACGGCCTGTTTTCCCGTTACCGAAATCTCGTATTCCTGTAACAGGCGCATAATTCCCGCTGGCGTGCAGCTGCGCAGTCCCGGTTCGGACCGCACCAGTTTCCCCAGATTCGTCGGGTGCAGTCCATCGACATCTTTATCCGGACGAATCTGATGCAACAGTGCAATAGCATCGAGATGTTCCGGTAGCGGTAGCTGGACCAGGATCCCGTCTACCCTCTCGTCTTCATTGAGGGAGGCGATCGCCTGTTCTAATTCTGCCTGAGTGGTCGTTGCTGGAAAATGCCGACCAAAAGAGGCAATCCCTACCTTAGCGCAGGCTCGCTCTTTATTGCGGACATAGACAGCACTCGCCGGGTTATTCCCCACCATCAGCACCGCTAACCCTGGAGGACGCTTGCCATCAGCTTTCCGGGTCTGCACGCGATCTAGCAATTCAGATTGTATCCGCTTGGCCAGGGCTTTACCATCTAATATTTGAGCCATTTTAGTCATGAGTGCTCTCCTCTCCATACTCGCTAAGGCGCACGGCTGGCACGCTCCGGGAACCCTCCGCTGCGCAGTGCGCCGATCCGTATTTCGGGATGCGCCGATACAGTTGATGCCAAAGCTTCTTTGTTCTTAACTATTTGGTTTCCCAAAGGATATCATATTTGTATAGCAACACAATCACGTTTTTGCATTCTGGGTCTTTTGATAAGCATGATAAAGTCTCTTCATAAAGGTGTCAAGAGTTCGATCGGCTCGCGGACGGTCCGAAAAATCGGCACCGCCTTGCTCCTGGGGCTGTGGGGTTGCGGTAACTCGGTACCGGATATCACCAATATCGGTGATATCCCAGCGCATCCCGAAGCACGGATCGGCGCACTGCGCAGCGGAGGGTTCCCGGAGCGTGCCAGCCGTGCGCATAAGCGAGTGCTCAGAGGAGAGCAGATCCCCCCCAAGGGCACAACTACAGTTTACTTAAGAGGCACAGTCATCAAGCAAGTCCCCTTGCTGGATGCTCAACTCTATCAACTGGACGATGCTAGCGGTAAGATGTGGGTGTTCACTACCTCAAGTTTGCCCCGACTCGGAGATGAAATTACGATCGCTGGGGATATCCGCTATGAAAGCATTCCTGTGGAAGGACTAGATTTTTCCGAGGTCTATGTCTGGGAAACCCAAAAGCTATAACAACCAGATCGAGGGGATGCAACATGCTATGAGTAATCAACCTGTTGAGGTGGCGATCGCGATCTTATATCGTCAAGACCGATTTTTGATGCAACTGCGAGATAATATCCCCAGTATTACCCATCCAGGTTTCTGGGCTTTTTTTGGCGGTCACCTAGATCCGGGAGAAGCTCCGGAGGTAGCATGTCAGCGGGGATTATTAGAGGAAATTGGCTATTGTCCGCCGGAGATTTTTTTCTTTCGCTGCTATAAAACGGATGAAGTCATTCGTCATATTTTTTCTGGGAGTATTGAGGTGGAACTTGAATACTTATTCTTGGGGGAAGGTTAGGATATGGGGTTCTTGACTATAGCAGATATTCGCAGGGGTGAGTGTTACTCGGAAAATGCAGGTGAAGTGCGACCTATAAGCAGCGTGCATCAAATAATTTAGCGTGCATCAAATAATTTTGTTAGAGTTTATAGAGAATCACAATAATTGAGAATTGAAAATTGAGAATGAATGCTTCGCATATGGGTGAGATGCTGTTGGGTATGCTACAGTGTAAAGGAAGTGAAAAATGCTTAAGAAAATTATTCTGGAAAACTGGAAAAGCTTCCAGTATGCGGAACTGCCGATCGACCCATTGACCGTGCTCATAGGTACTAATGCTAGTGGCAAATCTAATGTTCTTGATGCTTTAGATTTTCTCAAGCGGATGGCCTGGGATGTGGAAATTCATAAAGCTTTGACGGGCGATCGCTATTTTCGGGAAATCCGGGGCGGACTTGAGTGGGCGAGTTTTAATGATAACAAAGAAGAGCGCCAACCATTCACATTAAAAGCATTAATTCAAGGAGAAGATGAAACCACTGATTACCTTTACAGCATTACCATAGAAATTTATTACCGGGCAAAGCTATGGGCTGAATCTCTTTTCCGGTTAAAGCAAACATCTGGGAATGCTATTGAGAAAGTCTGCTTATTTCAGACAGATGCTCCATCGGAGTCGAGCATCTATATACTGCTCGAAGAAAAACATCAATTGCCCTTTGGCACAGACCGCCTCTATTCTAAGTTAAACTGGTTGATGCTGGTTAGCGGACTAGACGAAGAAGTCGTGGGAGGGATTAAGGTAGTTTTACAAACCCTCAGAAACATTGTTATCTTAAATCCAATTCCTGTCAACATGCGGGATTACTCAGCAGTTGACGATCGGATTGAAGATGATGCATCCAATATTGCCGGGTTACTGGCAGCATTACCAGAGAAACAAAAAGAGCAAGTGGAATCAACTCTATCTGCTTACGCCAGGAAGTTGCCAGTAGGAGATTTTCAGAAAGTCTGGGCAGAAAAAGTGGGCAAGTTTGGTTCCCATGCCATGCTTTATTGTGAAGAATTATGGAAACCGGATGAACCCAAATTGATTGATGCCCGGGTCATGTCAGATGGAACCTTGCGCTTTCTAGGAATTGTAACAGCATTGCTGACCCTCCCAGAAGGAAGTCAACTGGTAATTGAAGATGTCGATAGCGGACTTCATCCCTCACGCACGGACTTATTGATCGAAATGCTGCGAGAAATTGGCGAACAGAGGAAAATTGATATTTTGGTGACGACTCATAATGCAGCTATGCTAGATGCTTTAGGACCAGAGATGGTTCCGTTTGTGGCGGTCGCCCACCGAGATCCTGAGACGGGAGCTAGCAGACTGACGCTTCTAGAAGAGATTGAAAACCTGCCCAAGTTGATGGCATCGGGAACCTTGGGTAAACTGACGGCTAAGGGGGCGATCGAAAGGAGTATTTCGGGCTAAGTTAAGCATGAAGAAGATTCTAATCCTAGATACATCAATTTTATGCGTTTGGTTGCAAGTTCCTAAAATGGATACTTGTGGCTCTGATAACGACAAATGGGATTTTGAGCGTGTCGATAACTGCATCAAAGAAGAAATTCGTGCATCTACTACCTTGGTACTCCCGTTAGCCACTATCATAGAAACAGGCAATCACATTGCTCATGCTGGGACAAAACGTCGCCAAACTGCCCAAGCTTTAGCAGAAATTATGATTAAAGCAGCTGATGAGAAAAGTCCTTGGGCGGCTTTTACTCATCAGTCAGAGTTGTGGGAGTCCGAGGGACTGAAAAATTTAGCAAAATCATGGCCAGATCTAGCGGTTCAAAAGATTTCTATCGGCGATGCGACAATTAAAACCGTAGCTGAATACTATGCTAAAATGGGTTTTCAGGTAGAGATTCTCACAGGAGATATGGGACTGAAAGCATTTGAGCCAATGACTCCTCCCAGGCGCAGGAGAAGTTGAGAGGGTGCATCCCAATTTCTCGGTGGGTCTACCTTCTGACAGACAGGCGAGACAAGTCCTACGCAAATTTTAGAGATCGCCTCTAATGACTGCTTGAAACTCCTGCACGGCATCATACTGGTCGGGATAGTCAATATAGCGTAGCAATAAGGCTAAATCTAAATCGGGAAAAAACCTACTTCTGGGCACCTCATGATACTCTTCTTTTCGCAAATTAAAAATCCGCAGTTGGTTTGACTGACAAAGCCAAACTTCCGGGACTTCTATCTGTTTGTACAGTTCTAGCTTGTCGAGCGCGCCGCTAGTCATTATGACTTCTATGACAATATCTGGAACATCTTTATCGCTACTAATGCAGTAAGAGTCATCAGGTGCGCCATAAGCATAACCGGTCTTCTCGATGGGAAACTTCCCACAAAGGTAAAACCGGATACCTTTTTCTTTCATGTAAGCTTCTAGCAGCAACCCCAGGGTACTTTTGATCCGTTCGTGCTTGCGACTCGGTGGTGAGATAATCTCTAATACTCCTGCTAAATAGAACAATCTTACTGCTTGCAGACCCTGGAAACTGGCTTTTATGGCTTGGAAACGATCCCAGGTGATGTCCCCTAGGGTAATAATACTCTCTTGGTCTGCTTGACTGACTTGTTTTCCGATTTTTCGGGCCGTCCGCGGACCGTGGATTTGAGGATTCATAGGCAATAGTTTTTACTCTGTCTGATTCTATTCTAGCACAACCAGACAGCAGGCGATCTCCTCCTGTAGTTTTACGGTTTTCCAGTCTCTTTCATGCTCAATTTTCCCTAAGTGGAGTATTATCCTCTAGCATCGATCGCATCATTTGTGGTCTCTGAGGTGCAGGTATTTGAGAAACCCGGTAAGAGAGGATAACCCGTGTTTCTGGGCGGCTTCTAGTTGACAAATGACCTATATTTATGCTTGACTATTGGTAGATGTCACGATCTGGAAATTATGTTATGGAAAAAGATGCCATATCGCATCGGTAACCATCTTGACAAAAATTGACAGAGGTCTCAATTATGCTCTTAGGTTGCTCAAGCTAGAGGCGATGGGAGACAAGATTGCTGATATCGATATCTTGTGCTCAAGGAATCTTTGAGTTACTCTCAAGCACGCGATCGCAGAGCGCATTTTCATGGGTGTGGTCAAAAGTAGTTGATCGGGAAGAAACCCGGTTTCGCAGGAGTTACCGGGTTTCTGGCTCACGCGCCTGCCCCTCTACCAACTGGTTTTGACCACACCCCATTTTCATTAGCTGTATATTTGCGAATCGTCAGAAATACCCAGAGGATGATAGCAGTTTCTTTCGTAACGTCCGTCGAGAAGGAAGATTGAGATGACCCCAGAACAGCAAAGATTACTTGACAAAGCCGATCGAACTTTGCTATAATGAGAACGGGAAATCAGGTCTAGGAGCCCATGACTCACTGCAAGCTAGGTCGATCTAGCCATGCCTTTTATTGCCAAAATCCCCAGCACCGGCGAAAGAGTAGACATTACAAAAATTAACAATCCGCGAGCAGAGCTGAAAGCGGATGATTTGGTATGTCAACTTTGTGGTCAACCGATGATCGTCCGCCAAGGAATGATCGTGAAACCTCACTTTGCCCACAAAGCTGAATGCACAAGTGATTACAAGCGTCATCCCGAAAGTCCACAGCATCGTGCGGGGAAAGAGTTAATAGCAGCAACTATAAAAAAGGAACTGCCAGAGTACAGTCTTGCGAAAGTGGAATATGAGTTTCCTATTCCTGAAGCCAAGCGGGTTGCGGATGTTGCTGCTCTTTTTCCGAATGGTTGGATAGTAGTCCATGAGTGTCAGTTAGCATCAATCACAGTAGAAGAACTTGAGCAACGAACGGAGGATTATTTACATGCAGGAGTTGACGTTCTTTGGTGGCTTAGCAACGCTGCAAATACCCCAGGTAATAGAGATTGGTGTCAGTCAAAATTTGGGTTTGTCCTCATACTCAATTATGATAGACTGTCTGCCGAAGATCGAGAGGGCTAAGAGTGTAAATATTTTAACTTATGAGTTTTACCCAGAGGAGTGGTATGACAATAGAGTAAAATGTAAAATGTTGTATGATATACGTCATATGAAAATAGAATAAACTTTACACAAATATAAACAGAAGGCAAAAATAAGTGAAGTTTACTTAAAATTAATTTATCTAGAAAAAGAAAATGGGAAATGGGAGTAATTGTTGTATAAAATAATTGAAGCGAATGATATTTATACTTTAAGTAAGGTAGTTGAAAGGTGCATAGAAAATTTGAGCAGTAATGAAAGAAAGTTTGATCTAGAAATTAGGGAAAAATATGAGGTAGATTATGATTCAAATTCAGGAAAATCAACTTGGGTGAAGTACACCAAGAGTTTAATGCTCAAGCGTTGTCTGCAAATATGGCAGAAATTAAACAACGCTCAAATTAGACGCGGACTGGCATTACAACAGAGCGGGATCTACTCTGTGAATGGTTTTATTGGAGCACTAAACAGTGCAAAGGCTATACAGAAACAGGGAAAGGATGCTGATGCTCCTTGGGTTGTGATGGATATTAACAGCCTGAAACCTTACCGTAGCAAACTTCTCCCTGATAGTGGTGTTGAAGCAGCTAAAAGAAGGGCGCGTGAATGGCAAAAGCAAGGTCTGTTCCCATCTGATAAAAGCTAGTGTGCTGGTCGCCATACCCGATCGCGTGTAGCCGTGTGGCGCGGGAGCATCTCTATTTTGCAATCTAGCCCGCGCAGGCGGGCTTCGTTCGAGTAGCCGGACCCTTTAGGGTTCGGGCTGCGGTGGTGGTGGCTGCCATTAGCATACCCATTATGATAAAGTCTGTAGAAACCGAACGCCAAGTCTGACCCGTGAAAAAGCATTCCGACTCTGCATCTACACCTGAAACCGATCTGCCTCCCAATGCTGACTACCGGCTGCTGGACCGCAGCAAGCTGACGCCCATGTTGCAGCATTATGTGGAAGTCAAGGAGAAATACCCCCACGCCCTGCTGCTATATCGGGTGGGGGATTTCTTTGAGTGCTTTTTCCTAGATGCTGTCACCATCTCTCGGGAACTGGAACTGGTTCTCACTAGCAAGGAGGGGGGTAAGGAAATTGGCCGCGTCCCCATGACCGGAGTTCCCCATCACGCCCTCGATCGCCACAGTACCAACATCGTCGAAAAGGGTTATCCCTTGGTGATCTGCGACCAAGCTGAAGATGCTGCAACCGCTGCTGCCGAACGCCGCATGGTTACCCGGGAGGTGACCCAAGTGCTTACCCCGGGCACTTTAACTGAGGAGGGCATGTTAAGTCCGCGTCGCAATAATTTCCTGGCAGCCGTTGTCATTGCTGGAGTAAATTGGGGGTTAGCCTATGCAGATATTTCTACGGGAGAATTTCTCACCACCCAAGGGAGTAACGCGGAATATCTGACTCAAGAACTGATGCGCTTGCAACCTGCCGAAATTCTGGTTCCTACTAATATGCCAGACTTGACGGGGATGATGGTGCGTGCGGGAGAATCTTCTCAACATTTACATGAATGTCTGCCCTCGACCTTTTGCTACGCTTGGCGTCCCCAAAATGTCTTCAGTTTGGCCGAGGCCAAGGAACGACTTTTGGATAAGTTTAAGGTGCGATCGCTGGAAGGGATGGGTTGCAACCAGTTACCTCTGGGGGTGCGCGCTGCGGGGGGACTGCTCGAATATCTGGAGGAAACCCAAAAGCAAAGCCATGTTAATCTGCAACTGCTGCGCACCTATTCTACTACGGACTTTCTGATCCTAGATTACCAAACCCGCCGCAACCTGGAAATAGTCGAAACCGTTCGGGATGGCAGTTTTCACGGTTCTCTGCTATGGGCGATCGATCGCACGACGACGCCAATGGGAGGCCGGGCCTTGCGCCGCTGGTTGCTGCAACCTTTGCTGAAGTTGAAAGGTATCCGATCGCGCCAAGATACGATCCAGGAATTAGTAAAAAATACAGAACTGCGGAAAAACCTACGGCAACTATTGCGGCAAGTCTACGATCTGGAAAGGTTAACAGGTCGGGCGGGTTCTGGTAGGGCCAATGCCAAGGATCTCTTCGCCCTAGCATCATCCCTAGACAAATTACCAGAATTATCTGCATTAACAGCTAATACCTATTCACCCTTCCTGAGAACCTTACAGCAAGTACCGCCGGAATTAGAACAGTTGGCGCAAGAAATTAAAACCTATCTGGTAGAACCACCTCCCCAGCAGTTAAAAGAAGGGGGTTTAATTCGACCAGGGGTAAACGAAATGCTAGATGAAATGCGGGAGGCTGCGGCAGATGACCAAAAGTGGCTAGCTAATTTAGAAAGCCAAGAGAGACAGCGGACGGGCATTGGCAATCTGAAAGTCGGCTATAACAAAACCTTCGGCTATTATATTAGCATCGCCCGGGCCAAAGCGGACCAGGTTCCCGATGATTACACTCGCAAGCAAACCCTAGTTAATGAAGAACGCTATATTACCCAAGAGTTGAAGGAACGGGAAGCGCGAATTCTCACAGCCCGGGAGGAACTCAACGAGTTAGAATACGATATATTTATCCGTCTGCGGGCGGAAGTGGGAGAAAAAGCCCCAGTAATTAGAAATGTTTCCCGGGCCGTAGCCGCAATTGATGTCTTGTGCAGTTTAGCAGAAATTGCTGTCATCCAGGGTTATTGCCGTCCCACGATCGGTCCGCGGACGGCCCGAGAAATCGTGGAAAGTCGAGAGATCGCGATCGCAGAGGGCCGTCATCCCGTGGTCGAACAAACTTTATCCGCCAACTTCTTTGTCCCCAATTCCACTACCATTGGGAAAGAACTCTCAAACGAATCTCCCGATTTAATTATCCTCACTGGTCCCAATGCTAGCGGTAAAAGTTGCTATTTGCGACAGGTAGGCTTAATTCAACTGATGGCCCAGGTGGGGAGTTTTGTGCCAGCGGAGTCTGCGACTCTGGGACTGTGCGATCGCATTTTCACGCGGGTAGGGGCGGTGGACGACCTGGCCACGGGTCAATCTACATTCATGGTCGAAATGAACGAAACTGCCAATATCCTCAATCACGCGACGGCCCAGTCTTTGGTGTTGCTGGATGAAATAGGCAGAGGAACGGCTACTTTTGACGGTCTTTCTATTGCTTGGGCGGTAGCAGAATACCTGGCGAGTGAAATCAAATCCCGAACCATATTTGCTACCCACTATCACGAACTGAACGAACTAGCTTCCATTTTATCTAATGTGGCAAACTTCCAGGTAACGGTCAAGGAAATGCCCAATGAGATTATCTTTTTGCATCAAGTACAACCCGGAGGCGCTTCTAAATCCTATGGCATAGAAGCAGGGCGTTTGGCAGGTTTGCCCCCAGTAGTCATTCAGCGGGCCAAGCAGGTCATGGGACAGATTGAAAAGCATAGCAAAATCGCGATCGGGCTGCGTGAAGGAATTGAAGATTAGACGTAAATTACCTCTCGTTCCCTGCCAGAGTCAGGGAATGAGAGTAAACATGTAGGTTGGGTTGAGGAACGAAACCCAACAAAAAATCACATATTGGCACAAGCTTGCCCCAAATATATTATCATGTATATCATGTCCCTAAATATCCCATAAAACCGGTACAACCCATGGAAACCTTGAACCTAAAACCTACCCACAAACCAGTTAAAACCTATTACCAAGCATTGCAGCAATTTGCACGACTCGGTGTGGACCACGAACTGGCGGTCAGAGATGCTTTTGCCGATCTGCTGAAAGCTTGCTGTCAGCAGTTTAATTGGACTTTGGTACTGGAAAAAACGGTAAAACTGGACCACAAACGCATCCAGGTGGATGGAGAATTGGTACGAGACGATACCCTCCGCCACGGTTTCTGGGAAGCGAAAGATAGTCAGGATGATTTGGCAGCAGAGGTGAAAAAGAAGTTTGCTGCGGGCTATCCTCATGATAATATTCTCTTTCAAGCACCCGAGCGGGCGATCCTCTGGCAAGGGGGAAAGCAAATATGCGATCGGGACATCACCAAACCCCAGCATCTGGTGGAAACCCTGAAGCTGTTCTTTGAGTATCGGACCCCCGAGATCAAACAGTGGGAGGTAGCGGCGACGGAGTTTGGCAACCAGGTGCGATCCTTGGCGAGCAAACTGATCGATCTCATTGCTACACAAAAGCAAACTAATCCTAAGTTTATTCAAGCTCTCCAGAACTTTGCCAAAATCTGTCAGAAAGCGATTAATCCGGATATAGCAGAAGCGGCCATAGAAGAAATGCTGATTCAGCATTTGCTGACGGAACGTATTTTTCGTCGCATCTTCGATAATCCCGATTTTACCCACCGGAATATAATTGCCGTTGAAATAGAAAAGGTGATTAATGCCCTCACCTCCAAGTCCTTTAGTCGGGATCATTTCCTGGAAGATGTGGACTATTTCTACCGGGCCTTGGAGTCAACGGCGGCCACCATCGAAGATTATAGCGAAAAGCAGCATTTCCTGAATACAGTTTACGAGAAGTTTTTCCAAGGATTTGCGGTGAAGGTGGCGGATACCCATGGGATAGTCTACACGCCGCAACCGATCGTGAATTTTATGGTCAAGAGTGTCGAAGAGATTCTGCAACGGGAGTTTGGCAAATCTTTGAGTGACAAGGGAGTGCATATTCTCGATCCGTTTGTGGGTACGGGAAACTTTATCATGCGGGTGATGCGGGAAATCAGAAAAACGGCACTTCCCCATAAGTACGAGCATGAGTTACACTGCAATGAGGTGATGCTGCTGCCCTATTATATCGCTTCCATGAATATCGAACATGAATATTTGCAGGCGACGGGAAGCTATAAACCCTTTGAAGGGATCTGCATGATGGATACCTTTTCCGATCAGCAGGTACAGCAGTTGTCCTTATTTACGCCGGAGAATACGGCCCGGGTGAAAAGGCAAAGACAATCTCCTATTTTTGTGGTCATTGGCAACCCGCCTTATAATAAAGCGCAGGTGAATGAGAATGATAATAATAAGAATCGCAAATATGAAGAGGTGGACAGCAGGGTGAGAGAAACATATTCTCAAGACTCGCAAGCGACATTAAGAAATTCTCTCTCCGATCCCTATGTGAAAGCGATTCGCTGGGCATCGGATAGAATAGGGGATGAGGGGATTGTGGCGTTTGTCAGCAATAACAGTTTTATCGATCAAATTGCCTTTGATGGGATGCGCAAACATCTCCAGAAAGATTTTGATGTAATCTATGTTGTTGATTTAGGCGGAAATGTCAGGAAAAATCCTAAACTATCGGGAACGACGCACAATGTGTTTGGCATTCAAGTCGGTGTTAGCATTAACTTGTTGATCCGCAAGGGTAAAAGTGCCCAACCAGCACAAATTTACTATACGCGGGTGGATGAGTTTTGGCGCAAGGAAGAAAAATATGAATATTTGGATAAGTCGGAAGATTGTGGTAAGATTGATTGGCAATTAATTAAGCCCGATAGCAAATATACCTGGTTGACGGCAGGTTTGCAGGATGAGTTTGAAACCTTTATCTCGATGGGAGATAAGAAAGTAAAATCGTCCCAGATGGAGGAGGGAGTAATTTTTAAGTTATTTAGTCTAGGAGTTAATACTAGCCGCGATGCTTAGGCTTATAATTTTAATCGCGAGAAATTAGCAGAAAACATTAAACGCACGAGCGCTACTTACAACGAACAGATGATAAGATGGAGTCAGAGGAGCGATCGATCAACTATCATTGATAATTTTGTCACTGACGATGATAGCAAAATTAGCTGGTCGTCAACTTTGAAGAAATATTTAAATCGAGGAATTACACTGCAATACAATACTAATGCAGTCAGAGTCTCACTTTATCGACCTTTTACCCGTTCGGTTCTCTATTTTGATCCTCACTTAAATGAAGCATGTTGTCAATTTCCCTACATATTGCCCACTCCTGATACTGAGAAAGAAAATTATGTGATTGCTGTAGCAGGAGTTGGAGATAGAAAAGGATTTGGTTGTTTAATATCTCAATTCATTATATCTCTTGACTTGGCATTTGAAAAAACGCAATGCTTTCCCTTCTACCGTTACGACGCAGACGGAAGCAACCGCCAAGAAAACATCACCGACTGGGCGCTAACAGAATATCGCCGCCACTACCAAGACGATACAATTACCAAATGGGATATCTTCTACTACATCTACGGGATTCTCCACCATCCAATCTATCGCCAGCGCTACGCCGCCAACCTGAAACGGGAATTACCGCGCATTCCCTACGCCCCTGACTTTCACGTCTTTGCCCAAGCAGGTAAACGTTTAGCAGAACTTCACCTCAACTACGAACAACAACCCCCACGTGCGACTCGTTTAGGTACAAACTGACACCAGTGAAAGCCTAATTGGTTTCATTAGCCAATAAACTCGATAATCATGG
>JACOMV010000019.1 GCA_014324065.1 Hormoscilla sp. SP12CHS1 | reverse complement strand
ATCCAATAACATGAAACGCATTATTGGTCTTACGGGCGGGATTAGCACTGGCAAAACTACTGTTTCTAATTATCTGGCAGATGTCTACAAACTGCCAGTATTAGATGCTGATGTCTATGCTAGAGATGCCGTGCAACCCGGTTCCCCCGTACTGGATAAAATTACCGCCCGCTACGGTAGCAATATCCTCTTACCTGATGGTACTCTCGATCGCCCCCAGTTGGGAAAGATAATTTTTCGCAACCCCTCCGAACGTCGGTGGTTAGAAAATATCATTCATCCCGAAGTGCGCGATCACTTTCTGGCAGCCATCCATCAACTCTCGGAAACCATAGTCTTAGTCGTCCCCTTGCTATTTGAAGCTCAGATGACTGATTTGGTGACCGAAATTTGGGTAGTATCTTGCGATCGCCAACAGCAAATTGACAGACTGATGCAGCGTAACTCCCTCAGTATAGAGCAAGCGCAAGCCCGCATAAATGCTCAGATGTCCATAGAGGAGAAGTGCCAACAAGCTGATATAATATTGTCCAATTCATCTAGCATAGAAATGTTATTAAGACAGGTTTCTGCAGCATTGAAAATTGAAAATTGAAAATTTAGGATTATATATTTATTCATGTCAATTCGCAATTCGCGTTAATTCACAATTGTAAATTTAGGATTACCATAATATTGAGGCTGCGATCGAAGCAGCCGCAATAGCTAAAGATACACCGAGAAACACAAGATCCCAACTACTTACGGACTGCTTCGGAACTAGAGATTGAGATTGGCCATATCCTCGTAACCGCATGGCTTGATATACTCTTTCTGACTGTTCGTAACTGCGTACCAGGAGAGTGCCAACTAATGACGCTAACACCCGCAAATTACCATAACTTGGTTGGTTTCCCCGAAAGCCCCGCAGTTTCATCGCCAGCTTCATGATCCGCAGCCGATCGCCCAATTCCTCCAGATAGCGATAAGATAACAGCATCATATCTGCTAAAACTGACGGCAGTCCTAACCCCCGCATCGCCTTAATACTGGTCAAAAAGGGTGTCGTGCCCAATATAACTAGGGCCACTGTGAAAATGCATAAAAACCTCGTCGTTATCAAGACGGCAGCCAGACATCCTTCTAACCGCAACGCTAATGGTCCCATGCTGAAAATAACTGTATCCCCCGCTACAAATGGCAACAGTCCCACCATCCCCAACAGAAAAAAACTCGGGTAGCGCAGTCGCCTCAGCAGGAAAGATATCGGTAGCTGCGAAACCCGGTACAGGGCGATCGCTAAGGCCGCCATCCCTGGCAGTAAACCCAGATGCTGCACCCCGGAGAAGGCGAAAATTAATGCCATCAAACCAACCAGCTTGCATCTTGGTTCCCACCGATGGATGGGCGATTTTAAGTATGCGTAGGAGTCTAGTCCCAGTTTCATTAACTTCTAAGCATTTCGGGCTTGACTCGTTCCAGAAACAATGCTACCATTGCCGTAAACATGCCCTCGATCGCCATCAAGGGAATCTGTGCTAACATCAGGGTGCCGATAGCTGTCTGTTCCGCTTGCCCGTCGATATTAGCCGGGATATTGGTAATAATCAGCGAGAAAAAGATTGACGCTGCTAGTCCGACCCCGATCGCCCCGGCCAGGAAGCCAAAAATTCCCGTCCACATCTGGCTTTTCCGCCCCAGCAGTTCCCGGACTTGGAAAACGTAACCCGCAATTAATGCTGGCACGCCCATCAAGATCGCATTTATTCCCAGGGTAGATAAACCGCCATGCCCAAACACGACCGCCTGGAAAAACAATCCTACCAGAATCGCGGGAAAAGCATAATAACCCAGCACCGCCCCTAAAAGTCCATTTAACACCAAATGGACGCTCGTGGGCGGCACCGGGATGTGAATGGATGAGGCTGCAAAAAAAGCTGCCGTTAGCAGAGACGCCTTGGGAATGTTCTCTTGGGAATTTTTATCCCGATCGATCTGGCGCAGAGACAACCAAGTGACTGCGCCAGTCATCCCATAACCCCCGATCGCCACAGCGGCGGGCAGAATACCGTCAGGAATGTGCATTTTTATTGTGCCGTGAAAAAAACAATGCCGTACCTACAAATCCCCAGATTACCGCACCTGTCATCGCCAATTTCTGGAGAGGATTTACGGTTGACAAGGGTGACTTTTGCCCCCGCTCGCCGATGGAAATACTGACGAACTCACCGTGACCGGCTTGGCGTACCTTTACCTGCCAAGATCCTACCACATCAGGGGTAAACATAAAGCGACCCAGTTCGTCAGCAGTACCTTGCAACCAGGGGGTGGCCGGGTCATCAGGAGCATAAACTGTAATTTGGGCATTTGCCATCGGTTCGCCAGAGTTGTAGGTAGCCTTAATTTCAACTGCTTGGATAATTTTATGTTCCACGATCGCGCCATGGGCGATCGCCTCAGTCTGCCAACCCATAACTGAGCAAAAAATCAGTGAGATTACCAATTTAAAATTCATGTTCCTGCTAGGTGAGTCTCAATATAAATCACAATAGTTGATCGTACAAGATAAAGAATGAGGGTGTCCCCCTTTCTTTATACTGGATTTATGATTAATCTAATGTTAGAGACTCTTGACAATGACCTTCCCCGACGTGACCGAGAGAAACTAAAGTTTTCTTCAGAATCTGATAATCTTGAGGTGAAAGACTCTGCTTAAGAGTCGCCATATCTACCTCCAACTTGCCATTATTTGCCAATGCTGCCAGGGGTGCGAAGCCTAGTGCTCCGATGTTAATCTCCTCGTCCGGTGGCACTTCGCCGTCACCGAAGATGTGGTCGATGTGGAAAGTCGCTTCTACCTCAGCGGTGCCTCCTGGTGAGAGTATCCCTTTGCGCTGTTCGCCGACAAACTCCCCACAACTATAAGCGTATTCCCGGTCGATGGCGATCGCAAACTCGATAACTTGACTACTCTTGATAGCTGTACCCTCCATCACCAGCACGTAACCTTTGGCAGGTCCGGAGGTAGCCTTGACCATTTTCCAAGAGAGAGTATTGTAACGACCCGCTGGGGCATCTGTAAATTCATGTACCAAAATTGGATCTGCGTTTTCGTCACCTGCTGCTAGATCCACAGTCTTTACTGTATCGAGGACGACAGAGGTGTCTACGTCAGGGTTACTCTGAGTTACCGCAACATCTGCCAGGGTGACGTACAAATGATCGAAGCTGATATTCCAGCCATCTTTGGATAGGAAGCCTTGGCGCACAAAGTCTTCACCGTTAGCGCGAATTTGTAGCCTCCCGCTGGGGGCCACTTTACTCGTCGATGTCTCCGGAGACATCGACGCGCATCCCCAGAGAGTCCCAGTCCCGATCGCCAGAAACCCGAGACTCCCCAGAAGCAGTAGCTTTTGTCTCATCCAGTGCCCTTAAGTTATGCCTACAAACAATAGCTTACAGGTTTTAATCCAGCTTGACAATGCCCAGAGGGGGCATTTAGTTGGCGGTAGATCGTAACAAACTGCCCTAGAACCCATGTAAACCAAGACTCCCCTGTTATACATCAGTTAACGGGGGAGTCTCAAGATAGCGCTCATGATGATGTGATGGCATCAGTCGATTGGGCAATGCAGTTTTAAGCCAGTCGCAAAACTTCCATTTGCATCAACTTATCCACTATCTCCGAGATCCGGCTTATGACTGTATCCTTGGTAGTATAGACTTGGGTCATAATGTTCTCCTTGTCAATTTGACACTAACAATTCCTCGTTCCCTGACTCCGGCTGTGTCCCCCGGTCGGGAGATGTCTCCTGGGAGCGCTAGTCGCACTACCCAGGAGACATCGTACTCGCACGTTCCCAGGCAGAGCCGTGGGAACGTGCGAGCCTGCTCTCCTCGCAGCGGAGGGGGCCCGGAGTGTGCTTCGGGCTATCAACTACTTGTGAGCGCACCCGGCTCTGCCTCCCTTTACCCGTTCCCAGCGTCCCCGCTGGGAACTAGAGGGTAGCAGAAGCTACTCATAAGCATCTGGTGGGTGTGCTATTATTATAAGTCACGTGCGATTTGTTAAGACGGTAAGTCAAGGTCTGAGGACCGATGAAAGTCAGGATAACGACCGGTGATGAACGTCTTGTTGGTTTCATTAGCCAATAACTTTGGTGACCATGAGGGTCCAAACCCCTCCCTCCAATTACGGGAGAGACTCCGGTCCTTAATGCTGCGGAGTGACATCACCGTGGTGTGAAGCAAGGACTTAAATGTAAGGACGCTGGTAGCCTAAACCGGTAATCCTGCTAGGGAAGATGCTCATGGATAGAAAAGCGAACCTATGTAAGCCTCGTAATCATAAACCAGCGAAATAAGGCTTTATGCGCTGGAGTTCAAAAGAACAGGGTAGCTAGTGCTAGTTGTGTTACTTAGCCAGCATCGTAATCAAAACAGCTCCCGGGGTATAGTAGGGTCCTAAAAGCATCACAATGGCACCAAGGAACAAAGTAACCTTCAATGCGCTGTCCCTGGGAGGGATAGGATGGGATGGGCCGCGAGGCCGATTAGGGACCAGTTAGATGATAAGCGCAAGCCATTGAGGGAAGGATGTCAAAGCCAAGGCTTGGGGTAACGCCCAAGATATGCCGATGTAGGACGGATATGATAGGAAGTCTCAGGTAAAAGTAACCCTTGAAACGACGAAAGCCAATGGTCCCGGAGGGAGAAATCTCAAAGGATAAACCAAAGGGCATGTTTGAAGGGCTACAGTTCTAGACCGGGGAAAAGTTAGCGCCCTACGTAAACGGGGCATGTAAGTAAAGTTGTGGCAGCTCGAGGGTTTTTGCAGCTCACCCGCCACACACCTCCCAGAGTCAGACGCTCAACATAGTCACGACACAGAACAAGAAGGGGTAAAATCTCAGAGGAGACAAGGCCAGAAAGGAGCAATCCAATCAATGGCTGCCGATGACAATACGGCCTATCAACCAGTAGCCTCCTGCGGTGAAAGTCGCAAGTCCGGTTCCGAAAGGGAGGCCAGGGAGGTGACTCCCAGGTTCGACCCCGACCAGATCTGGATTCTGGCAATAAAACGGAGGCGGGAGCCTCAAAACACTCGTTCCCAGCGGGGACGCGATCGATCGAGGGAACGGATACCACCGCAACGCCGGTACGCCTCGTTCCCTGACTCTGACCTTGTCATTACCCACATTTTTTCAAGCAATCTTTGTGGCAAGCTCTACACCACAATACAAGTCACCTAACCTCTGCCATAAAGTTTGCCAGCCAGGTTACCATCTCCTGAACGACCAATAAAACCACCCAAGCGAGCGATATTCCCCCAAAATTATGCGTTGGTCAAATTATCATCGGGTAAATTTAGATGAGCTACTAACACCTTCAATAGTTTCTTTGGAACCAAATTAGATGCTGGCACTTCTGGCTCCGTCCGACTGATATTACGCAATTGCAATAATCTCACTGATACAATTGACAAAAATACCAGGATTGTTAATAATCCTGATGCTGTTTATAGCTGTCGTTTTTCAATAGCACAACCTGTCTTCATACATTTGTGATATTTTTCAATAATCCAACGACAACTATACCAGTCTATTTGTTGTAAAGCATCGTCAGCATCCTGCACTTTTACCGTTGTCAATAAAATCCATTCTAACCCATCATCAACGCCCGCTTCCCAACAACGAATGCACCAGCCTGAAAAATAATGAGTACAAATCAGTAAATATCTTTTGTCGCTAAGGGCAAGATTAGACTTGAAGGAAATATTACCTTGCCCAGAGTAATCGCAGCTATAAATCTCAAGGAGAAAATTAAACAACGGTGCAAACGGTTGGCAGATTTTCCAGGGATGGGGCGAAATCGTCAGGAGTTATATCCGGGTTTGCGGAGTTTTACCCTTGAGAATTTTTTGATTTTTATAGCCCGCTCTAAGGAGTAATTGAGGTAGCGCGGGTGGTGAATGGATATCGGGATTTGGAAGCGCTGTTTGCGGATGATGATGAGAGTTAATGTTTTTAGTTCGTAGGTTGGGTAGACGCCACGAAACCCCAACCAATACCGCAGTCAAACGGGTTGGGTTGAGGAACAAAACCCAACCTATAGCCATTAGCTAAATTGCTTACTACAAACCTAGGGAAGCACTAAAGTGCTTACTACAAACCCAGGGAAGGACTAAAGTGCTTACTACAAACCTAGGGAAGCACTAAGTGCTTACTACAAACTACAAACAAAGGTTCGTAGTAAGGACTTTAGTCCTTCTTAATAAGGCCACTTCCACTCCCGCACTGCGGGCATATCCTGACCGTGCTTTGCGATATAATGCTTGTGTTCGATCAGCCGATCGCGGCTCTTCTGTTTAGCATAAGCAGCAGCATATCCCAATTGGGGCACCCGATCGATGACATCCGCTGCCAGGTGGAAGCGATCGAGGTCATTGCGGACGACCATATCAAAGGGAGTAGTAGTAGTACCCTCTTCCTTATAGCCCCGGACATGCAGATTTAGGTGATTAGTCCGGCGATAGGTAAGGCGATGGATCAGCCAGGGATAGCCGTGATAGGCGAAGACGATCGGTTTATCAGTAGTAAAGATGCTATCGAAATCTTTATCCGACAGACCGTGGGGATGTTCGCTTTCAGGTTGCAGGGTCATCAAGTCAACCACATTCACCACGCGGATCTTCAGTTCCGAGAAGCTTTGACGGAGAAAGTCCACTGCGGCTAGAGTTTCCAAGGTCGGAACATCTCCACAACAAGCCATCACCACATCGGGTTCCGCACCCTGGTCGTTACTAGCCCATTCCCAAATGCCAATTCCGGCAGTACAATGCTTGATGGCCGCATCCATGTCCAGGTATTGTAAAGAGGGTTGCTTACCCGCCACAATCACATTCACATAGTTGCGACTCCGCAGACAATGGTCGGTCACGGACAGGAGAGTGTTAGTATCGGGGGGTAGGTAAACCCGAATCACGTCCGCCTTCTTGTTGATTACGTGATCGATAAAGCCCGGGTCTTGGTGGGAAAAGCCATTGTGGTCTTGTCGCCAGACATGGGAAGTCAGCAGGTAGTTCAGAGACGCGATCGGGTGACGCCAAGGAATTTCGTGGCGAGTAGTTTTCAGCCACTTAGCATGTTGGTTAAACATGGAGTCGATCAGGTGAATGAACGCCTCGTAGCAGGAGAAGAACCCGTGGCGACCGGTGAGGAGATAGCCTTCCAGCCAGCCTTGGCAGGTATGTTCGCTGAGAATTTCCATCACCCGACCGTTGCTAGCCAGGTGGTCGTCTTCGAGGAGAAAATCTGCTACCCAGGTGCGATCGGTGGCTTCAAACACGGCGCTAAGACGGTTAGAAGCAGTTTCGTCGGGACCGAACACCCGGAAGTTGGTCATGTTCTGCTTCATCACGTCCCGCATAAAACCTCCCATGACCCGGATGGCTTCGGCGAAGGTAGTGGCTGGTTTGGATACTTCGATGGCGTAGTCCCGGAAGTCGGGCATTTTCAAGTCCCTCAGCAGGATGCCACCGTTAGCGTGGGGGTTGGCACCCATGCGCCGATCGCCCTTGGGTGCCAGTTCTGCCAATTCTGGAATTAACTTGCCATTCTCGTCAAAGAGTTCTTCCGGTTTGTAACTCTTCATCCAGTCTTCCAGCAGTTGGACGTGATCTGGTTTCGTTGCCATTTCCGAGAACGGTACTTGGTGACTGCGCCAGTAATCTTCCGTTTTCTTGCCATCCACCTCCTTGGGCCCCGTCCAACCCTTGGGCGATCGCAAGACAATCATCGGCCATTGGGGACGCTGAGTAAACCCCTGGCTGCGGGCCTCCTGCTGAATGGCTTTGATATCTGCGATCGCGCGTTCCAGGGTAGCTGCCATCAACTGGTGCATAGTTTCCGGGTCAGACCCCTCAACAAAATAGGGTTTATAACCGTAACCGAGAAACAAGCTTTCCAACTCAGAATGGGAGATCCGGGCCAAAACCGTCGGATTAGCAATTTTGTAGCCATTCAGGTGTAAGATAGGCAGGACCGCACCATCATGAACCGGGTTAAGGAACTTATTAGAATGCCAACTGGTAGCCAGGGGACCAGTTTCCGCCTCCCCGTCACCAACAACGCAAGCAACGATCAAGTCCGGGTTATCGAAAGCAGCGCCATAAGCATGAGAAAGAGCATAACCCAGTTCGCCCCCCTCGTGGATAGAACCCGGGGTTTCCGGGGCCACGTGACTGGGGATGCCGCCGGGGAAAGAGAACTGCTTGAAAAGTTTCTTCATCCCCTCAGCATCCTGGGAAATATTCGGGTAAACTTCAGTGTAAGTACCCTCCAGGTAAGTATTAGCAACCAACCCAGGACCGCCATGACCCGGACCTGCAATATAGATAATATTCAGATCCTTAGCCTTAATCATCCGGTTGAGGTGAACGTAGATAAAATTAAGACCGGGAGTAGTGCCCCAATGTCCCAACAGCCGAGGTTTAACATGTTCTAGTTTCAGAGATTCTTTGAGCAGGGGGTTGTCAAACAGATAAATTTGTCCCACCGAAAGGTAGTTCGCCGCCCGCCAGTAAGCATTCATCTTCTGCAACTCTTCTGGGGCGAGGGGTTTTTCTGACGTTATCGCTGTAGCAGCTATGGGTCTTTCCGTTGTAACTGTCATATTCGGTACAATTATTGTTTTGGTGATTCTTCTCCAACTTAAAGGTTGCTGCCATGAAGTGAATAATAATTTTAGTATCTTTTAATGTTGACTCAGATTTAACCGATAATTAAGAAAATGTTGAGATATAAAAAGAAGGGGAGATAAAAGAAAAATGTTGTATAATCAAAAAACGCGGTCACTCTAGCATGGTGGGGCGAGAGGATGTTAGGATGGTCCGATCGCCTGTCTAGACAAGGAAACAGATAGAGGTTAAGAAAAGGATAACCATGAGCTTAAAATTGTATTTTATCCGACATGGGGAAACGGTTTACAGCCAGAAAGGGGGCTACTGCGGCTCCCTAGATCCGGAGTTGACCAGCGTGGGGATAAAAATGGCAGAACAGTTTGCCGCAGCCTATCATTCTATCCCCTGGGTAGCAGCCTATGTAAGTCCCATGCAGCGGACGATCGCGACGGCGAAACCCTTATGTACGGCAGTGGGACTGGAAATGCAACTGCGGGATGGCTTAAAAGAGATAGCCTATGGGAAGTGGGAAGGTCAGTTACCAGAAACGGTAAATAGAGATTTCCACGATGACTACGTCCGCTGGTTAACGGATCCGGGTTGGAATGCACCGACAGGGGGGAAAGAGGAGTAGATATCGCCCGTCGTTCCGTTCGCGCAGCGTGGCGCAGCCATAGCAGTGATTCACGAGATCTGCGAGAATTATCAGACAGGGAATGTTTTGGTAGTCTCCGACAAGGCAAATATAAGAATAATGCTATGTAACCTATTGGGAATAGATGTGGGACGCTTCCGCGATCGCATCGCCATGCCAGTTGGGGGAGTCAGCGTAGTGGAGTTAGGAGTTCACGGTCCTCTGATGCATGCATTGGCAGACCGCAGCTATCTGGAGGAAAATTTACGTTCTTTACCCAGTCATTAATATATTGATAGTTACGGGATAAAAATCGAGGCGAACTATGAGAATAAGAGACAAAATTTGTAGTAGGGTGGGCACGGCCCACCATTCGCGGGTTTGGGCAACAACAACCAACTGGGAAGTGACCACGGAGGCAAAGAGACAAAATATGTAGTCGGTTAAAACAGACTTCAGCTATTAGCAGGGGGTTTGAACCCCCTGCGGGCCTGTTGAGTTGGGAATAAATGGGATGAAAATATTGGTACTAAACGCGGGTTCGAGTTCTCAGAAAAGTTGTCTGTATGAAACACCCGAGAAGACATTACCCCAAGAATCTCCCGAACCACTTTGGGAAGCGAATATAGACTGGAGTGGATCTACAGATTTTGGAACTCTGAAGGTTAAAGCGAAAGGAGTTAAGCTAGAAGTTAAACTGCCAGGGCGAGAAGGGGCGATCGCCCAAATGCTAGAGACTCTGAGTAGTGGAAAAACCCGGGTATTGCAGCAGTTATCGGAAATAGATATCGTCGGACATCGGGTGGTACATGGAGGTGCAGAATATTCCCAAGCTACTCTCATTACTCCCGCAGTTAAAGAGGCGATCGCCCGCCTAGTACCCCTAGCACCCAGTCACAACCCAGCCCATTTAGAGGGAATAGAAGCGATCGAGAAAATATTAGGCAAGGTGCCGCAGGTAGCAGTATTTGATACAGCCTTTCACAGCCAGATGCCGAAAGCCGCTGTAGTGTATCCGATCCCCTACGAGTGGTTTGAGCAAGGCATCCGTCGCTATGGGTTTCACGGCACGAGTCATAAATATGCATCAGGAAGGGCGGCCCAAATACTGAGAAAACCCTTAGCAGAACTGCGACTGATCGCTTGTCATTTGGGCAATGGCTGCTCCTTGACAGCCGTCAAAAATGGAGTAAGTATTGATACAACAATGGGGTTCACGCCCCTGGAAGGATTAATGATGGGAACTCGCAGTGGTTCCATCGACCCAGCGATCGTAATATACTTGATGCGCAAGTACAATTACGATGCAGATAAGTTAGATAAAATGCTGAACAAGGCTTCCGGGTTAAAAGGAATTATGGGAAAATCCGGAGATATGCGCCATGTTTTGCAGGCGATCGGGGAGGGAGACGAACAGGCGCAACTGGCCTTTGACATGTACGTGCATCGCCTGCGTGCAAGCATAGGATCTATGGTTGCGAGTCTGGGCGGTTTAGAGGCGATAGTCTTTACCGCAGGGGTTGGCGAAAATGCAGCAGCAGTAAGGGAGGCCACTTGCGCCGGGTTGGAGTTCCTGGGGTTGAAACTGGACAAGGAAAAAAATCTCTCATTTCCAAAAGACATGGATATTGCTACGCCAGATTCAGCAGTGCGCGTGTTGGTGGTGCAGACAGCAGAAGATTGGGCGATCGCCTGCGAATGTTGGTATCTTGGCTAATGGCCCAAACCTGCCCCAATGGGACTTGCCGTTTAATCATGTACCAATGATTTCGCTTCGCCTGCCCGGGGTGGAGACGTCGGGCGGGCGGATCGCCTGCCCGAAGTAAAGGAGGAACGAGATTGAGTTTCCGCGCGATCGTCGCAGCATTACACCAACACACTTTGCCGATTTTGAAATTGCTCCCGAGTCTGCCTTGCACTTTAGCGCCAAGCAGCGGATTATATAGGGAACACGCTGCGCTAATCACCAATCTATGCTACTACTGCAATTTAGCACCTCTCACTACTGTCGCAAAGCAAGACTGGCCCTGGGCTACAAAAAAATTCCCTACCAAGTAGAAAACCTCACTCCTGGTCTCCATGTCCTCAAACTCAAACCCCTCACGGGACTGACCACCGTGCCAGTTCTATTGCCCCAACTAGAAGGTCAACCACAGGCGATCGCTGACTCCACCAGAATATGGCAATATCTGGAAAGCTACTGCCCCGATCCGCCCTTGACTTTACCCGAACCGCAACTGCAACAAAAAGCCCAGATGCTCGAAGACTGGTTAGATGAAAGCATCGGTACTGCCACTCGCTTTGTTTACTATCACTTCCGCGCTGGTGCTGGTAAGGACATCGACCCCTCTTGGTTCAGTCAACTGCTGATTCAGGTGGTGATTCGTCAATACTCCATTACACCCGCAGCAGTCGAATTAGCCCGATCGCGCCTCAATTTAGCAATGGAAGTGCTAAAATCCCGATGGCAAGACAGCCCCTATCTGGTAGGAGCCAATCTCAGCCTAGCAGATATCGCCGCAGCGGCCCTGCTGAGTCCCCTAGCCCTCATAGAGGACTACCGCCAATCATATCCCTGGCTGTTCTCACGCATTGCCCAGGTACACAAAACTTGCCGCGAACCCTTGCCCCCAGGACTTGCTGAAGGATAATCAATGTATAAATATACTCCCCTGGCCCTGCTTTGGGCCATCTGTACCCTTTCTCCCGCTAGGGCCTTACCGCCACCCTCCGATGTCCCCGAAGAAATCTTGCGCACCGAGATCCTTACCGAAGCCCGATCGCCAGTTGACGGTCAACCCCTGACCGCAGCCGAGTACGCCCTATTGCGAGGGAGGCTACAGTCGGAACCATCCCCCAAGATCGACCCCCAAATCGAGGAACTGATTTTTCTCCTGCGCATACGTCGCGCCATCCGTACTATCATACCCTTCTGATGTCAAAAGAGGGCTGTTGTGGCTCAAGGTGTATTGATTTGCCCCAGAATGTTAAAATATATGTATAAAAATAAAGAAACATAAATCAAACCACAGCTCATCCAAGTGGATAATTCTGTAACTTGTTCAGTAACTTCATGGAGATAGGTAGGATAGCCTCATGTCAACGACCATTGCCCCCGATCAAATAGACCGGATTGTCTGGAATCAGCATCACGACCCCTTTGAGGTTCTCGGAGCCCATCAGATAGAAAATAATGGTAAAACTAGCTGGGTAGTACGAGCCTATCAACCGACAGCAGAGGCCGTCTGGGTAGTCTGCCCGGACTTACGGACTGAGTACCCGATGCAGTCGGTACATAATCGGCACTTCTTTGAATGTACCATTGAGAAGCCGGAACTGGCCAACTATCAGTTGCGGATTAAGGAAGGGGAACACGAACGGGTAATCTACGACCCCTACGCCTTTCGTTCTCCCAAGCTAACAGACCTGGACATTCACCTGTTCGCCGAAGGTAACCATCACCGCATCTATGAGAAACTAGGTGCCCACCCCACGAAAATCAACGGCGTTCAAGGGGTTTACTTTGCCCTTTGGGCACCCAATGCCCGCAATGTCTCACTGCTGGGGGATTTTAACCACTGGGATGGTCGCAAGCATCAGATGCGGAAAACAGGTAACGGCGTCTGGGAGTTGTTTATTCCGGACTTGGGTGTGGACTCACCTTATAAATACGAAGTGAAAAACTACGAGGGGCATATTTACGAGAAGTCCGACCCCTACGGGTTCCAGCAGGAAGTGCGACCCAAAACGGCCTCTATTGTCACCGACCTGGACTCCTACAGCTGGAATGACGGTGAATGGATGGAACGCCGTAGCCACACTGATGTCCTGAAAGAGCCGATCTCTGTCTATGAGGTGCATTTGGGTTCCTGGATGCATGCAGATGCATCACAACCTGCCCAGCAAGATAATGGTGAAACAGAGCCAGTAGTAGTGGTCTCCGATTATAAACCCTACGCGCGCTTCCTGACATACCGGGAACTGGCGGCAAAGCTAATTCCCTATGTCAAGGAACTGGGATTTACTCATATTGAGTTGATGCCTATAGCAGAGCATCCCTTTGATGGTAGCTGGGGTTATCAGGTGACGGGGTACTATGCTTGCACCTCTCGTTATGGAACGCCACAAGATTTCATGTATTTTATGGACCAATGTCACCAAAATGGCATTGGGGTGATTGTAGACTGGGTTCCGGCCCACTTCCCCAAGGACGGTCACGGTTTGGCATTCTTTGATGGCACCCATCTTTACGAACATGCGGACCCCCGCAAAGGCGAACATAAGGAATGGGGCACCCTGGTGTTCAACTATTCCCGCAATGAGGTGCGGAATTTCTTGGTGGCCAACGTGCTGTTCTGGTTCGACAAGTACCATATCGATGGCATCCGGGTAGATGCGGTGGCGTCCATGCTTTACCTGGACTACGCCCGCAAGGATGGAGAATGGGTAGCAAATCAGTACGGAGGCCGGGAAAATATTGAAGCGGCTGATTTCCTGCGTCAGGTGAATCATCTGTTGTTTAGCTATTTCCCTGGTACCATGTCGATCGCGGAGGAGTCAACGGACTGGGCGATGGTATCCTGGCCCACCTATGTGGGGGGTTTGGGCTTTAACCAGAAGTGGAATATGGGCTGGATGCACGATATGCTGGACTACTTCAGTATGGACCCGTGGTTCCGGCAGTTCCACCAGAATAACGTGACTTTCAGTATGTGGTATCACCACTCTGAGAACTATATGCTAGCCCTATCTCACGATGAGGTGGTGCATGGCAAAAGCCCCCTGATCGGCAAGATGCCAGGGGATGAGTGGCAGAAATATGCTAACGTGCGCTGTTTGTTGGCTTATATGTTCGCCCACCCAGGCAAAAAGACTCTGTTTATGAGTATGGAGTTTGGCCAGTGGAGTGAGTGGAATGTCTGGGGCGATCTGGAGTGGCATTTGCTGCAGTATGGGCCTCATCAGCAACTGAAGCAGTTTATGAGTGATTTGAATACACTCTATCGCAGCCAACCAGCCCTTTATACCCGAGATTTTGAGCAAGAAGGGTTTACCTGGATTGATTGTACCGACAATCGCCATAGCGTGGTGTCGTTTATCCGCCGTGGCAAAGATCCGAATGATTTTGTGGTAACGGTTTGCAATTTCACACCCCAGCCTCATTCCCATTATCGCATTGGAGTGCCAGAACCGGGATTCTACACGGAGTTGTTTAATAGCGATGCTAGTCAGTATGGTGGCAGCAATATGGGGAATTTGGGCGGCAAGTGGACTGATGAGTGGTGGTTCCACAATTATCCTAATTCCTTGGATTTGTGTTTGCCCCCCTTGAGCGTGCTGATCTTGAAGCTCGATCGCCAAAAGACCCAGGCTGCGATCGCATCTTTCGATGATTAATTTAGCCCGTTCGTAGTAAGCGCTTTAGCGCTTGCCGTCGGGAGAATCTCAATGTAAGACTTAATTAACCAGGTTTTGAAAAAAACCTGATTTCTGGGCTACTTGCGGTGAGAGAAAAAGCACTCTTGCCGTCTTACTGGGTTGATTGAAACTGGCTTAATAACCACGACTTCTCCTTGATTCATTCTGCGAGTCCGCTGCAATGCTTCCGAGATCGCTGAAATAGCTAATCCTGGTAATAGCTGAGATTCAGTAATCCGCTGACGGGTGCATCTCATATTTGTAAATATACAAGGACAAATCGAACGGACCGTTGCTGGTGAACTCGAACAATTCTCAATTAGCCATTAGCAATTAGCCATTAGCGATAATTGTTGCTTGCTCGCAAAAGTGAGATGCACCCCCGCTGACTGCCTTTGGGTAGGGCTCCCTGTGGGGTCGGGAGACACCGACGCCTCTGTCCTACTGTCGCGATCGCGTCGTTGCATTTGGGTACCTTATCTCTCTTTTATCCAGATATACGATCGCCCAAATGCGAGAGCCTTTACATCTGAGGTAAGGACTAAAGTCCTGACTACGAAGAGCGATGATGGTAAGGACTAAAGTCCTGACTACGAACGGCGACATTAGGACTGTTTAATAGGAATATCGATGACAAACTCCGTCCCTTGTCCTGGTGTAGAAAAGCATTGCATCTGACCGCCGTGCTTGTCCACAACGATTTGGTAGCTGATGGATAATCCCAAGCCAGTACCCTTACCCACGGGTTTGGTGGTAAAGAAGGGGTCAAAGAGTCGTTGCTTGACGCTTTCAGGCATGCCAGGGCCATTGTCAGCAATCCGAATCTGGACCTGCGAGCCTGCTCGTGCTGTGTTAATCTGAATCTGGGGATTGCGGATATTTTCCCGAGAAGAGGCCGCGCCATTCTGACAGTCTTCCAGGGCATCAATGGCATTGGCAATGATGTTCATAAACACCTGATTTAGTTGTCCCGCATAACATTCAACTTGGGGTAAATTGCCATAGTTTTTGACAACCTCAATGCCGGGATGATTGGGCTGAGCTTTTAAGCGGTTATGAAGAATCATTAAGGTGCTATCTATGCCATCATGGAGATCGATGTTTTTCACCTCCGCTTCATCCAGACGAGAGAAAATCCGCAGGGATTTGACAATCTCGCGAATCCTTTCGGCACCCACTTTCATCGAATTCAGCAAGTTGGGCAAGTCTTCTGTCACGAAATCTAGCTCGATCTCCTCGATTTCGGCAGCGATCTCTGGGTGCGGTTGGGGGTAGTGACGCTCGTACAGCCGGATTATTTCTAACAAATCCTTGATATAATCTTCCGCGTGGGTCAGGTTGCCGTAAATAAAGTTAACTGGGTTGTTAATTTCGTGGGCCACACCGGCAACCATCTGACCGATTGAAGACATTTTTTCTGCCTGAATCAACTGTAACTGGGTGCGTTTTAAGTCCACCAGAGCTCGAACATGGCCCGGAACCGTTGTTCGCTCTCCATCTGTCCCGCCGCCGCCTGTTTGCGATTTTTCGCGCAGCGTTCGGTGATATCGGTAATCAAGCCATAGCAGACTATGTCGCGGTTTGGCTGCTTTTGAGGTTTGGCTGTAATTTGAATCCACTTTAGTCCTGCTTTCGGAGTGAGGATCCTGCCTTCCCAGTGGAGTGGCTGCCTCTCCAGGGCCGCCGCTGTCATCGCTGAACGGCAGGACTGACGGTCATCCGGATGGACTCGCTTCCAGATCAACTCCGGATGAAGCTCAATTGCTCCTGGTTCTAGCTCAAATATCTCGCGGACATAGTCGCTCACGTAAACAAACTCCTCCCTGCCATTGGCATGGAGGACATATTGATAAATCACTGCCGGTGCATGAGCCACCAGGCTTTCTAAAAATGGATTGTGCAATTCTGGGTATTTTAAGGCGTACATCGATCTATTGATCTTTTTTATTTATTTTCTTAATCTACATTCATCTCAGTCTCTTTTTAAACAATTGTTACAAAATTTAATGTAATATATGTATTAAATCATACAAAATCTCTAAATCCTGAGCTATAAGCTAAAATTGATACTAGAATACCCAATAAATATCGGTGTGAAAGGCTTGGGGAGGCGATCGCCCGCACGTAGGAGCAGGGCGCTGCCGGTGGTAGGCTCGGGAAATTACTTCACAAACCTACATTACGCACGACAAAATGTATTATGCAATAATTACAAGAGATTGGTTATTTTGCGAACATCAAACCTCATATAAGTATAAATATTTATACCTTGTGTTTGCTAAATTGTCAGATATATTACATAATATAAAATGTATTGCAATAGCAATCGTACCGTATCATTACATATTACTTATTATGTTACAAATTGTCGTGCGGAATGTGGGCACAAATCTTGATATTGTTCTCTCATAATAGAGGTGCTACCCAACAACCGAAAATAATTTTTATGACTTTAATCCGCGTACCAAAATCCTGGGAAATTCCCGAAGGAGAGGCAACGCCCCAAGAGGCTTTTTTCAACCGACGCCGGTTTATGAAATCCTTGCTTGGCGCTGGTTTGACGGGCAGTATCTTGCCCGTAGCAGGTTGTGATCAGTCTCCGGCATCATCGACGAAAAGTTCCTATGAGTCCTATCCTAATCCAGTGCGCAATCCGGCTTTTGCCAAGGTCGATCGACCGATTACCGCCGAGGAGTTGGCAGCGAAGTACAACAACTTTTATGAATTCGGCGGCGGGAAATCAATTTGGAAGGCCGCACAGGCATTGCCAACGGCAGACTGGAAAGTGGAAGTCGGGGGTTTGGTGAACAAGCCCCGGGTGTATGATTTGGATGATATCCATAAAAGGTTTCCCATTGAGGAACGGGTTTATCGCTTCCGCTGTGTGGAAGCTTGGGCAATGGTGGTCCCCTGGGCAGGATTTCCCATGAGGTTGCTGGTAGAAGATGTGGAACCAACCTCTAAGGCGAAGTTCGTGCGTTTTACCTCCTGGTACGACGCCAAGATTAGCACGGGGGGATCCGGGTTATTTTTTGCCAGATATCCCTGGCCATACAAGGAAAGTCTGCGCCTGGATGAAATGATGAATGAGTTGGCGTTTTTTGCTACGGGTATCTATGGTCGCACTTTGCCGAAGCAGCATGGTGCGCCCATTCGAGAGGTTGTTCCCTGGAAGTATGGCTTCAAGGGCGCTAAGTCGATCGTGAAGATTGAGTTTTTGGAGTCACAACCCGCAACGTTCTGGAATACGCTAGTGCCAAATGAGTATGATTTCGAGGCGAATGTGAATCCGAAGAAACCTCATCCGAGATGGTCCCAGGCGACGGAACGGCTTATTACTTCTGGTTCGCCTTTTTCTTGGCCCAGACGCCCGACTTTGCCTTATAACGGCTATGGCGAGTATGTGGCGCAGCTTTACATTTAAGCAGAGCTACCACGCCGGAACCACCGCCGCCCCCACCGCCGCCCCCACCATTTATGGTGGGGCTGCGCGGGCTATATTGATCTCGTTCCCAGGCAGAGCCTGGGAAAGGTAGATAGCTAGAGCTGCCATAACTTGTAGTTTTGACATATGCTCTACCTTCGGAAAAGCTATTAGCCTCGTCAAACTTGGGTGCGATGACTATCTGTCCGGTTTTGTTGATATAGCCCCACTTGCCATCAATTTTGACATCTGCTAGACCTTCGGAAAATCTCGGAGCATAGTCAAACTCGCGTGCGATGACTGTCTGTCCGATTTTGATGAGTATCTGTCCGGTTTTGTTGATATAGCTATACTTGCCATCAATTCTGACATCTGCTATACCTTCCGAAAAGCTATCAGCCCAGTCAAACTCAGGTGCGATGAGTATCTGTCCGGTTTTGTTGATATAGCCATACTTGCCATCAATTTTGACATCTGCTATACCTTCCGAAAAGCTATCAGCCCAGTCAAACTCGGGTGCGATGACTATCTGTCCGGTTTTGTTGATATAGCCATACTTGCCATCAATTTTGACATCTGCTATACCTTCCGAAAAGCTATAAGCCTTGTCAAACTTGGGTGCGATGACTATCTGTCCGGTTTTGTTGATATAGCCATACTTGCCATCAATTTTGACACATGCTAGACCTTCGGAAAAGCTATAAACCTCGTCAAACTTGGGTGCGATGACTATCTGTCCGGTTTTGTTGATATAGCCATACTTGCCATCAATTTCGACAGGTGCTAGACCTTCGGAATCGAAGCTGAAAATCTCATCAAACATTTGACTGGCTATTCGCCCGATTTTGTTGATATAGCCATACTTGGAGCCAACCCTGACCTTTGCTCGCCCTTCTGAGAACCTACCAGCATCATCAAACTGAAGTGGGACGACCACTTGCCCCATTCGATCGATATAGCCGTACTTGTCGCCATTTCTGACATTCGCTAAACTTTCGGAAAAGTCCCAAGCCTCATCAAACTGGGGCTGACAGACAACTTGACACGTCTGGTCTATATAGCCGTACTTGTCGCCATTTCTGACATTCGCTAAACCTTCGGAAAAGTCCCAAGCCTCATCAAACTGCGGCTGACAGACAACTTGCCCCGCTTGGTCTATATAGCCCCACTTGCTATTAACCCTGACCTTTGCCAGACCTTCAGAAAAAGACTGAGCATGATCAAACTGGAGTGGGATAACCACTTCCCCGGTCTGGTCAATATAGCCCCACTTGTCATCAATGCGGACCTGTGCCAGACCTTCGTAAAATTCCCAAACTTCATCAAACTGGAGTGGGATAACCATTTCTCCTGTCTGGTCAATATAGCCCCACTTGTCACCAATTTTAACTGCCGCCAGATTTTCCGAAAAAGACATAGCCCAATCAAACAGAAGCAGAGTGATTCCCTGCCCGGTTTGGTCTTTGTAACCCCACTTGTTGCCTATCTCGACTGGCCGTGGCGGATCGACAGCAGGTTTTGGAATCTGACTTGGTGGCGAGGTTACAGTCTGGACTTGATTTGGTAGTTTAGCAGCAGGCGGTGCCGACTGAATCTGGGACTTTGCTGCAGAGGGGGTAAGGTCTTGCAACACCTCGGTGGCTGACTGGTAGCGCTGCTTGGTTGCCATCTGCACCATCTTCTCCAAGATTTGCCCCAAAGCATCACTGACTGGAGTGGTTAAGGAATCCCGCCACACTTGAGTCAGCAGATGCAGGCAAGTCACCCCCAGGCTGTACAGATCGCTAGCAAAAATGGCTTTACCTACCGCTTGCTCTGATGCTGTATATTGAGTACTGCCTATTACCGTACCAGTTTTCAGCAGCGCCGTTCCCGTAACAAACTTCGCCGCACCAAAATCCACTACAACTAGCTGCCCGTCCTCGCGCCGTAGAATAATGTTTTCCGGCTTGATGTCCCGGTGAATCACCTGTTGCTTATGCACGAATTCCAGCACTGGCAGCAAGCTACTCAGCAACTCTCGAATCTGAGTTTCGTTAAATTCACCATTCTGTTCCAGTTCCTGGGCTAAATTTTGCCCGTAGATGAACTCCTGCACCAAATACAGTTGACCATCTTGCTCAAAATGGGCCAGCAGTTCGGGAATTTGACTCTGCTTGCCCAACTGATCCAGGCGCACCGCTTCCTGCTCAAATAGCTGTGCTGCTTTGGCAACGTTGTTAGTCCCTTGTGCCTGGGGGTAAAACTGCTTGATTACGCAGGGGGGTTTCGAGGGTTTATCCTCATCCACTGCTTGGAAGGTTTTGCCAAAGCTACCTTGACCAATTAGTTTCAGGGCCAACGCTCTCTGAGCAGTAACTTGGAGCCGCAAGTCTGACAAAACATGCTTCTATCAAGGTTTTGGGGTTTATGGCAAATTGGGTTTAGGCAATAACTCATAGTCCTCAGATGTGAGATTATCTCTATTATTCTACTACCCGATGCTGCAATTAGCCGCCATCGTATGACTCTCCGAGAGGGGTGCGGTCAAAACCCGTTGGTAGGAGACCTCCCCGCCCGAACCCTAAAGGGTCCGGCTACAGGAACAAAGCCCGCCTGCGCGGGCTAGATTACATGCCTCGGGGAGCGTAGGGTTCCCGGAGTGTGCACCCGGTTATCAACTACTTGTGACCGCACCCCTCCGAGAGTCACCGATGACATTCTGGCACTGATTATATCACCCTCTGAGAGTCACCTATGACCTTTTCAGATTCATTGTATCACCCTCCGAGAGTCACCCATGACCTTAGCGGATGGTGGGCGGTGCCCACCGGACATTTCTTGGCTCTTTTTTATAGATGCGATCGCCCTGCAGTCTCGCCCCATTACATTATCAAAGAATGGGACGATCGTATTTGCTCTCCCGGAAATAACAGGTAAATTATTATAACTTTACACCCAATGGCTTCAAAATCAAGTACAATAAAAATGGCGCTCAATCTAGGAGAGATAATCATGAGTGAGCAAGCGGTAATAACCAAGACAGACTACTGGGAACCAGATGTTAGCAATCTAGTCACGGAGGATGATACACCGGTGGACAATTTCGGCTCCGCGAAACAACAACGCTTATTTGTAGAATCAATTTACAGTTCTGGTAAGGGTCAGAGTTGTTTGGCAGAAGCAAATGTTGGCATATTCTATTCATCAGAGGAACCGGAGATCGTGCCAGATGTATTCTTGAGTTTGGATGTGACGGTTCCGGAAGATTGGTGGAAAAAGCAAAACCGTTGTTACATGGTGTGGAAGTTTAAGAAACCGCCAGAAGTGGCAATTGAAATTGTCTCGAACAAGTCGGGCGAAGAACTGGGGGAAAAACTCAATATCTATGCCAAAGTTGGGGTAAAATACTACATAGTGTATGACCCCAGCCAACAATTGGGAGAAAAGGTATTGCGGGTGTACGAACTCAGGGGAATGCGCTACTATGAAACAAATCAAACTTGGCTAGATAAAGTGGGGCTGGGTGTAACTCTCTGGTCAGGTGTTTTTGAAGGCAGGCATGATGTATGGCTCCGCTGGTGCGATCGGGAGGGCAATGTTCTCCTGACTGGATCTGAAATCGGCGAACAAGAAAAACAACGTGCCGAACAAGAAAAACAACGTGCATCCCTTGCTGAGTCCCAGTTGGAACAAACCTCGGACCAGTTAGAACAAGAAAAACAACGTACCCAACTCCTTGCAGAACGGCTGCTTGCTTTGGGTATCGATCCAGATAGTCTGTAA
>JACOMV010000018.1 GCA_014324065.1 Hormoscilla sp. SP12CHS1 | reverse complement strand
AGGGTTTCAGCTATGCCTCATGTTGGAGCAGTCTGGGCCAACATGATTATCCGATTTATTTGCGGCGTTGCGTACTAGCACCTCTGTCATTGATACCATCAGAAAGCGATCGAGCTGTCCTCTATAGTTCAACAGAATCTGATACCACCAACATCCCTCGGTCCATAGCCTCCCGAATTTCCGGTCAAAGGGGAGAACACGGCTTTTCCCAAACCCAATATCCGCTTTTCAGTATCTATCGACTCGGGGGTAACACCTTCGCTTTGCAGATACATTAAAGCTAGCGTTACCCCCAGTCCCTGTCTCAATGCACCCTCGGGGGTAGTAACACCCAGCAAGGCCCGACGCACCTTGCCATCTCCATCTAGGAGTAAATCCGCCGCCCCCACCTGACCTAACTTACTCAAAGTCGGAGGTGGCGCGATCGCATCGCCACCTACTTTCTCCACACCTATCAGGTTCGGTGTCGAGGCAAATATCGCCTGCAATTCCTAATTTCCTGGTGCTACTGGCAAATCTCGATAAAGACTTAGCCCGATCGATCTGGGCTGCTGGTCAATCAACTTCCGCAGCAACCTCACCATCACCCGATCTGACATGGGCCATTGTCCCACCTTAGTTATATCCGACTCATCTATGGTGACGATCGCGATCCTCTCGTCAACTGGTTCGGTGGTCCGCAGGCTAAAGAATTGATCGCGGATACCCCATTCCAGTACCCCGAACACTCCTGTTATGCTGCCAGCGATGGTCACTCCTGCCACCCCCGTCCCGATCAGGAATACTCCACGCCATTGCTCAATTTTCTTTTTCAGCTTTCGCCACATCTGTCAACACCCTAGTCGGTGAACTGTATGTCCGATCTATTTTATCTTGGATCTCCCGGGTACTGATTTTCGCCGTTCCCCATCTGCCACTTTTTGACAAATTCTATCATACTTTACTTCCCATCGCCTCCGTTCGCCTGTAGCCGCGCGCAGCGCAATCCCCACTGCAGCCCTTACGGATTCTTTCTTGAGGATGACAAGAGGACAACCCGTACTTGGGATGACGATCATCAGTAATATTACTTAGGTAGATCGCCTAGGCTACTTGCGGCATCAGGGGCAGCAAGCTAGGGCGATCGTATAGTTGTAGAACTGACAGCGTTCTTGAATCACATCAATCACTCGGAGAACACTCAGAATTTGCTGAGAGTTAGCGCTTAACAGCATATCTGACAGACGGGGAAGTAAGTCTCGATCGCCGATTTCTTCTAGCACTTGCATGACCGACCAATGCCACAAGTTATCTTCTAACCCCGCTTGCAGCAAGGCTTCAATTGCTGCTGGCGTCCCAATATTTCCTAAAGCTTCAGCTGCTTCTCGATGGACAGAGTAGTTGGGATTTGACAAAGCCGAAAACAGCGGTTGAATCACCGACTCTGTGCCGATCGCGCCTAAAGCTTCCACAGCGCTACTGCGAACCAGTTGCTCTGGATCTGACAAGGCGTCTTGCAATGCTGGCACTGCTACTTGCGAACCGATCTTCCCCAAGGCATTAGCTGCACTCCTGCGTGCGTAAGGTTCTTCATCTTTTAAGGCCGCAATCAATGCGGACACTGCCTCGGGAGAACTGATATACCCTAAGGCCTCAGCTGCATTGCTGCGCACGGGCTCGTATTCATCCTTTAAGGCCGCGACCAGTGATGGTAAAATTTCCTCTGATGAGACACTGGCGGCCTGCTCTATTAATGCCTCCGCTAATCCCTCAGCTGCCATGCTGCGAACCTCTTTATTGTCACAAGATATTGCTTCTAACAAGGCTGAAACTGCCTTGTTACTGCCGATATTTCCGAGGGCTTCAGCAGCTTTCATCTGGACAGGATAGTCTTGATTTAACAAGGCGATCTTCAGCACTTCTATGGCTTCATCTGTCCCCATTTCCCCTAATATATCGACGATCTCGACGATCGCCCGATAGCTGATTTCTGGATCTAGCAAAGCTTGTTTCAGGGCCTCTATCGTTTCTGGGGTGCCGATATTCACTAAAGCCTCAACAGCTTTCTGCCGCACCTTTAGATCCCGATTGGAAAAAGCTTGTTGGAGGGCGGCAATGGCTGCTGGGGTGCCGATATTCTCTAGCAGCTCGATCGCCTTCCAGCTTAGATATAATTCTTGCTCTGACACCACCGGTATGAGAGCAGCAATCACTGCCTCGGCGCGGCCATCTATTGGGAACTGCAGGAAGTGCGATCGGGCTTTTCCCTGACTGCCGCCGATATTATTTAAGGCTTCAGCAGCAGTATTCCGCACCCAAAGGTCTGGATCTGACAAGGCTGACTGGAGGGCTGCAACTGCCGACTGGGAGCCGATCTTTCCTAATCCCTCAGCCGCCATACCGCGCACATTTTCCTCATCATCATGTCTCATTGCTTCGATCAGGGCCGCAACTGCCGCTTCAGAATCTATATTTCCTAATGCTTCTGCTGCATAGACTCGCACTAACTCCCTTGCATCGGACTGCAAAGCCTCAATTAAAGCCTCAACTCCTGCCTCGGAGTCAATATTACCTAAAGCTTCGGCTGCACTGCTGCGAACATCTTCATCTGTATCCTGCTGTAAGGTCGCGATCAGCACCTTAACTGATTCTTCCGAGCCAATATTTCCCAAAGCCGACGCTACTGCACAACGAACCTCTTCGCTTTCATCGGACAAAGCCTCAATTAGTTCGTCAACTACTGCGGACGATTCAATTGTTCCTAGGACTTCAGCCGCTGCACTGCAAATGTATTCATCAGAGTGCGATCGCAAAGTTTTGAGCAACACCGAGCTCGCCTCGTCACTGCCGATCTTTCCTAATGTTTCTAGCACAGTATAATGAATATGTAATTCCGGATCTGTCAAGGCTTGTTGTAAAGCTGGCACCGCTGCTGGGATGGGAATCTTCACCAACTCTTCGACCGCTGACCGGCGCACCCAACTGTCTGGACTTGACAAGGCTTGCTGTAGCTTTTCAACCATCACCTGATGGCCGATATTCACTAAGGCTTCGGTAGCCATTTTGTGAGCCGAATGACTCTCATCTGAGACAACCTCCCGTAGCACCTCAATTGCTGCTGGACTGCCAATCGCCCCTAAAGCAGCGGCGGCACTTTCACTCGTAGAGGAGTCTTCTACTTGATTGTACAAGGCTTGTCGCAATACTGGAATTACTGCTTCAGTGCCTATATTCGCCAACATTTCCACAGCTTTCTCTCTGACAAAGCGTTCTTCATCTTCTAATGCTTGGCCCAACAGCCCGATCGCCTCATTACTGCCAATCTTTCCTAACCCCTCTACCGCCATTTCCCGCACCCACCGTGCTTCATTATCTAAATCTAATGCTTCTCCCAGGGGCCCGATCGCTGCAGGGGTGCCGATCTTCCCTAATGCCTCGACTGCACTGCGGACCACCCACTTTTCTCCATCGGACAAAGCTTGGCCTAAAGGCGCGATCGCCCTCGGGTCACCGATATCTCCTAATCCCTTTGCGGCGCTACCACGCACCCACAGATCTTCGTCTGACAAAGCCCCTAGCAACATAGGAACTGCCACTGTTGATTTTGTCATGCCCAAAAGCTCTGTTTTAAGTAAGGACGGCACCTCTAACTGCGCGATTTCCCCCACCGTTTGCTCTTGAAACTCTGGCTTTACCGACCCTGCTAACCTTGCCCCCAGTCGCAGATCCACCTCTATGGCTAACTTCACCACCCCCAGGGCCTGGGTCTCATCTGACAATTGCGGCAATATCTTGGCTAGAGGTTCTGTATTTGCTAGCCAATTCAGATAATCCTGTTTCAGCGTCCGATCGTGAAAATTGGGAAGCTGCCGGATTAGTGCTTCTGCGGACAAATTATTTTGGTCGTCAATGGCCATACATCTATCTCATCCTATCTGGTAACTTACTCTATTATAAACTTTGATTCTATTATACTGGAGAGTGCGAGGAAAAATCGAGCAATCCGAACCAGCTATGCTACTTTCCCAACTCTGGTCACTGCTCAACCCGCACAGGTCACTGCTCAACGGGCAACAGTCATTATCCAACCCGCACAGGTCACTGCTCAACGGGCGACAGTCATTATCCAACCCGCACTCGTTCTACTCCCCCAGCACTTGTTCCACTCCCCCAGCACTCGTTCCACTATTATAGTTAATGCTGTCCTTTGCATTCATATCCTTTCCACCCTGAACTTTATGACCCTAATTCTAACCAACGATGATGGCATAGATGCCCCAGGCATCCGGGCGCTACAGCGGGCGCTAGATGGCAATGGTATCATTGTCGCACCTAAAGAGCATTTATCGGGCTGCGGGCACCAAGTTACCACAGATCGACCAATTCACGTCGGCCGTCCCACCGTTCCGGAAAAATCAGAGACAGAATATGCTGTTGGCGGTACTCCCGCAGACTGCTCTCGTCTGGCCATAACACATCTTTGTCCTGATGTCGAGTGGGTCTTATCTGGGATTAATGCGGGGGGCAATTTAGGAGTTGATGTTTATATGTCTGGAACTGTCGCTGCTGTCCGAGAAGCTGTCATTCTCGGTATCCCCGGCATTGCTATTTCCCATTGGATCAAAAAACCTTTGGTAATTGATTGGGATCGGGCGACCAAATGGACTGCTATGCTATTAGCGGACCTCTTCTCCCGTACCCTCGATCCGGGTAGTTTCTGGAACGTGAATTTACCTCATCTTGAACCAGCTGCTGCTGAGCCAGATATAGTTTTATGTGAACCCAGTACCCATCCTTTACCTGTACAATATCGGATTGAGGAAGACCAATATTATTATATCGGAGAATATGGTAAGCGCGATCGGGCTGGTGGCACGGATGTCGATGTTTGTTTTTCTGGTAACATTGCCGTTACCAAACTTAGCCTTTAGTCATCGATAACTCCCCCAGAATATTCTCCATCCTTGCTGTCTCGACCTTCGTCATTGTCTAGACCCGATCTCGTTCTGAAGTGGCCTGAAAATTGGATTTGCCTGGCTCTGACGTGGTATCTTCATCAGCATAGAAGCGATAGAATAAGGGTCCATCTTTAAAGCCCTGTTCGTCCAGGACATGGTGAATTAACCTCTCTGAGACCATTAATTCTCCGATCAGAATCGCTTCTTCTCTGGTAGCTTTTTCATGCTCCATCAACCAGTCTACTGCTTCGGACCCGACAAAGCATTTGTCGAACGACTTCAGATTAGATCGGCGATCTTTAATTTCTACTCCGGACGGTCCCCGCATCTGAGAAACGATCGCCTGCCAATCATATTCTGCTTGCACGACCGGGGGTGCTGGGATATCATTGTCCCTGACCCGATCGGGGATAGTCAAGATCTCCTTTAGCTGGTTGCTTTTGCCAACTTGCGGCCAGTTCCTTAAATTGAGGGATATTTACCTGTAAAGAACGCTGGGGAAAAGGAATTTTGATATGATATTGGCGCAGCTCAGCTTCCACCTGATTGTAAACCAGAGTTCTCACCTTTGGTTCGGACAGGGGGTTGCGAATAAACACCACCACCCGAAAATTGAGGGCGCTATCGCCAAACCCCCGAAACTTCACCTTGGGGGGAGGATGGCGTAAAATATCAGGATGGTGAGCTTGAGCAGCTTGAGCAGCAGCTAAGAGCACTTTATGCACTAATTCCATATCCGCACCATAGGGGACCCCGACATAGACTTTCACGCGAGTCAGTCCGCTACGATGCCAGTTTTGCACCTCCCCTTCGATAAACCGAGAATTGGGTATCATCACAATTACTCGTTCTATGGTAGAAATCTCGGTAACGCGCGGACCGATGCGTTGGACTAAACCCTGAAATTCCCCGACTTGGACTAATTCACCGACTTTTATCGGACGATCGAAGCTCATGATCAAGCCACTGATGAAGTCTTTAGCAATATTTTGCAGTCCAAAGCCAATTCCTACCCCCAGGACGCTAATTATAATGGCCAGGGAACGAAAGTCAAACCCGCCAACGGTGAGGATTAGCAGGGAACCAAAGAAAATTAACCCGTAGCGGAGGAAATAGGAGATCGACTCTCGGACAGTTTGGTCTCCTCCCCCTAAGGGTAAGATCTGAGATTTCAGCAATTTGGTCAACCAACCGACCCCTATCCACAGCCCAAGTATTAAGACAGCCATCAGCAGCAGTCGGTTGAGTGAAACTGCTTCTTCTCCTAAAGTAAAAATATTAGCTGAAAATGTGGTTATTAAAACTTGGTAGGCTTTGTATAGCCAGCGACGAGTCCAGGGGAATAAATTGGCGATATAACCAGCAACTGCTATCCCTATCCCGATCCGCAGTAGCAGCAGCACTAATAATTGCCAAGATCCTCTTTCGCTACCTTCCCGTCGCAGATGTCGGCGTCTATACCGCCTATCTATCCAGACAAGTGCGCATTGTAGATCGCCCCTATTATACTCCCCAGAGTCAATTTTATCGCCAGACCCCTGTAAGCAGGTGTCCGCTCATATTTGGCCCTGGCGATCGCCTCTTGGAGAGTTTCTTGCCATATTTGCGCCTGTTCTGCTAATGTCACGCCTGGAATGGTATCTCGTGCCGTCACCGTCACCAGATGCCGGTCATTTATCCGCAGGGTGATTTGTTCGTTTTGCTGGGCAATTTTCACCTCCAGCGCCATGCCCGATTTCAATGTCCCATCTAGTTTTTCCTCTAGTAGGGCATTAATATTTTTCCCTCGTTCGGCGGCAGTGAACTCTCCAGAATCACTCACCCGAAACAACTCCCTACCATCCAGCATCACTGGCACCTTCACCACTGCCTTTTCTGGAGGCTTTTCTGCCCATGCTGGCCCTAAAAGTGTCAACCACAGCAGCATGAGTAGCAAGGCCAAAATCATTCTTTTCCCCTTCTGCCCGAAGGCCCTGATTTTCCGCCAAAAACGAGCCGCAGCCATCATCATCAACCTCACCTATCAAACCTGCTTCAGTATAGTATATTTTACTTTCTGGAGTACAATCTCTACCAGATTGCCAATGCCTTCCGTTTCTCGGGAAGCTGGCAATTCACCTTTAACCACTAACAATCAACAAGGTCATGAGAATCTTAATTATGGGTGGCACCCGGTTTATCGGTGTTTACCTCACGCCAATTCTGGTCGCACAAGGACATGAAGTTGTGCTGTTTAATCGCGGCAATCAACCGGCACCAGTCCCGGGGGTCAAGCAGATTCATGGCGATCGCACCGATCCGGCCCAACTCCAGGAAAAACTTTCCCAGGAAAAGTTTGACGCTATCTTTGATAACAATGGCCGCCAACTCAGCGACACTCAACCCCTTGCCGATATGTTTAAGGACAGGGTCCAGCATTTTGTCTACATGAGTTCTGCCGGAGTCTATCTCAAATCCGACCAAATGCCCCATGTAGAGTCAGATGCGATCGACCCCAATTCTCGCCACAAGGGTAAGTATGAAACGGAAGCATATCTCCAAGCACTTGGTTTGCCCTTTACTGCCATTCGTCCTACCTATATCTATGGACCCAAGAATTATAATCCTTTGGAATCCTGGTTCTTTGACCGGATTGTCCGCGATCGCCCCATTCCTATCCCCGGTAATGGCTATCATATCACCCAACTCGGTCATTGTCAAGACTTGGCCCGGGCTATGGCAGCTGTCTTGGGAAACTCTCAGGCGATCGGGCAGATATATAATGTTTCGGGCGATCGCTACGTCACCTTTGATGGATTAGCCCGTGCTTGTACGCAAGCTGCTGGCAAATCAGCTGATAGCACTAATATAGTACATTACGACCCCAAAAAGTTTGATTTCGGCAAGCGCAAAGCCTTCCCCCTGCGAGTGCAGCATTTCTTCGCTGACGTACATAAAGCCATGACCGAACTCAACTGGCGGCCAGAATTTGATCTGATTTCTGGTCTGAAAGACTCCTTCGAGAAGGATTACCTAACTCAGAGTAAGGATAAGGCGGAAGTTGATTTTTCTGTAGATGATGAAATTATCTAAACCTGGGCACCGCCCACGATCTACCTTTCTGTAGATGATAAAATTATTGGAGATCGGTCCGCGGACGGCCCGAAAAATCGCATGGTGTTAGGGGCACGGCATCAATAATCAATATATCAACCTAAATATTAATCGTGCCCCTGATTTTCATTGCCCCGGATTGATATTGGCGATCGCATCTGGCCATCGCCGTGACATTGTGATTTTTTAGGCAATTTTTACCTCGTAGGTATAGTAATTTACAATCATCAAAAGTTTTACTCATTATTTGCACCCTCATTTTTGTAACTAAGATCGTATAAAACTACATAAGATCCTTTTTCTACAAACCGATCTATTCTCAGGCCAATTTCTTTTAGATAAGCCTTGAAAAATATTCTTTCTGCTGGAAGATGATTGTGAGAAAATAATAACCAAACTCTTTTATTCCCACGCAGTCTATCCAAGTCCTTTTTATATCTGGCAATTTCCGCAATTGATAGTTTTTTCCCATCATATTCATCTAAGTCATCCACGCCAATAATATAATCACCTTCTTGATAACCATATTTTTCGGCATAATACTCGAACTGATATATACCTCGTTGATAAATATATAAAAGATCTCCTGGTTGTTGATGTGCTTTGATATAATTCAATACCCGTTTAATTTCTGAGTAAGTTCGCGGGTTTTTCATTAGATGAATCCCTTTTGCTAAAGGTTGCCATAGCAATAAGATCGCGAAGAAAATACTGATAAATTTTATCCGTCGATCTTGAGGTTTGCTCAACATGTAATGTACCCCTTCTGCGATGATAAAAATCACGAATGGTGTGAGAAATAAAACTAAACGACTGCGAAACGGATATTGGTGTAAAAATGAAGCGGAAAAAGTTGCCAATAATGGCGATAACAACAGCAACAAAATTTCTTTTCTTCGCAACCAGTAGGAAACACAACCCACTAAAAAAGCGACTATGGCTAATCCATCTATCCATTTACCAAAGCCTAAAGGTTTATAGAAAAATTTACCGAAAGCATCTAGCATCCAGATGATATCAAAGGTCGTATCGGGAAAAGCATTACCCCAAGAGATCATTAATGTTTCATTGCCAGAGACACAAAATAAAAGATGACAAAACTGAATATCTAAGCTGAGTAAATGCCTAACAACTTTTTGGTTTTATTTTGGTCTTTCTGCCTCCAATTGATTAGCAATGCACTACTCTCAATACTTGCTAATATAAAGATGGATGGGAAAACTAAATGGCGATCGCTCCTACTAGACAATATTTAATCATCTGACCCCGGTTCAATTTTTGCTTCGCCAGAGGCAATAAATATAATAGGATGGTGATCGTCACATCACTAGAATACTGTTTCACCTCTGCGGAATAGTAAACTAAATATTTCAAACAGGCAAACAAAAGTAAGCTAATAGTAACTCCAGATTTTAAAAGCCATTTTTTGCCTAATTCATAAAACAAAAACAAGGATCCCACACCACAGATAAAAGGAAATAACCGCAGCGCATACTCGTTATTGCCCAATATCTGAACGGCAAACTTTTCCACCATCAAAAAACCAATCTGCGCACCTTGGTCATAATCCAAAGGTTGGAGCAATTCCAGATAAGAACGATTGACAATATTCAAAGCCAAAACGGCTTCATCCGCCCAGAGAGAACGATTGGACAAATATTCAACCAACCTCACCGCCACGCCAAAAGCAATAATTAGATATGGCAGGATTGGTCTGTAAAATCCAAATTTGCAATCTGGTAAGTTGAGCTTTTTATCCCTAAGATTTTCCATCTTAAACTCCAACAAAAAATAGATAAAATTCACATCTGATAACGGGGCCCGATCGGTCCGCGGACGGCCCGAAAATCGGGGAGTATGATAGAGCTTGGGAGCAACAGAGAGCAAGATCGCCTATAATAGGCGATCTTGAAAAGCCGCGACATGCACAAGCAGTTACAAAACCACCGGTTGATTGACTAACAGAGTCTCAGTTTTAATCGCAGTCGCCACATTTTGCCTATACCCAAAGAGCGCTTAGACATTATAGTTGTTAGCTTTTTTGGGCAATAGATAGATAGCACCAGAAATCAAAGTGAGAGCGACAGCAACCCAGAAGACAATCAGAGAAGGGATTTCCCAGCTATCAGGAGTGGGGGCGATGAGAAGGGCACAGGCCCCGATTTGACTGACAGTTTTCAGCTTACCCCAGATATTCGCCCCAGAGATTTTGGGTTGATTAACCCGCCAACCTGCGATCGCCAACTCTCGTGCTAAAATCATAAACACGCCCGCTACTGGAACTTGCCCCAAATCAATTAAACAAAGCAAAGGAGCAAGCACAAGCAACTTATCTACCAAGGGGTCGAGAAACTTGCCCAAATCTGTAACTTGATTCAGTTTCCTAGCCAAATAGCCATCTAACCAATCCGTACCAGCAGCAACTAGAAAGATTGCCAGAGATATCCAGCGCTGGGTTGGAGTAGGCGCTGTTAAAAAGTAGAGGATAAATGGCACCCCCAGCAAACGAGAAAAAGTAATCCAGGTTGGCAGCGTCATAATCAGCAATTCAAAATTCTTTATTCAAAATTATGGCGAAAAATTTGAGAACAAATCTCTAAGCTTTTCCTTACTTTACCATTTTCTTTTTCCACGATCCCAAATTTTGAGCCCACGGGCTATACTAGTGTCATCCCCAGTAGCCGTGTAGCCTGTGCAGCCATACGCTGGCGATCGCGACAAGTCCATCTTACCACACCAGCCCTGCTACCTGTCAAGGAACATTGACAACTTGATTTAGGTTGCTGCGGCTATGATAGTTAATGAATAATGGCGCAGCGGTGTCTCCTATAAAGTGCGATTAGGCGGCTGTGTCACGAGACATCTCCCGACCAGGAGACACCGCTAGATCGGTGAAATCCTGTAGGCCATGTCAGGTCTCGGACTTCATCATACTTAATATTTGACAAGTGCACAGAGAATAGGGCTATAATGGATGATGATATACCCAAGAGAGGAGAAAATAGCGAATGATGGTGGTGAAAGCAAGCAGTTGGCGTAGATACTTAACAGCAACAAGCCTGGCGATCGGGCTTTTCTTAAGTTGGCTGACTACAGCAGTAGCGCAAAGTATTAGCGGTGTAGTAACAAGTTTTGGACTCCCAGCGTACCGGCGTTATTTTGAAGAATACTCCGAAGAAAGCGGTGTAAAAGTAAATTACGTAGTCAGGAGTAGCGCTGGTAGTATAGAGAGATTTATTGATGAGTCGGTTGACTTCATTGCTAGCGATGCACCGCCAACAGGTGCAGAAAGAGAAAGGATGGGTCGGGGTTTGCTATTGCTGTCCACGGTAGGCAACGGGGTGGCGGTGATTTACAATCTCAGAGAGGCACCCCCGGATATCTTGATATCTCGGGAGACGCTGGTGAAAATATTCACAGGGAAAATAGGCAACTGGAATCAGGTGAGCCCGAGGTTGCCAAACAGAAAAATTCAGGTGGTTGTCCACGGAGAGGGAAGCGGTACGAACTTTATTTTCACCCGTCACTTGAGTGCCCTGACTAAAGGTGAAATAGAGGCTACGAAAAACCCAGAGTGGGGTTTCAATGTGTTTGCGAGTCGTGACGGGGATGCGGCAGTGGCTTCGGCGGTGGCCCTAAATGATGGGGCGATCGGCTATGTAGAGGCAAATTATGCCCTCAGCCACAACTTATCGACAGCCCGACTGCAAAATAAGAAGGGTGAATATGTCCGACCTACCGTTGACGAGTCACATAAAGCGCTGCTAACAACAGAGTGGGACGAAAATTTCACACTCTTAAAAATAGACGATCCAGATGAGGGCTATCCGATTATTGGTACGAGTATGCTGATATTTTACCAGAAGTACCCCAATGCCGAGATCGCTCAAGCAATTAAAGACTTCGTCAGTTGGGTGACGAGTAGAGGTCCAGAAATTAACACTGAGCTATTTTACGTGGCACTTTCTCCTTCTGAGCGTCCTAAGCTGCGGGATTACATCCATAACAATATCACGATTAGTCCCTAGGACATTGTGAATTCTCAGTGGTCAGTTATCTTATAGGCAGTGCTGCACCTTGCCCGTAAATACACGTTGCCCGGTCTCTTGACAGGGGGTGATTGATATTGTATCACCAGAGATCGAGGGATGTGTTGTGTGAGGAGAATAGACGGTGAAAAAATGTCTATTGCCGATCGCGTCGGCAATACTGGTTCCGAGCTTGACGATATCCGATGCAGGTCTGGCCCAGATAAATAGCAGCTTAGGGAGTCCCTTCACCTCAGTAGAAGAATTATCTTCTGATGTCGAGGAGAATGTTGGAGATTCCTGGCGGCGTGAGCAGACAACATCGGTGTCTCAACTATCTGATATCCAACCAACAGATTGGGCATACCAAGCATTACAATCATTGATAGAACGCTACGGTTGTGTCGGGGGTTATCCCGATGGCAGGTATCGGGGGAATCGGGCCTTAACCAGATATGAGTTTGCGGCGGGATTGAATGCCTGTTTGGACAAGATAAATGAACTGATTGCCAGTGCGACAAGCAATGTATTGGCCAGAGAAGACATAAATAGATTGCAACGGCTGCAAGACGAGTATGCCCCAGAACTGGCAACTCTGCGGGGTCGGATAGATGCCCTGGAAGCCCTGACTGCTGAACTGGAAGCGAATCAGTTCTCGACTACGGCGAAGCTATTTGGGTCAGCTAACTTCACTTTTACCGAGAGCTGGAACAAAGATCCAGAGGAAAATCTCACATTTGGAGGTTCGGCATCTCTCAACTTTGACAGCAGTTTCACCGGTAGAGACCTGCTGCGAGCTGGGCTCACTGGCAGTGATGGTGGTGAGATTAGTTGGGGCTCGGTTTTCTATCGATTTCCCCTGGGCTTTCGCGGTCAATTCTACTTAGTGGCAAGGGGTCAGTCGGCAACAAGCGTTGTTCCCTCATTAAATCCGGTCTCCAGCAGCCCCATCTACGGGCTCAGTTCTGGTGGTGGCGTGGGGATAAACTATCAATTAAATGATTGGCTGGAAATTGGGGCAACTTATTTCGGTTCTGATGATAGCATATCGGATCCGAGTGAGGGGAAAGGGCTTTTTAACGGTCAATTTGGAGCTTTAGCTCAGGTGACTTTGACACCGAACGATCGCCTGGGGATCGGTCTTACCTATGCGCGTTACTATGCTCCTAATAGCCCGAATGTTGGGCGTGGTGGCAGCAGCTTTGCGGGAGCACCTTTTGGAGAAGATACCGCAACTTCAGCAAATGCTTATGGCATAGAAGCTAACTATCGGTTCGGCGATAGCCCGATCTCTGGCGCTTGGGTAGGTTATACTGAGGCGAAGGCAGAAAGTTCTCCTGGATCTCAGGGAATCTTTGCAGGAACGAGGGGTGCTGATGCCGAGATCTGGCACTGGGGGCTCTCCCTGGCTTTTCCAGACGTAGGTAAACTAGGGTCTCAGTTGAGTTTCCTGTTCAGAATGGAACCGAAGGTGACCAGCAATGACGTTTCCGAACGTATAGATCCTGATACTAAGTTCAACATTCAAGCCTCCTATCGCTATCCTTTGACTGACCGGATAAGATGGAATTCTAGTTTGTCCGTACTGATTAACCCAGAAAGCGACAGCGACAATGACAGCATCTGGGAGGGAAAAATGGGATTTACTTTTTCCCTCTAAGTTAATGATTCCCACGGGGGGATGTTTCTGATAAGCTCTGCATCAAGGGGTTGCCGTGCCCGGCACGGCGACCTTGAGAGCGGTTGCTGGCGCCGAGCGTCAGAAAATTGTAACATAGGTTTACAATAGCTTAGTGTAAGCATACAATGCTTAGTGTAAACATACAATAGCTTATTGTAAACATACAATAGCTTATTGTAAACATACAATAGTTTATTGTAAACATACAATAGTTTATTGTAAGCATGCAATAGCTTTCATGTAGCCAAACCCCTCGTTCCCACGACTCTGCCTGGGAACAGGTTTCATGTAGCCGGGCCCCTCGTTCGATAAATCCCAGCCAGCAAGGTGCGATTTTACCCGCTGTCCCGCCAAAATATGAACCAGGTCGTGTGGTCAAAACCCGTTGATCGTTTATGGTCGTCCACATAGCCTTATTGAATTGATGCTTGTGACTCGTCGAAACAAGGAATGGCCAAATGATACAGGTCCCTACTCGTTGGGGACGAGAATTAATGGAAACATTGAGTTCCCCTCAAGGAATAACTCACGAATTCGAGAGTCCCCACTCGTTGGGGACGGGAATTAATGGAAACAAGCTGCTCCAACACTGAATAGAGTACGGACTGAGTGAAAGCAGCAGATCCCCACTCGTTGGGGATGGGAATTAATGGAAACAGCTCTGCCATTCTCTCTGTGATATGATATATTCGTTGGGTCCCCACTCGTTGGGGACGGGAATTAATGGAAACGCCTTTGAGTAAAAAAGCAATGCAGCCAGGCAGTTCGGTCCCCACTCGTTGGGGACGGGAATTAATGGAAACGCGGCGACATTGGCTGTCATCATTGCTCGGATTTGGACGTCCCCACTCGTTGGGGACGGGAATTAATGGAAACTCGCCAGTAGATCACCCCGGGGGGTGGTTTGGAAATTAGTGTCCCCACTCGCTGGGGACGGGAATTAATGGAAACGATCTATCCTCCTGAAATGTAAAAACATTACCAAGTCCCCACTCGCTGGGGACGGGAATTAATGGAAACGCTAGGACATCGGAAATCTTTGCCGGGCTTGATTTTTTACCTGTAGCCGGGCCCCCTCGTTCCCACGGCTCTGCCTGGGAACGGGTTCCGGCGGGGGAGACCGAGTACCAACGGGTTTTGACCACACCCCTTTTTCTTTTAAGATCGATCGGGCATCATCTGCCAAAAGGTGTGGTCAAAACCCGTTGATCGTTTATGGGCCCTCCCAGCTGTCGGATACCCCTGTAGGTTAGACCACCCCCTCGGATGTCTGTGTCTGCCTGGAGCGTGCAGGGGCTAGAGTACATGCATCGGGCAGCGGAGGGTTCGTTACCCGGGGATCTGGCACCCAGCTATCAACTACTTTTGACCACACCCTGTCCCCTGGGACAAAAGCACAACAGGAGATGCTGAAGGTGTCTTGTCTGCCGCCTGGTCTCCTGGGTAGTGCGATTAGAGGGCTAGGACTTGACTGAATAACCCATGACGATCTCCAATTGAAAATAGTCAAATATAGCAACAATTATGACTCAGGATCGAGCGATGGCAATTGACGAGCAAATCCCCAACTGGTCCAAGTTACTACAACAACTCCTAGATAAGCGATCGCTCTCACGGGCCCAAGCAGAGTCCTTAATGGAGGGATGGTTAAGTGAGACAATTCCGCCGGTACTCTCAGGTGCGATCTTAGCGGCCATCCAAGCTAAAGGTGTAGAAGCAACAGAACTGGCGGGCATGGCCTCGGTATTGCAATCTCAATCGAAATCATACCCCAAAACCGTACATTCGACCCCTGTAATAGATACTTGCGGGACGGGTGGAGATGGTGCTTCCACCTTTAATATTTCTACTGCTGTTGCCTTTGTGGCCGCCGCCGCAGGGGTAAAAGTGGCCAAACATGGCAATCGTTCGGCCTCTAGTAAGGTGGGTTCGGCGGATGTATTGGAAGGTTTGGGGGTTCCGCTGAATGCACCCACTCAGAAGGTTGTCTCCGCCCTGGATGAAGTAGGAATCACGTTTCTATTTGCCCCCGGTTGGCATCCAGCGATGAAGGCGGTAGTGAGTCTGCGGAAAACTCTGAAGGTGCGAACTGTATTTAATCTCTTGGGCCCGCTAGTGAATCCCATGGGCCCGACAGGTCAGGCGATCGGGGTCTTCGATGGGGGGATGATAGAAACGATCGCCCAAGCATTGCAGCAACTGGGAACCCAGAAGGCGATCGTCCTCCACGGACGGGAAAAACTAGATGAGGCGGGGTTAGGAGATTTAACAGATTTGGCCATATTGTCCGACGGTCGGGTACAGATAACCGCAATCAATCCCCAGGAACTGGGTTTGACAGCAGCAAGGGTCGATGCCTTGCGAGGGGGCGAACTTAAAGACAATGTCGAGATTATGTCCGATGTGCTACAAGGCAAGGGTACAGCGGCCCAGCAGGATGCTGTGGCATTGAATGCATCTTTGGCCCTTCAGGTGGGTGAAGTTGTTCCACTTCAGGCTCATGCAGAGGGTGTTAAGGTGGCTAAGGATATCCTATCCAGTGGTGCTGCGTGGACCAAGTTGGAACAGTTGGTGCAGTTTCTCCAAAATTAGGCGAACCTAGATGTTCCTACAATCTTGAGGCTTTTACACAGGTGTTGGGGCGCGAAGTTGCCCCAGGCCCCAACGCGCAGTGTCTCCCGGAGAAGTGCGATTAGCGATTGCGCTGCGCGCACCGGGCGACGTGTCCTGCGCGAACGCAGGACACATCGGTAGTAGGTTGGGATCGATGTTAAACTTATGTCAATGACAAACCCTCCCCAAGTCCTGAGTGCCGAAGTGACTGCCATGTTGATTGCTTGTGAGACAGCGATCGACGACGGCAAGCAGATCTCGCGTCAATCCCGCCGCGACAAAGAATTTCCCTTTCAAAACTGGTTCAAAGCACGGCTTGAGGAACGAAAGATATACTTTGACGAACCCGGTCGCAACATGTATCCTGATTTTCGTCTCGTGCATATGCCGCTGGGCTACGAACTTAAAGGACTAGGGTATCCCGGACGAGTCAACGACTATGATTGCAACAGCCAGATCCCGCACGGTGTCTATCGCGGTCGCGAAATTATCTACGTTTTCGGACGTTATCCAGCTAACCCTGATGAAAATAGTTACGGTGTATACGATCTCGTTCTCTGTCACGGTTCATTTCTCAATGCTGACAATAGCTACGTTCATAAAAACAAGAGCGTTCGCGGTATGGGAAGCTTTGGTGACTTGCTACTGCGCGATCGCAAAATGTACGTTGCACCGACTCCGTTTGGCTTGTTGGATGGTGTGGAACGACAAATGACCTCGATCCTACCCGCCGCATGGGCTGTGTCGGATAGTTTAATCCCTGTGGGTGAACTCGTAAGGACGGAGACCGATCGCCTGATGACTGGATACTATTTCGACCTGACGACGAGTAAGCTACAGGCTACCTATACCGAAAACCCATCGGCAGGACAACAGCACCATTTCATTGCATATCGCTCATCACGTCAACCCGCTGTAACGCTGCGTCAGGAGGAAGATCGATGAGTCAATCGATCTTCACTGTCGTTGGATTGTGTGCGGGTGCCGGAGGACTAGACCTGGGGTTCGAGTTAGCTGGTTTTCAGCACCGACAGGCGATCGATCTGGATCCGTGGGCGATCGCCACGCTTAAGCACAATCGTCCCCACTGGCCAGTTCTCCAAGCAGACCTCCGAGAATTTGAATTAGATTCGGTGATTTCACCGGATGTTTTACTAGCAGGAGTTCCCTGTCAGGGCTTTTCTCTGGGCGGTAACCGTCAGGATGACGATCCGAGAAATCAGCTTTATAAACAGGTTTTACGGATTGCGCGGCAAGGAAGACCGCGCATCATCGCGATCGAAAACGTCCTCAACCTACGGACAATGAAATCGCCGGAAACAGGTAACCCTGTAGCCATGCAAATTACGCAGGATTTAGAACGCTGTGGCTACACCGTCTTTCACGACATTTTTAAGATGTGTCACTATGGTGTTCCGCAAACCCGCCGCCGCTTTGTCTTCGTCGCCTTTTGCGAACCACCACTTGGCTATTATTTACCTCAACCCGACAAGTGCCAGACTTCCATTCGCCCCTTTCTGTTCGACCTGGCTCACAACTTCAGTCCCGTACCAACTGTACCGAATCACGATCCCGTCTGGGGATTCAAGAGCGCAGTTCACATCGAAACTAGCGAACCTTTCGATCCAACTGATTGCGTCTTGCCAGTACGCTTTTCCCGCACCGCATCCGACGGTCATCCGATTCGCAGTTACGATCGGCCCTTCCCCGCGATCGACACGGCAACAGTGTGGGGTTGGGCCCAAGGCAATATACGAGCGAGTCGTCAAGTAAAAGATCGTATCAACGGTCAGTATATCCGAAATCCAAAGGCCAACGCAAAGCTCTGGCGCATATCAGCCTCACGCTTGAGAGCCTTCACCCATCGAGAATATGCACGACTGCAAACGTTTCCCGACGATTGGGAGTTTAAGGGCAATAACAAACGGTCAATTCTGATACAAATTGGCAACGCCGTGCCAGTGGAGTTCGCTCGACGGCTGGGCGAGAATATCCACAAGGCTTTGGTCTGTCTCGATGCGGGTACTGCCTTTTCCTCCGGGCCTCAGCAATTAGCTTTATTCGGATAAAGCTGCAACCGTCGCTGCTATAACTTATAATACATAGGCAAATATGAGATGCTCCGGTTCCTACCGTTTCGGAAAAATCGGAGGGGTCATATTAGCTAATCAATCTCTATTTAATCAATTGTATTGATATTTATGAACCAGTTGATTAAGAAAATTTCGGGAAAAGTCCCTCTGAGAATCATCATGGTTCTGCCGTTTGTCTTGCAAATATTGACAGCCGTGGGACTTGTAGGATATCTTTCTTTTAGAAACGGTCAGCAATCAGTTGAAGACCTGGAAACTCAGTTGCGTCAAGAGATAGTTAACCGCATACAAGATCGACTCAAGAGTTACTTGAGTAAGCCCCACGCGATTAATCAAATAAATGCGAAGGATCTTGAAATCGGCAAATTGAATTTGCAAGAAATAAGTGGTTTGGAACGGCACTTTTATAAGCAGATAGAGTTATTTGATTGGGCAAGATACATTTATTTCGGTAGCGATAAACATCGGTTATCCAGCGGCGCGGAACGAGCAGCAGACGGCAAAATAAATCTTGGCTACTGGGATGGAAAATCTGCTCAGATCTGGTTTTATACCTACGGGACAAATGAACAAGGCGATCGCGCGAAAATTATATCGGTAATTGAGAACAATGAAGTGCTGAATCGACCCTGGTACAGAGCAGCATTGAAAGCGGAAAAAGCCGCGTGGGGAGAGATATATGTTTGGACAGCGCCCTATCCGAATGTAGCCCTGCCTGCGGTCAAGCCTGTCTACGAAGCCCCAGGACAGATGATAGGGGTTTTTGCTGTAGATTTGTCTTTGTTAGATATTAGTCATTTTCTAGCGAGTTTGAAAGTCGGTCGCACGGGCCAGACTTTCATTATGGAGCCAAATGGACTGTTAGTAGCAACTTCAACCTCCCAACTGCCCTTTATCACGGACAATGGCGAACCGCAGCGACTGCAAGCGATCGAGGCGGATGATGCTTTAATTAAATCGACAGCAGCACATCTGCTCAAAGAATTTGGTGACTTTAACCTTCTCGATGAAACAAAACAGCTAGCATTTGAACTAAATGGCGATCGGCAACTGGTTCAGGTAACGCCTTATCGAGACCAGTGGGGGCTGGAATGGACGATCGTGGTGGTGGTTCCCGAAGCCGATTTCATGGCACGAATCAATGCTAACACCCGCACAACCATTGGACTGTGCGTGGCGGCTTTAGGCGTCGCCACCTTACTGGGACTTTTGACTGCTCGCTGGATCGCCAAGCCCATCCTGCGCTTGGGCGAAGCCAGTCGCACCATTGCTAGGGAGGGAATCAAGCAAAACCTAGAGGTGTACAAAGATCGCCCCGTATGTATCGCGGAACTGCGATCGCTGGCCGATGCCTTTAAGCAAATGGCAATGCAGTTGAGTCAGTCGTTTTTAGCCCTAGAAGAGAGCAAAGAGCAATTAGAGGAGCGAGTTGAAGAACGGACGGCCCAACTTGCTGCAGCAGAAGCAGAGTTGCGGGATTTGTTTGAAGCGATGACGGAATTGGTAATCGTATTTGATGCTGAAGGACGGCACCTGAAAATTGCCTCGATCAATCCATCCCTATTATATGAATCTTATACAGAAAAGCTGGGCAAGAAGTTGTCTGAGGTGTTTGCACCGGAAATAGTTGATACTTTTTTGGGCTACATCGAACAAGCACTCTCCAGCAAGCGAACTTTGAACGTGGAGTATTGCTTGGCGGTTTCCGAAAGAGGAGAAATTTGGTGTGCTGCTAGTATTTCCCCAATCTCAGACAACTCAGTTATTTGGGTAGCGTGGGATATCACGAGTCGCAAGCAAGCAGAACGGGCACTGGCACTGGAAGCAGCTAGAGATAATCTGCTCAGTCAAATCTCTCGCGCTTTTATTGACCAAGATTTGGATACGGCAATCAATTTGGCGCTACAACTCATGGGGGAATTCACAGAGTGCGATCGCAGCTATGTCATGGGCTATGACCAAAAGCAATATAGCGTCACCCACGGATGGCGGGCAGCGGGAATTGAGCCTTTAATTGACCAAGTTCAAGGCATTCCCGAATCGGCGTTATCTTGGTTTCACCAACAGTACCAGTCGGGCCAAACCATAAAAATTTGCTCTCCTGCTGATTTCCCTCCCATCGAGGCGGATGCTGAAAAAGCATTGCTGGAACAGTACGGGATCCAGGCCACGCTCCACGTGCCCATGCTTCATTTAGATAAACTGGTGGGATTTATCGGTCTAGATTGTGGTTCAACAAAGGATTGGACTGAAGAAGATATTAAAATGCTCGAGTTAGTCGGGGAGATTATTGCGATCGCCCGGGCCCGACATGCTGTCGAGCAAGCCCTGCGACTAGAACAAGAAAAATCCGAGCAGCTATTACTGAATATTTTGCCCGAGCCGATCGCGGCCAAACTCAAACAAAGCCAGGAACATATTGCCGAAAACTTTGAGGAAGTGACGATCATGTTTGCCGATATTGTCGGCTTTACGCCCCTATCCGCGCGACTAGAACCGATTGCATTGGTAAATTTACTGAATAAAATATTTTCCACTTTTGACGCGCTCGCGTCAGAACTGGGTTTAGAAAAGATTAAAACCATTGGCGATGCCTACATGGTAGCGGCGGGACTCCCGATACCGAAGCCAGATCATGCAGAGGCGATCGCGGACATGGCACTAGCAATGCAAACTGCTGTGAACAATTTCCAAGTAGAAGTTGGCAACTCGTTCCAAATTCGTGTAGGAATAAACAGTGGGGTAGTAGTAGCAGGAGTAATTGGCATCAAGAAATTTATCTATGACTTGTGGGGGGATGCGGTTAACGTTGCGTCTCGGATGGAATCATCTGGAGAACCGGGCCGAATTCAAGTAACAGCAGCGACCCACAAGCTATTGTTAGATAAGTACCTATTTGAGGAAAGAGGCAAGATTAGCGTCAAAGGGAAAGGAGAAATGACTACTTATTGGTTAATTCGTAAAAAATCTTGAAAATTGTGAATGGAGAATGGAGAATGGAGAATGGAGAATGGTAAAATCAGTCTCTAAACGCGGTAATTTGTGGTAAAAGAAACCCGGTTTATGGCCCCACGCGAAAAATAGATGGTAAATCGCCCGACGATCTGCTAGAATGAAAGAGACGATCGAGTAACTCAACAACCAGGAGGGTAATCTATGGTACAAGTAGCAGCAGGGAAAGAAGTGGCGATCGCCCGGATATCGGAGATAACGGAAAAAGTAATTGCCTCAGATCGCCTCTACCAGGAGAAATTATATCTCGATGAAATGATCGAAAGTTTAGTCAGGCTTTTTGATAAGTTTTCAGCAGAAGAAATGAAAGAGATATCCGACGAGTACAGCTTGTTCAGGAAATAAGTATAACGCTTTTGTGATAAACTGGGGCTACACTCAATTCAGACCAGATTCACTCATGAGCCGTTACCCTCTTGATTTTAGAAGAAAAGTCGTCACTGCTTATGAATTGGGCTTTGGCTCAATTCGGCAACTCGCAGACCAGTTTAT